>NZ_FRFF01000128.1 GCF_900143625.1 Nocardiopsis sp. JB363
CCTCAACCCCGGCCCCCAGGTGATGTTCCACGACCACGACTCCACCCGCCTATGGCCCCACCTGCCCACCACCTTCGGCGAGCACCAACTCGCCCTGGTCGAAAGCGACCACGTCATCGCCCGAGCCCACAGCGTCCCCATCGCCTGGCACCACAGCGAACACGACCTGCCCCAAGGCGGCTACGCCTGGGCCCTACGACAAGCCTTCGACGACCACACCCACCAACGCACCCCCACCATCGCCGTGGCCCTCTACATCGCCATCGCCCCCACCCACCAGGGCAAAGGCCTCAGCTCCCACATGGCCCGCGCCCTTCGCGCCAACGCCGCCTCCCACGGCCTCACCGCCCTGGCCGCACCCCTGCGCCCCACCCTCAAACACCACTACCCGCTCATCCCCATGGCCCGATACGCCACCTGGAAACGCCCCGACGGCACCCACTTCGACCCCTGGATCCGCACCCACCACCGCCTGGGCGCCCACATCCTCCACCCCTGCGAAGAATCCATGCACGTCACCGGCACCCTGCACCAATGGCGACAATGGGCCGGCAAAGACCTGCCCGGCAGCGGAGACCACATCGTCGACGGCGCCCTGAGCCCCGTCACCATCGACGTCGAGGCCGACCACGGCCACTACACCGAACCCAACCTGTGGGCCTGGCACCACCTGGAGCCCACCCCGTGAGCACGCCCCCACCCACCGGTCTGAACCCCGACGGCACCATCGCCCGCGAAGGCTCCATCACCCACGTCCCACCCGCCTTCGCCCCGCTCATCCAAGCGCTGCGCACCCACCTACCCCATACCTTCGGCCCCCGCCTGCACAGCGCCTACCTGTACGGAAGCATCCCCCGCGGCACCGCCACACCCACGGTCTCGGACCTGGACGCCCTGGCCCTGCTGCGCACCCCACCCACCCACGAGGACCACGCCCAGGCCACCACCCTGATGACGGAGTTGAACGCCGCCTTCCCCGCCATCGACGGCGGCGACATCCTCCTGGAACACACCGACCAACTCCTGCGCCCCCTGACCGCACAAGACGGTGGATTCTTCGTGGCGTGCCTGTGCACACCACTGACCGGCCCCGACCTGGCCACCCACCTACCCGGCTACCGGCCCACCACCCTGCTGGCCCGCCAGACCAACGGCGACCTGCACCGCGTCCTGCCCCGCTGGCACCACGCCCTGGACCGGGACCGCACCGACACCGACCTGACCGGCCTGGCCCGCCGCATCGGACGACGCCTGGTCCGCACCGGATTCACCCTCACCATGCCCACTTGGGGCGGATGGACCAGCGACCTGCGCCTGGCCACCGACCTGTTCACCCACTACCACCCCGAGCAGGCCGACCTCATGCACCTGGCCCTGCGCACCGCCACCCACCCGAGCCCCGACCCCGCCCCACTCCACCACCTGCTCAACGACCTGGCCCCCTGGCTGGAGACCACCTACACCGCCACCCACGGCCGCAAAACCACACCCTGAAACACCAGTGGTCCCCCTAGCACCGGCCCCTGCCCACGGGCAGAGGGGGTTTCAGCCCTTGTCGACCGGGCCCCGCACGTCGTATCGCAGCCATACGCTGCCGTCTTCGAGGGCCTCGACGTTCTTCAGGGAAAACGCATACGGCATGGGCGTCGAGTACCTCTCGTTGGCTTCGAACAGGGAATGCGTGTGGTTCTCCCCGTCCGCAGTCGGCATGAGGACCAGGCTGATCTCATCACACAGGCCCTCGCGAATCATCGACCAATTCAGCGTTCCACCACCGCCGAGGATCAGCTCGTCCATCTCGAAGATCGCACCGATCTTGCGCACCGCCTCCGCCATGTCCAGCCTCTCTTCACCCGCGAGGATGTAGGACACGCCCACGGACCTCAGGTGGGCTTTGAAGGCGTCGCTGGTCGTGGCCGGGATCAGTTCAACGATGTGGGCCTCGACATCGAAGTACTCGAAGGAATTCCGATCCCAGACAAGGGTTCCGGAGCGGTCGATGGCGAAGTAGTGCATCGCGGCATCGGGATCGGCGATGAAATCACCGGCGGGTACGGGCTCGAACGTCTCGGAAAGCTCCGGGGCGGGTTCATCACCCATGAGCGCCCGGCTCGTCCCGCTCCCGCTGAGCCAGCCGCGGTGTCGCTTGTAGTACCGATCCTCACCGAGGAACAGATCGAAATACAGCTTCTGAGAACGCATACCCACCGAGGTGGGGTTGGCGATACCGTCGATCTTCCCGTTGAGCAGCGTGTGCATGTGGCAGATGATCCGTGGACGTGACATAACTCTTCCTTCTCCGTCCGTGTACGCGTGCAAGGTACAGAACCCGGTCGCTGACCGCACGCGATCATGTCCGGTCGGTCACGATCGGTGGAAAATTTGTCAGAGCGTCTCCGAATCCTGCCGGGTCGCCTCCAACGCAGGTGCGATCCAACTGGTGAGAAGTTTGAGCCGTTCCTCGTCGGGACTCCCCGGTTCGGCGGTGTAGAGCGAGAGGTCGTGCACGGCCCGCGGTGGGGTCGGCAGATCCAGGGAACGGTAGGTCAGTTCCAGATCGCCCACCTGCGGGTGATGGAGACGTTTGGTGCCGCCGTGGTGGATGCGCACGTCGTGCGAGGCCCACAGGGTGCGAAAGTCGTCGCTGAGGGTGGACAGCTCTCCGATGAGTTCACGCAATGCCTGGTCGTGGGGCTCGCGTCCGGCCTCGGCGCGCAGCAGCGCCACGGTCATCGTGGCCCCCGCCCGCCAGTCCACGAAAAAGTCACGGGAGGTGGGGTCGAGGAAGTGGTAGCGAGCGAAGTTGGCCCGCCCGTGGGCGGACATCGTCTGACTGTCGAACATCGGCGCGTGCAGCGCCCTGGCCAAGGCGTTGGTCGCGACGACGTCCAGTCGGCCATTGCGCACGAACGCCGCCGACATCGTGATGGAGTCCAGCATCCACTGCACGGGCGGGGCGAGGGCGACCTCACGGCGGCGGGTCGCCTTGCGGTGGGCCGGACGTGCGGCGCGGGCCAGATCGAACAAATGGGTGCGCTCCTCCTCGTCCAAGCGCAGCGCGCGAGCGACGGCGTCGAGCACCTCCTCGGACACACCCGCGATGTGGCCCTTCTCCAACCGGGTGTACCACTCGATGCTCACCCCGGCCAGGACGGCGACCTCCTCGCGCCGTAGCCCTGGGACCCGGCGGCGGGTGCCCGGGAGGAGCCCGACCTGTTCCGGGGACAACTTGGCTCGCCTGCTGGCGAGAAAACCCCTGATGTCGGCGCGATTATCCATGCCGTCCACGGTAGGCGCAGGTGAGCGGTTCAGGGGGGTCGAGGTTGTACCCCCACCAACGCGACCTTCTCCGTGGCGGCTGCGGCCGGTGAAGTGGGGGCTGACACCGAAAGCACCACCGCGACACAAGGTTTGACATGCACGAAGAAGTCGTTTCGACTTCCACGCACGCACGATCCGAGATCCCTCGGACCAGCGATCTGCCGTTCGTGATCCACGCCCTGGCTCTGGGCCTGTTTCGCGGCCCACCCCCACATCGCGCCGCTGCTGACGGACCAGGCCGGCGTCTCCTCGCTGAGTGTTGCGGCCTTCGGCTCCGGTACAGCGGTGCCATCGTGGATCGGCGGCATCGTCCTGGGAACCATTGGGCCCGTCGTCGGGGCCACCATCACCGCACTGGCACTGACCGCGGCCAGCACACCGGCCCTCCCCCGGACCCGCCGCACAGCCGACACCGACACCGACACGTGTGTTGCGGCCCGATCCACACACGACCGACCGATTCCCACCGCGAGCACAACGGAAAGAGGGCAGAACAATGCGCGCAACACTGATGTACGGACCAGGCGACGTACGCGTGGAAGAGGTCCCCGACCCTGTCATCGAAGAGCCCACCGACGCGATCATCCGGATGACCTACACCTGCGTATGCGGCTCCGACCTGCACCCCTACCACTCGATGGAGCCCAGCCAGGACGGGGTGCACATGGGACATGAGGGCATCGGCGTCGTCGAGGAGGTCGGGCAGGACATCACTGCCCTGGCCGTCGGCGATACCGTCATCGTGCCCTTCTCATGGTCGGACAACACGTGCGTGTACTGCCGGGAGGGCTTCAACACCTCCTGCGTGCACGGCGGATTCTTCGACGGCGCCCCCTCGGCGATGCAGGCCGAGAAGCTGCGCGTCCCCCAAGCCGATGGCACGGCGGTGGTGATCCCCAAGGGCACGGACGAGTCCCTGATGCCCTCGCTGTTGACACTGGCCGACGTGTATCCAACCGGATACCACGCCGCTTACACGGGCGGAGCCGCACCGGGGAAAACGGTCACCGTGATCGGGGACGGAGCCGTGGGCCTGCTGACGGTGCTGGCCGCCCGACAGCTGGGTGCCAAGACGATCATCCTCATGGGCCGTCACACCACCCGCACCGACCTGGGCCGGCAGTTCGGCGCCACCCACGTCGTCGCCGAACGCGGCGCTGAAGGCATCACCAAGGTCCTCGATATCACCGCAGGCGAAGGCTCCCACGTCGTGGTCGAGGCCGTGGGCCACCTGCCCGCCTACGAGCAGGCCTACGGCGTCATCCGCCCCGGCGGCACGATCAGCCGGGTCGGCGTCCCACAGTACGACGAGGCCGACGTCGGCTTCACCGCGCTGTGGGGCAAGAACGCCACCCTCACCGGAGGCCCCGCAGCCCAGCGTCGCTATATCGAGACCGCCCTGCCCGAGGTGCTCTCCGGCGCGATCCAGCCAGGGCGGGTGTTCGACCGTGAATTCGGCCTCGATGACATCGCCCAGGCCTACCGGCTCATGGATTCCCGCCAGGCCCTCAAAGTCATCATCCGACCCTGACCATCGAGCGGGTGGGCCGATCCCCGGCCCACCCGCTCACGCCAAGGACCCGGCCCATCCGCACCCGGACGCCAACACCCCGAGCCCCGCTTCTTCGATCCCGACCCTTCCTCACCCGGCGATGTCGCACCCCCGTGCGACACTGACCTGGTGAAACGCCCCGACCTGGACGACCTGGTACGACTACGCCGCGCCCGCGACCGCATGGACCGCGACTACGCCCAGCCCTTGGACGTGCCCGCCCTGGCCCGCGAAGCCCTCATGTCCCCCGGACACTTCTCCCGCAGCTTTCGTACCGCCTACGGAGAAACCCCCTACAGCCACCTGATGACCCGCCGCATCGAACGCGCCAAAGCACTCCTACGCCGCGGCGACCTCTCGGTCACCGACGTGTGCTTCACCGTGGGCTGCACCTCCCTGGGCACCTTCAGCACCCGCTTCACCGAACTGGTCGGCCTCAGCCCCAGCACCTACCGCGCTCAGAACCACGACCACGGCGCACCCATCCCCGCCTGCCTGGCCAAAACCGGCACACGACCGATCAGGAAAAGAGAAGTCCGAACCGACCCCGACTCCTAGGCTCGATCCCATGAACATCACACTCTCCACCTGCTTCATCGCCGTCGACGACCACGACAAGGCCCTGACCTTCTACCGCGACACCCTGGGACTCCAGGTCCGCAACGACGTCTCCTTCGAAGGGATGCGCTGGGTCACCGTCGGCGCCCCCGACCAACCCGACACCAGCATCGTGCTCGAACCACCCCTGGCCGACCCGGGCGCCTCCCAACAGGACCGACTCGCCATGGCCGAGCTCCTGGCCAAAGGGCTGCTGCGCGGCGTCATCTTCACCACCGACGACGTCGACGCCACCTTCGAACGCATCAGCTCCGCCGGCGGGGAGGTCCTGCAAGAACCCATGGACCAGCCCTACGGGGTACGCGACTGCGCCTTTCGCGACCCGGCCGGCAACATGCTCCGCTTCAACCAGGCCCAGTAGCGCCCCGGCTCCGCCTCCCCTTGAGGAAGCGGAGGCATCGGATACGCCCTCCTCCTCGCCCTTCCCCGGTCGAGCCCGGGAAGGGGCGGCAGGGAACAAAGCCCTTCCGGTGCACACCCCGCTCACCGTCGGGAAGAGCCTTCCTCGATGGGGGAGGGTGGGTGCACGGGCCAGGCGGCGGCGTACTCCACGCCCTGTTCGGGTGGCAGCAACCGGTCGGTACGTGTGTCCACGCACACCGACCGCACCAGCTCGGCCCGGTCCAGGGGATGGAAGCGGCCGGTGCGCACCCACCAACCGCACAGGTGCTTGCGGGGAACGGGGCGCCCATCGGGCCTGACGTGGCAGGTGGTGGAGGTGAAGGTGCGCAGCAGCACCCCCACGCGTTCATGTCCGGCCAGGGCCCGTCGAAGTTCGGTGATCACCTCAGGGTCCTCGATCACCACGTGTGTGCTCAGGCGCCGCAGTACGGTGCGCCGACGTGGACGGATTCCCAAGGTGAGCAGGTGCAGATCGCCGGGGGCGGGGGCCAGGAGAGGGGCCACGAAGGCCTGGTGGTGGCGCATAAGGGCAGTATGCGCTGCCGCGACATCCCCGATCGGGTTATCCACAGGCCCACTTTCCCCGACCTTCGACCCACCCCGGGGCCGGCCATACTCATCCGCCCCTCGTCAACGGACCGCCAAGGCCCCCTGGCACCGGCGACCACGCGAGCCCCACCCGAAGCGATCGCCCGCGCGCACCTACTGCGCCAAGGTGTGCCGCGCGGGGGGCGCCAACCGGCGACCAGTACGGCGGGCCTGAACCGATCAGGGGTCCGGCGTCGAAGGAGTCCGGCTCACCGCCGATCCCGCGGTGCTCGTGCACGGCTGCGCCGTGGGGTCACCGCGTTCCTCAACCGTGTGCCGCCTCGGTGGCCGCGGCGCGGTCGAGTTCGGCGGTCGGAAAGGGTGTCCGTTTGCTCTTGGTGAGCAGCCGGCGGTGGAAGCCGTCCAGGACCAGAGCGGTCCGGGCATGCCGTTCGATGATCGCCGCGATCTCCGGCGCGACACCGCCGGGCCTTCGCCCCGCGCTCCACTCCCGCAGGAACACCTCTCTTGCCGTATCGCCTCGAAGGCGGTCGATGAGGTGGTGGAGCAGATGGTCCGCGGTGTAGTGGCGGTCGTAGGCGAGATGGTCCCCAAGGAAGCGCTCCTCGGCCGCCGAGAGCGCAAAACCTGAGCTCAGGGCCAAGCCGAAGTCCGCGAAGTAGATCGATCGGCCATCGGTCAGCAGGTTGTCGAAATGGGCGTCGAAGTGCACGAGCCCGCGAGAGCTCATGAACGCCGTCCCCCGCGCCAAGGCCTGCTCCACCCACGGGTAGGGAGAGCCCGCGCCGACCGCCGTATTCTCCTGCTGCTCGCTCAGCCACGCACCGAGTGTTCGCGGCACGTGCTCCAGGAAGAGCACTAGGCTGCGGGAGGAGCGGCCGATGGCCTCCAGCCGCTCGCGCACGGCCGGTGATCCCTCCCAGTGGGCGACCGCGCCGTCGATGCCACCGAATTCGTCCACGAAGCCCTCGGGAGGGGAATCGGGCAGGACACGCCAGTGGTACATCAGGGGGAAGCCCTCGTGTTGCCCTTCCAGGACCCAGTTTCCGGTCATGGTGTGGGCCGCCAGTTCCCGCCAGGCACCGAACCCGGCCGAGCCCGCTCCGTACTGGTAGAACGTCGGCAGGTCGAAGAGGTTGGCCGTGGATCGGACGTTCTCGGGTCGGACCTCCAGGTCGGTCAACGGCACCCTCTTGGCGAAGACGCGCGTGCCGTCGATGTCCACTTCCGCGGACCTGCCGCCGATGCCGGATCCCGCCGCGGTGGCCCAGGAGAGGATGTCAGAGAGTCTTCGCTCGCTCAGCGAGGACAGGCGAGCGGCCACGGTCCCGTGGGCGGCCACACGCGCGGAGTAGGGGGAATCGAAGCGGTGCATCGACGGCTCCTCGATGTAGCGAAAGCAAGGGGGCGGTGACCACATGGGCGGAGCGACCCTATCCAGACCGGTCCTTTCGAGGGTAGGGCGAGCCGAGAAGTAGCCCGTGATGCGTGCGCTCGACCCGGGGGCCGGTGGAAGAGCCGCACTTCACCAAGAGCAATGGCTCGCTCGACACCGGCGCCTGGAACTCCTTGTCGGTTCCTGGGCGAGGACGCGGCCCCGGCCCGGTTCCAAGAGGGCGCCCCGCCCCACCCCGCAGGTCCACCCCACCCGGGGTGGGGTTCTGGCCCGTCCAGGCCAGGGGCGCGACCCCCGCATAGAAACGTTTGGTTTGTAACGTTACTCAATAACGTTATGCCTTTATGGTGACGAAACGAATCCCCGAGAACCCCCGAATCCTGACCTCCGATAAGTCAATGTTCTAGGAAGTCAGGGCCTCAGGGGTCCTCAGCGCCCAACGACCACCCCACAAAGGCCCGCCAACGTTATTCAGCGCAAGATCCAGAGCAGCGAAAACACGCCGGATACAGCAGCAGCTGTACAGACGGTGAGAGGACGCCGACGGCCCCGGCCACAGGGCGAGAAGGACGGGAAAGCCCCCGCTCAGGTCGAAGGGGCCAGGACCCGGGCCGAACCAAGAAAAGACCCCCACCCCCTACGGCGCGTCACACCAACCCGGGGAAGCGATCGGGTTGCGCCTCAAGCGGCTTCAACCGCCACAGTGAGCCCTATGAACGACACCGAGCTGCACCCCATCGCAGACGCCGCCCGCCGCAGCGGGCTCAGCGTCAGCGCCGTGCGTTTCTACGCCAACGAAGGACTCGTCGCACCCGCCGCCCAGAACAGCGCCGGCCATCGCCTGTACACCATCGAGGCCATCGCCCGCCTGGAACTGGTGCGCACCCTGCGCGATGTGGACACCGACCTGGCCCAGATCCGCCGCCTCTTGGAAGGCGAGACCACACTGCACCAGCTGCTCACCACCCACCTGGCCATCGTCGAGAACCAGGAACGCGCCTTCCGAGCCAGGCGAGCCGTACTGGGCACCCTCATCAAGCAAGGGGGAACGACCGCCCGCGCCGACCTGATGCACCGGCTCGTCACCATGACCGACGAGGAACGCGAGCAGGCCATCGACGACTTCTGGAACGAGATCGCGCGCGACCTGGACGTGCCCGAGGGGTTCGTCGACCGGCTCCGGAAACTACGCCCGAGACTGCCCGAGGAACCCACCGCGGAGCAGCTACAGGCCTGGATCGAACTGGGTGACCTGGTGGGCGACCCGCTGTTCCGCGAGGAGGTGCGCACCTACCTGCACCAGACCTACGGCGCTGACGACGTGGGGCGCAAAATGGCCCAGGCGCCGACCCAGGAACTCATCCACGAGAGCGGCCCGCCTTTCACCCAGGAGATCCTGTCCGCCTACCACGCCGGGCAAGACCCTCGTTCCCCATCTGCGCAGGAGGCCATCACCCGGTTCCTGGAGGTGGTCGCCGACCACACCGGCCGGCCGCCGACCCCCGAGCTGCGCAACCGGATGGCCGAAGGATACCGACGACTCCCCGATATTCTGCGTCAGATCAAGGAGGAGGACGCCGCCGCCCAAGACCCGGTCCACGACAACACCCACGGCCGATACCAGGCCCTGGTGGGCCTGATCAACGGCGACGAACCCGAGATCGAAATCGACGATGAGCCCCAGCTCCCCGGGTGGATGGCCGACGCCCTCAGCGTCTGCACACCCACCTCCTAGTACCGCGACGGGGAACCCCGGTTGACGCGGCACCAGAGCCCTGCCCCAACCGGGCTCGGCGTTCGGTGCGCCTTCCAGAGCGGCCAGGGCGAACCGGAAGGCGAAGTCGAGGATCCACACACGTGGACCGGTCTCACCACCCAAGAGCCGGCCTCGGCTACCGGGCGACCCGACCCGGCGCCACACAACCCTGTGCAGCCCCCCACGAATTCGAGAGCGCAACAGTTGACCGACTACGACGACTTCGCCGACGCCTACTCCACCGACAACGACAGCAACCTCACCAACGGTTACTACGAACGCCCCGCCATGATCGACCTCGCCGGACACGTACACGGTCGACGAATCCTGGACGCCGGCTGCGGCTCCGGGCCACTGTCCGCGGCGCTACGCGAAAAGGGCGCCACCGTGGCCGGCTTCGACGCCAGCGCCAAGATGGTCGAACTGGCCCGGCACCGACTGGGACAGGACACCGAACTGCACGTGATGGACCTGGGCGAGCCACTTCCCTTCGCCGATGAGTCCTTCGACGACGTGGTCTGCTCCCTGGTCCTGCACTACCTCAAAGACTGGAACGGGGCACTGACCGAACTACACCGAGTACTCAAGCCCGGCGGTCGCCTCATCACGTCGGTGAACCATCCCATCATCCACAAGATGATCGACCCCAAAGCCGACTACTTCGCCATCACCCAGCGCTCGGATACCCACACCTTCAACGGGCAGACCGCCACCCTCACCTACTGGCACCGGCCCTTGCACGCGATGACCGACGCCTTCACCCAGGCCGGTTTCCGCCTCACCCGCATCAGTGAACCACCCTTCTCCCCCCACACCCCCAAGGAACTCCTCCCACCGCACATGCAGGGCAGGACCTCGTTCCTGAGCTTCCTCTTCTTCGTCCTGGAAGCCCACTGAACCGGCCCTCTCCCGCATAGGTGAGCGGCCCTGGCCTTCCTTCGGGCAAAGGCCAGGGCCGCGAACACCTCCTCGGCGCACCGACCCCGCCCATCCCGGACCAAGAGGTTGCGCCTGAAGCGGCTTCAACCGACACAGTGGTCCCCATGAACGACACCGAGCTGCACCCCATCGCGGACGCCGCCCGCCGCAGCGGACTCAGCGTCAGCGCCGTGCGTTACTACTCCAACCAAGGCCTGGTCACCCCCACCGGTCACAACAGCGCGGGCCACCGCCTGTACACCATCGAGGCCATCGCCCGCCTGGAACTGGTGCGCACCCTGCGCGACCTGGACACCGACCTACAACAGATCCGCCGCCTCCTGGGAGGCGAAACCACCCTGAACGACCTACTCACCACCCACCTGGCCATCGTCGAGAACCAGGAACGCACCTTTCGGGCCCGCCGCGCCGTACTGAACACCCTCATCGAGCAAGGCGGCACCACCGCCCGCGCCGACCTGATGCACCGGCTCGTCACCATGACCGACGAGGAACGCGAACAGACCATCGACGACTTCTGGAACGAGATCGCCTATCGCTTGGACGTGCCCGAGGGGTTCGTCGATCGGCTCCGCGAACTACGCCCCAAGCTGCCCGACGAACCCACCCTGGACCAACTACAGGCCTGGATCGAACTGGGCGACCTGGTGGGCAACCCGCTGTTCCGCGAGGAGGTCCGCACCGGCCTGCACCTGGACTACGGCCTGGACCACGCGGGACGCAAAATGGCCGCCGCCCCGGTGCAGGCACTCATGTACGACGTCGGCCCACCCATCTTCAAGGAGATCCTGGAGCTGTACCACGCCGGCAAGGACCCTCGATCCGCGCAGGTGCAACAGGTCATCATCCGGCTCTTGGAAATACTCGACGAGCACCTCGGCCAGCACACGACCCCGCAGGACCGCGATCGGATGGCCGAAGGCTACCGACAACTCTCCGAACTGATCCGCCAAGACCAAGAGGAACAAACCCCCGCCGACGAAGACGCACACCATGACGCCATGACGCAATACCGGGACCTGGTGGAGCGGATCAACGGCAGCCAAGACCAGGACCAGATCGACGATGAGCCCAGGCACCTGTTGTGGATGGCCGACGCGTTGAGCACCTACTGACCACACCGACCACCCCCAAGGAGCTCATCTCCGCCGAGTCGGAGGGAGGCACCTCGTTCCCGAACTTCCTGTTCTTCGTGCTCCACAAGGAGCGAGCCCACTCCGAGCGTTGGAACGGCCCTGCCCCGCCGAAAAACCCGTGGCGATACCGGGCCCGAACCGGCATGCTCTTCCTCATGCTGATCAGAGAGGCCACCGACGCGGACTGGCCGACCATTTGGGCCTTCTTCCACCCCATCGTCGTGGCGGGTGAGACCTTCACCTACCCCACCGACATGGACCAAGACCAGGCCCGCCAAGGGTGGTTGTTGTCCAAGCCCGACCGCACCGTGGTCGCCCTGGACGAGCACGGCACGGTGGTGGGCACCGCGAAGATGAACCGCAACCACATGGGCAACGCCGACCACATCGCCAGCGCCAGCTACATGGTCGACCCCGCCCACAACGGCCGCGGTGTGGGACGCGCCCTGTGCGAGTACTCCCTGGGCTGGGCACGCCAGGCCGGGTACACCGCGATGCAGTTCAACGCCGTGGTGGCGACCAACACCCGCGCCATCGGTCTGTACGAGTCGTTGGGTTTCGCCGTGGTGGGCACCCTGGAGCGCGGATTTCGCCACCCCGCCCACGGCCACGTGGGACTGCGCATCATGTACCGCACCCTGGACGAAGACCCCACCCGGTGACCCTTCCCTTCCAGGTGAGCGAACTCGCCCGCGCGGTGGCCGCCCGCCACCGCATCTCCCCCCAACGGGTTCGACCGCTACCGGCGGGGGAGGCCAACCACGTGCTGGCCCTGGGATCCGACCTGGTCCTACGTGTGGCCCGCACCCCCGAACACGCCTGTGACCTGGCCAAAGAGGCCGAACTCCTACCCCTGACCCACACCGCCCAGGTGGGCACCCCCACCCTGATCGAACACTGTCTCAAAAACACATCAGACGCTGCCGACGAAAAGAGAGG
>NZ_FRFF01000130.1 GCF_900143625.1 Nocardiopsis sp. JB363
ACCTCACCCTCACCGACCACCCCACCCTGGCCCGCACCGCCGACCGCATCCTGCTCTTCCACCACGACCGCGTCACCGAAACCGGCACCCACCGCCAACTCCTCCTCCGCGGCGGCGCCTACGCACGCCTGTACGCCCTCCAAAGCACACGACCCCTACACTGAGCACCGTGGCACGCCCAACCAAGGAACTCACCGTCGGCCAGGTCTCCCAACGCGCCGGAGTGGCCGTCTCCGCCCTGCACTTCTACGAACGCCAGGGCCTCATCCACAGCCGCCGCACCGCGGGCAACCAACGCCGCTACCACCGAGACACCCTGCGCCGCGTCGCCTTCATCCGCATCTCCCAACGCGTGGGACTACCCCTGGCCCGCATCCGCCAGGCCCTCGAACGGCTCCCCGAGAACCGCACCCCCACCCGCGACGACTGGGCCTCGGTCTCCGCCCAATGGCGCGACGAACTCGACACCCGCATCGCCCAACTCATCCGCCTGCGCGACGACCTGACCGGATGCATCGGCTGCGGCTGCCTGTCCCTGAGCTCGTGCACCCTCTCCAACCCCGACGACGAACTCGCCGCCGCCGGCCCCGGCCCCCGCCGCCTCATGGTCGAGCACCTCACCGAACCCGACACGGGGCTTTGAGCAGCACTCCAACAGCCGATCGCCTGAGCGCCTCGCCCCGGGCGGATCCACCGCCATCCAGCGTTCCGATGCCGGTGACACCGATCTGCCCCGCACACTCGTCACGGTTCGACCGCTCTGGGTCGGTCACCGGCCGGTGGGCCCTCCTTCGCGGCCCATGCCGGGTGGCCCTGCTCCTCCCTGGGGGCCAGAGCGGGCCCTAGTCCAGGACCACGACGTGTTTACCGGGGCGCACGCCGGTTTCCAGGCCCTGTTGTGCCTGTCCGACCTGTTCGAGGCCGTGATAGGTCCCGGCGAGGATGACGGGGAGCGAGCCGTCTTCGATGGCGGCCGGCTGTGAGGCGAACACCTCGGTGGGAAGGTCGGTGGCCTGCCCCGCGTAACTGGTCAAACGCACCCCGGTGGGGATGGAGAAGGGGGAGGAGTCCGCGATGGTCCACCCCCCGGAAACAGGGTGAACCCGCAGGTCGACCAGGGTAGGAAGCCCTGAGGGGCCACGCGCGGCGGCGTCCGGGCGCAGGTCCGGTCCGAGCTCGGAGACGACCAGGTCAAGGAGGGCGACCGTGGACGGTGCGACCTTGCAGGAGAGAGCCGAACAGCATGCTCGCGAGCTGCCCGACACGGTGTCGGGTGAGTTCTTCGGTCCGGGCTACGAGGTCTTCAAGGTCCGGGGCAAGGTGTTCATGCTCATGACCGAAGTCCCGGGCCGACCGGTGGTGATCATCAAGTCCGACCCCGAGGAGTCCAAGGCCCTGCGCCAAGACCACGACGACATCAGCCCCGGATACCACATGAACAAGAAGCACTGGATCACCCTGGCCCCGGGCGGCTCGATCAACACCTCCCTCGTCCAGGAGCTGGTGGCCGAGTCCTACCGTTTGGTGGTGTCCAACCTGCCTCGTGCCGAGCGCCCCGTGGACCCCGACCGGTTCCAGACCCGCGGATGAGCGGGACTCTGACGAACACAGGGTTCCAGGAGATCGACCGCCCCACCCCGCCCACCACCGCTGGATCGCCGCGCGGGTTTCCGTTCGGATGTTCCTCCACCCACAGATCGTCGCGAACCTAGCCGAAACCGCCGCGTAGGCGGCAGACTCGGCGTATGCGACGAACATGGGTGCGACTCCTCGCTGTCGGCGGGACGGCTCTGCTGGTGGTGTGGGTGGCTTCCTTGTTCCTGCCCGGGCTCCAGGAGCTCTCCTGGGCCGCAGGCACCAGCTCCTTCGTCCTGGCCGCCGTAGCCATGGCCCTGGCCTGGACACCCTCAAAACGCGCCTCCACCTCTCTGGCGCAGACGCCCGCACCGGCGCCGGCGGGTGAGCAGGTCGACAACCGCATGGGCGACAACCACGGGGTCTCCATCCAGGCCGGCGCCATCCACGGACCGGTCACCGTGAACACCCCACCCGCACAGGCGGGGGCGCCGGTGCCGGGCTGGGTCGAGGTGGCTCTGCCCGTTCACCAGGCCGATGCCCGTGACCTGGGCGTGCACGAAGCCCTTCCCGGCCCTGACGGCGCAGGCCTACCGCCCTATATGGCGCGGGATGTGGACACCGAGCTCGACCGGCGTCTGCAAGCGGCTGCGGCCTCACCGCGTGGGGGTCTGGTGTTGGTGGCCGGCGCCTCCACCGCGGGCAAGACCCGCACCCTGGCCGCCGCGCTGGCCCGCACCCTGCCCGACCGGATGCTGGTGGCCCCGCCCGAGGACACCGACCTGCGCTCCCTTCCCGCCTGGCTCCAGGAGAGAACCAAGCGCAACCCACAGGGGTGGGTGGTGTGGTTGGACGATCTGGACCGCCACCTGAGCTCCTCGGGGCTGACCCCGGCCCTGGTCGCTGAACTGGGCCGGACCGGCGCGTTGGTGGCCGCCACCATCCGGCGGGAGCGGCTTGATTCCCTGCGCCCGAGCGCCACCGACCCTGCCCCTGGCTCGGAGAAGGCGGGGTATGCGGTACTCAAGACCTCACCGGTCGTCGTCAACCGCCGCTGGAGCCTGCCCGAGCGCGAACGCGCCCGTGCCAGCGCAAACGAGCGCCTGGTCCAGGCTGCGGCCGATGAACGCTTCGGTGTGGCCGAGCAGCTGGCAGCCGGCCCCCTGCTGCAACAGGCCTGGCGCGATGGCCCCGACAGCGGCCACCCTCGTGGGTATGCACTGGTGGCCGCAGCCGTGGGCCTGGCCCAAGCCGGAGTGTCCAGCTCTTTGACCCGCGAACAGCTCCACACCGCCCACAGCGCCTACCTGCCCGACCCACCTCCCCTGCCTGAGGAGACCGACCGGGCCTGGGAGTGGGCGACGCAACCCCGGAGCGGTCTGGCCGGTTTACTGGTGCCTGCCGACCACGACGGCCTCCGGTGGCGGGCCTTTGACTACCTCACCCTGCCCCGCCCCCTGCCCGAAGCGGTGTGGCAGAGCGCTCTGGAGGCGGCCACCGACCAGGACCGCCTCGACGTCGGTCTCACGGCCTACCACGCAGACCGGGCCGACATCGCCGAAAGCACCTGGCTCCGTGTCGCCCAAGAGGGCAACTCCCTCGCCATGTTCAACCTCGGACACCTTCTAGAAAGGCGTGGTGAGACCGACGAGGCCGAGCACTGGTACCGACGCGCCGCCCAGCAGG
>NZ_FRFF01000169.1 GCF_900143625.1 Nocardiopsis sp. JB363
GTCGTCTTGGATGTGTTGGCCGATGGTGAGTTCTTCGGCGACGAGGTCCTCACCGCGGATCCGAACCCCGACGCGGATCCGCACCTTTGGGACTTCAGCGTCAGGGCCAACACCCCCTGCATCGTCATGCTCCTGCCGAGGGAGGCGGCCGAACGCGTGAGCCGTGCCTCGAACTCGCTCCGCGCGCACCTTCGGGACCACCTCCGCGACCGGGGTCCTCGTAACCGTAGTGGTGAGGCCGACATCGCGTTGTCGTCGGGGCATCTGGGTGAGCCGATGTTGCCGGGGACGTTCGTGGACTATGAGCGTGCGCCGCGTGAGTACGAGTTGAGTGTGGCGCAGACGGTGTTGCGTGTGCACACGCGTGTGGCGGATCTGTACAACGAGCCGATGAACCAGGTGGAGCAGCAGCTCCGGTTGACCATCGAGGCGCTGCGTGAGCGTCAGGAGTACGAGATGCTCAACAACCGCGATTTCGGACTGTTGCACAACGCGGCCCTGAAACAGCGCATCCATACCCGGACCGGCCCGCCCACCCCCGACGACCTCGACGAACTACTCTCACGTCGGCGTAGGACGCGGTTCCTCCTGGCCCATCCGCGGGCCATCGCCGCGTTCGGACGAGAGTGCGACCGCCGCGGCCTCTACCCGGAGTCCATCGAGGTCGAGGGCCACCAGATGATGACCTGGCGCGGTGTGCCACTCCTGCCCTGCGACAAGATCCCCGTCTCCGACTCCCACACCACGTCCATCCTGGCCATGCGCACCGGTGAGAAGTCCCAGGGCGTGGTCGGCCTGCACCAGACAGGGATCCCCGACGAGTACGAGCCCGGGCTGAACGTGCGGTTCATGGGCGTCGACGACCAGGCGGTCACCTCCTATCTCGTCAGCACCTACTACTCCGCGGCCGTCCTGGTGCCCGACGCACTGGGGATTCTCGAGAACGTCGACATCACGCGATGAGGAGTATGTCCATGGCCATCATCGAAGAGACCACGGAGGGCAACCCGCCGAGCGTGATCCTGGCGCGAGGCCGTGATCTGGTCACCCCCGCCCTCCGCGCCGCCGTCGACACCCTCCCGACCGCCGTACGACGCATCGCCGACTACCACTTCGGTTGGTGCGACGAGAACGGTGTCCAGGGTGACGCGGACTCCGGCAAGGCCATTCGGCCCACGTTGTCCCTGCTGGCCGCGGAGGCCGTGGGCGGAACACCCGAGGCGGGGGTATCGGCCGCGGTGGCCGTGGAGTTGGTGCACAACTTCTCCCTCCTGCACGACGACATCATGGACGGCGACGTCTCGCGCCGACACCGCCCCACCGCCTGGACCGTGTTCGGCGCCAACCCGACGATCCTCGCCGGTGACGCCCTGCTCACCCTGGCCATGGACGTGCTCGCCGCCAGCGGCCACGAAGCGGCACAGGACGGCACCCGGATGCTCAGCACTGCGGTACTGGAGCTGATCAACGGACAGGCGGCGGACCTCGACTTCGAGACCCGCCCCGACGTCGACCTGGCGGAGTGCGTCCGCATGGTCGAGGGCAAGACCGGGGCGCTGCTCGGGTGCGCCTGTGCACTCGGTGCCGCGTTCGGCGGTGACCGCGCCCGCGTGGAATCGATGCGCCGATTCGGTGTCTTCTTCGGGACGGCGTTCCAACACGTCGACGACCTCCTCGGGATCTGGGGGAGTCCCGGGGCCACCGGAAAGTCGATCCATTCGGATCTGCGCAGCCGTAAGAAGTCCCTGCCCGTGGTGGCCGCTCTGCGCTCCGACACCCCGGCGGGACGGGAGTTGGCGACCCTCTACCTCCGTGAACGCAATCTCTCCGACACCGAACTCGTCCGTGCCGCGGAACTGGTCGACGCGGCGGGCGGGCGTGAATGGAGCCGAGGCCAGGCCGACACCCTGTTGCTCCGCGCCCTGAGCGAACTCCACGGCGCGGACCTGGTCGGGCGGCCTACCGAGGAACTCGGCGCCCTGGCCCGATTCGCCATCCATCGTGACCATTGATCGACCGAGTGCCGAGGAGACCCAGGGATGTCCAGTACGCGAACACACTCCATGAGCACGGTGGACGGTTCCGGACCATGTGAGCCGGACACCGTGCTGGTGGCCGATGTACTGCTGCGCGAGGGCCGGCCGAGCATCCCCTGTCCCGCCGCCGACCTCATCGAAGGAGAGGTGCGGCGACGTGGCGTACGGACCAGACGCGGTCCGCTCCACATCGGATCCGCGGTGGAGGGGGCGGGGGGTGCGCCGATCGTGTGTTGGGAGACCACGGGAGAAGGGGTGGGCATCGGCGTGATCGCCGGCGACCACCACGGGTCCGTGGTCGCCCGCGAGGTGGTGGCGGCCTGGGCGGCGGTCTCCGGACCCCGTTCCGTTCTGCTCGCGGCTCCGCGGTCGTTCTGCGCCGGTGTCGAACGCGCCGTCGAGATCGTGGAACGGGCGCTGGAACAGCGGGGCGGGCCGATCCACGTGCGCAAACAGATCGTGCACAACCGGCACGTGGTGGCCGAACTAGAGGAACGGGGCGTGGTGTTCGTGGACGAACTCGACGCCGTCCCCGACGGGGCCACCGTGGTGTTCTCCGCGCACGGGGTCTCCCCGGCGGTCCGCTTCGAGGCGGATCACCGAAGGCTGGACGTGATCGACGCGACCTGCCCCCTGGTCGGCAAGGTGCACGTGGAGGCCCGCCGGTTCGCCGAGCGCGGTGACACCATCGTGCTGGTCGGCCACGCGGGACACGAGGAGGTCGAGGGGACCATGGGCGAGGCCCCGGGCCGGATGGTGCTGGTCGAGACACCCGAGGAAGTCGCGCACCTGTGGGTCGAGGACCCCGAACGGGTCTCCTACCTCACCCAGACCACCTTGGCCGTGGACGAGACCGAGGAGGTGATCGATGCTCTCCGTGCCCGTTTCCCCTCGTTGCGAGGACCGGGTTCCGACGACATCTGCTACGCCACCACGAACCGGCAGGACGCGCTGAGGGCGATCGCGGCGGAGACCGACCTCGTCCTCGTCGTCGGATCGTCGAACTCCTCCAACTCCCTGAGGTTGGTGGAGCGGGCCGAACGCTGTGGAACACCGGCCCACCTCATCGACGACGCCCACGACATCCGCCCCGAATGGCTCGCCGGGGTGGCGACCGTGGGACTCTCCGCGGGTGCCTCGGCACCACACCACCTGGTCGAGAACGTCATCACCGTGTTGGCGGGTCTGGGGCCGGTGAGCGTCTCCGAACACGAGACCACCCGCGAGACGGTGAGTTTCACTCTTCCACTCCCCGTCCGATCCTCCTGACCACGGCGGTCCGAACCGCCGTACCAACGACCCCGATCGGCCGACGAGAACAGGCGTCCTGATGCAAGCGTTCGATCTGCCCGACTTCTACCTGCCGCATCCGGCGAGGATCAACCCCCACCTGGAGCGAGCCCGCGCGCACAGCATGGCCTGGGCTCGGAACATGGGCATGCTCGACTCGGCCGCACCCGGTGGTGGCCTCGTCTGGGACGAGCCCGCCCTGGCCGGAATGGACTACGCGCTGATGTGCGCCTATACCCATCCGGACTGTGATGGTCCCACTCTGGATCTGATCACCGACTGGTACGTCTGGGTCTTCTTCTTCGACGACTATTTCCTCGAATGGTTCAAGTACTCGCGTGATTTCACGGGGGCACAGTCCTTCCTCGACCGCCTTGAGACGTTCATGACCGAGGACGGGTCGCCCCCGGGCGACCCGACGAACCCCGCCGAGGCGGGCCTGGCGGATCTGTGGCTTCGCACGATCCCATCGATGTCGGACGACTGGCGCCGCCGATTCGTCACCAGCACCCACAACCTGATGGTCGAGTCCATGTGGGAGCTGGACAACATCGACCGCGACCGGATCGCCAACCCGATCGAGTACATCCAGATGAGGCGAAGGGTCGGCGGGGCGCCGTGGTCGGCCAACCTCGTCGAGGTCGCCGTGGGTGTGGAGCTCCCCGAGGGCATCGCCGAGAGCCGCCCCCTGAGGGTCCTGTCCGACACGTTCTCCGACGCGGTGCATCTGCGCAACGACCTCTTCTCCTACCAACGTGAGGTCCAGGAGGAGGGAGAGAACTCCAACGCCGTGCTCGTCTTCGAGCGCTTCTTCGGCTACTCCACGCAGGAATCCGCCGAGGTGGTCAACGATCTGCTGACCTCACGGCTGGTGCAGTTCGAGGACACGGCGTTGGGCGAGATACCGGAACTGCTCACCCGACACGCCGTGCCCCCGCACGCGCAGATCGGCGTGGCCCACTACGTCAAGGGACTCCAGGACTGGCAGGCGGGCGGACACGAGTGGCACGCACGCTCCAACCGGTACATGAACGAAGCCGTGAGCGCTCGCTCGACCGGGGTCCCCGGCGGTCCCACCGGGTTGGGTACCTCCGCCGCCCGCCCGGTGTTGCCGGGGGTACGGCGTCGTGTTCGCAAGCACGCGCCACCGGTGTTCCAGCGGGTGGGGCCGCTGGAGGTGCCGGACCTCCACATGCCGTTCCCGATCCGCACCAACCGGTACATCGATGACGCCCGAAGCTACGCGGTGGGCTGGGCCCGGAGCATGGGCTTCTTCGACTCCGTTCCAGGAGTCGAGGTCGGTGGGGTGTGGGACGAACGTCAGTTCATCGGCCTGGACCTGGCCCACTGCGCTGCCATGATCCACGCCGACGGGACCTTTCCCCAGCTCTGTTTGACCTCGGACTGGCTGGCGTGGGGCACCTACGGTGACGACTACTTCCCCGTGGTGTTCGGCGTTACCCGCGATCTCGCGGCGGCCAGGGCCTGCAACGAACGCTTCTCGGAGTTCATGCCGCTGGATCTCGGTGCGACCCCGGAGCCGACCGGACCGATGGAACGCGGTCTGGCCGATCTGTGGCGTCGCACCGCCGGTCCCATGAGCGCTTCCGCCCGGGCCTTCTTCCGCAAGGCGGTGGAGGACATGACGTCCAGCTGGTTGTGGGAGCTGGACAACCAGGCGGCCCACCGTGTGCCGGATCCGATCGACTACCTGGAGATGCGCCGCCGGACCTTCGGGTCGGACATGACGAGGAGCCTGGCGAAACTGGCGCACTTCTCGGAGGTACCCGAAGATCTCTTCCAGACCCGGACCATGCGTGAGTTGGAGACCTCGGCTCAGGACTACGCGTGCTTCACCAACGACCTGTTCTCCTACCAGAAGGAGGTCGAGTTCGAGGGGGAGGTGCACAACCTGGTCCTGGTGGTGGAGAACTTCCTGGACCTGGACCGTCATCAGGCGAGCAGGGTCGTGGCCGACCTGATGCGGGCGCGCATGGAGCAGTTCGAGCACCTCCTCGCCAACGACCTGCCCAAGCTGTTCGAGGACTTTGACCTGGACGAGCACACTCGCCGTGTGCTCACCCGCGACGCCGACGACATGAAGGAATGGATGTCGGGGATCCTGGAGTGGCACCGCAAGTGCGTCCGCTACACCGAGACGGAGCAGCGCCGACTGCGTTCGCCACAGAACGTGCGTGACTCCGTTCCACCCGCCTATGCCTGGTCACCCACAGGCCTGGGCACCTCCGCGGCCCGAGTCGCCACGATGCTGAGGGAAGTTCGACCGGCCTGAACGGTGAACGCGATGGTCGAGCCGACCAGAGCGCGGGGACCTCGGCGAATACGCCGGGGTCCCCTTTCGCGTCAGTCGGCCGGCCCGGCCCCGGGCGCCCGTCGGGTCTTCCTCGACCTGGTGGACCCGGACTGAGTCGGTGCACCGAGAGAACGAAGACCCGGTGAGCTCCGAGGGAAACCCTCGTGTCATGAGTGCCCACGGCAGGCGCACGGAGGCATAGTGGGGGCTGCGGTGGCCTCGTGGCACCGTGCACATCCCCCGTGGTCGATACGCCCAGACTTCGGGAGTTCCTGTGCTTGTGAACCGGATTCGTGACTTCGTGCGACGCCACCCGGCGCTTCGGAAGACGGTGCGGAGTGTCCGCGGCGAACTCCCACGGGGGCTTGGTGGGATCGAGTCGTCCAGGCGGGTGAGAGAGCGCCGCTTCGAATTGGCGCTCCCTCTGCGCGAGGACGATGTCGTCGCGGGGCCGGAGGTCCTGTCCTTCGCCGTTCCGGGCGGGCTCTGGGCCCCGCGAAAGCTCGAACGGGAGGGGCTCGCCGGGTTCGAACCCGAGACCCTGGCCTGTTTCCTCGCCGCCCTGGACCACGCCGGTTCGGGCGCGGTCCTCGACATCGGCGCGAACGTGGGGGTGTACGGCCTGCTCGCGGCCGCGCGTGGCACGCGCCCGGTGCACGCCTTCGAACCCACTCCGCGCGTCGCGGCCGCCGCGCGGGAACTGGCCACGGCCAACGGACTCCCGGTCGAGGTGGTGGAGTGCGCCCTGGGCGACCGGATCGGGAGAGCCTCCTTCACGCTCTCCTCCACCTCGGACGCCTCGAACTCGCTGGCGTCGGGGTTCCGTCCCTCGGTCGGCCGGATCGAGGTGCGGGTGGACACGCTGTCCCACTGGTGTGAGCGCACCGGTGCCGTCCCGGCCGTGGTCAAGATCGACACCGAGACCACCGAACCCGAGGTCATCGCCGGGGGCATCAAGGCGTTGCGCGCCTTCCGTCCCTGGATCCTCTGCGAGGTGCTGCCGGGTCGCGGTGTCGAGAAACGTCTCATGAGGCTGCTGCGACCGCTCGACTACGGCTGGTACCAGCTCGGGGACGAGGTGCCCTCGCCCGCGCGCCGCGTGATCGACGGTCGGATCTCCGAGGCCGACCAGCGCATGTGGCTCTTCGCCCCCGAGCCGCCCTCCGACGCCTTCTGGTCGGACACCCGTGCCTGGCGTCGCGCCCTGGAGACCTGCGGGCCGACGTCCGTGCTCAGGGCATGAGAAAAGCCCTACCGAACAGGGCTTTCCCTGTCCGAGGAGGGCTTTCGCCATTCCACCCACAGAAGGTGGATCCCCGGCTCTCGCCGTGGAGACGTCGGATGTGGATCCGGCTTCGGACCAACGGTGACCTCAGTGTTCTCTCAGATGGTCGCGCAGGTACCGACCGGTGACGCTGTCCGGATCGTCCGCGAGCTCATCCGGGGTTCCGGTGGCGACGATGCGTCCGCCGTCGGCCCCGCCGCCCGGACCCATGTCGATGATGTGGTCGGCGTTGGCGATCAGGTCCAGGTCGTGTTCGATCACGATCACTGTTCCGCCCTGGTCCACCAACCTCTGTAGTACTTCGATCAGTACGCGCACATCCAGGGGGTGCAGCCCCACGGTGGGTTCGTCGAAGACGAACAGTGTTCGCCCCTGCCGCCGGTCGAGCTCCGAAACCAGTTTCAACCGCTGCGCTTCGCCCCCGGACAGAGCCGGGGTGGCCTCGTTGAGCGTGAGGTAACCCAAGCCGACGTCGATCAGGGCCCGGAGTCGGGTACGTACCTTCTTGAGGTCGCCGACGTGCTCGATCGCCTCGGCCGCCGTCAGTGACAGCAACCTCGGCAGCGACAACTCCTCCGTTCCCCCGGCGGAGACACGGGTGTACCGCTCGGCCTCCGGGCCGTAACGGCATCCCTCGCAGGCCGGGCAGACGATGTCCACGTCAGGCAGGAACTGCACGTCCAAGGAGATCTCCCCGGTGCCTTCGCAACGCGGGCAGCGCAGCGAGCCGGTGTTGTAGGAGAAGTCCCCCGCTCCCAGACCATCGGCCCGAGCGGCGTCCAGCCGCGCGTAGGCGCGCCGCACATCATCCAGTACGCCGACATAAGTGGACACGGTGGAGCGGACGTTGATGCCGATCGGGGTCGCGTCCACCATGTTGACCTTCTCGATCCCACCGGTCTCCAACTCCCTCACGTGTGCGGGCCGGCGGGGCCGGGAAGCGGACCCGCCGGCCCGCAGGGAGGGGACGAGGCTCTCCAACACCAGGGTGGTCTTGCCCGAGCCGGAGACACCGGTGATCCCGGTGAGTCGCCCGACCGGGATCTCGACGTCCAAGGCGTGAACGGTGTGCACCGGTTCGGTGCGCATGAACAAGGTGCCACGGTCGAACATCAGGTCCGCATCGGCCCGTTCGCGCGTCAGGACCCGTTCGCGGCCGGTGAGAAAACCTCCGATCAGTGAGTCCGGGCTGCGAGCGACCTCCGCCAGAGACCCCTGGGCGATCACGAATCCGCCCTCCTGCCCCGACCCGGGCCCGATCTCGATCAGGTGGCCGGCTTCGCGGAGCACCTGCACGTCGTGGTCGACCATCACCACCGAATTGCCCTCGGTGAGCAGGTCATCGATGACGCCCTGTAGCCCGCGGACGTTGGAGGGGTGCAGCCCGATCGATGGCTCGTCCAGCACGTAGAGGACCCCCGTGGTCTCGTTGCGCACGGCACGGGCCAATTGAACACGCTGACGTTCTCCGGTGGACAGACTCGCCCCGGCACGATCCAGGGAGAGGTAGCCCAGCCCCAGTTCGAGCAGCCTTCGCGCCATCGTGAGCAGAGCGTCGACCAGACCGCGGGCCATGGAGCGCATCTCATCGGGCGTCACATCGACTACGCCCGGCGCCCAATCGACCACGTCCTCCAAGGTCATGGCGGTGACGTCGGCCAGGTTCCGGTCCTCGATCCGCGGTGCGCGCGCGGCCACCGAGAGTCGCGTGCCGTGGCAGTCCGGGCAGGTGTGTTCGATCAGGAAGCGGCTCACTCTGGACAGCCGCTTCTCATCGTGTGCGCGTTTGAGCTCTTCGGTCACGGTCAGCCGGGCGTTGCGAAAAGTGAAGTTCAGTTCGTGGACACCGTTCTTCGTGGCGACGGTGATGTGCTTCTTCTCTTCGGGACCGTCGAAAACGATGTCCCTTTCCCCTTCGGTCAGCTCCCGCCACGGCACATCGGTGCGCACCCCGAACTCTCGGACTATCTGCGGCTGCACATTGAAGCCGAACATCTGCCAGGGGATCACCGCGCCGTCGTCGATGGTCATCGCCTCGTCCCGAATCAGCGAAGCGTCATCGACGTCGCGGACGGTACCGGTGCCCTGGCAGGTGGGGCAGGCCCCCTCGGAGTTGAACGCGAGAGCTTCGGCCTCGGGGGCGTAGAACTCGGCGCCGCACACATCGCAGACCATCGGCTCCTCGGTCGCCACGTGCAGCGAAGGCCGCTGTCGGTGACCGTTGGGACAGAGGTGACGGCCCAACCGGGAGAACATCAGCCGGACCACGTTGAGCAGCTCCGTCGAGGTGCCGAAGGTCGAGCGTACGCCGGGCACACCGGGTCGCTGCCGCAGAGCCAGCGCGGCCGGGACGTGCCTGACCCGGTCGACGTCGGCGCGGGCCGCTTGCGCCATACGCCGGCGGGTGTACGTGGACAGCGCCTCGATGTAACGCCGGGACCCCTCCGCGTAGAGCACCCCCATGGCCAGCGAGGACTTACCGGAACCGGAGACACCGGCGACAGCGACCACCTCACCCAGCGGGACGTCGACGTCGATGCCCTTCAGGTTGTGCACGCGCGCGCCGCGCACCTCGATGACCGCCGGATCCCGATGGCCCTCACCCCGTTGACTCATCTCGCCCCCTCACGGCCGCGTCGGTCGAAGCCGGTCGAGACGGACCCCGGTCGACGCCGCCCCGACCGTTCCCGTGCGGTCCGGGGCGGGTCATACCCGTGGACGACGACGGCCAGACCCATCCCGCCTCGGTCTTTCCCGAGGCAGGGACGTCGGGGCCCTCGAAGAGCGCCCCGGCCGGGAGGGACCCGAGGACCGCGAACCGGCTCGCCGAATTGTGGTCCGATCCGGGCCACCACGAGTCCTCCTGAACGCGCGTCCGGCAGGACGGAGTTCTCTGCTCGAAGGAGCGGGTTCACACGCTCCCCGGGGCGGGCGGGACGACCGGGGTCGGCCCACCCGCACACGCCGGCCCGTAGTCAGTCCCGTTCGCGCCGTGTGCGCTCGCCGGTCCGCGAGCGCGGTGCCGATACCACTGCTGGGCGTCGCTGCCGAGTCACGAATCAGGGATGACTCAGGCCGGGCAGAGCGTGTCCTGGGGCGGCAGGTCGCCCTCGACCAGGAAGTCCGTGGTCGTGTCTTGCGCGCAGGCGTTGTCGCCGTTGACGTAGACGCCGTGTCCGCTGCCGTCGACGCTCACCAGCCGGGACCGCTGCCCGAACTTCTCGTTGAGCATCTCCCCGCCCCGGTGCGGCGTGACCGGGTCGCGCTGGTTCTGCACGATCAGGACATTGCTCGGCCCCTCGTCAAGGACCTCCACCGGCGACTCGGCCGGTTCGTGCGACCAGTAGGCGCAGGGCATGATGTTGGCACTGGCGGCGCCGAACAGCGGGTACCTCTCCCGGTCCTGGGCGACGCTACGCTGATAGGTGCCGACGTCCTCGGGCCATTCCACGTCGTTGCAGGTCACGGCGAGGAACACTGACCAGTTGTTGTCGAAGGGCGACGGCTCGGCACCCATCGTCGGCTGGGCGCCGGGGGCCGACACCACAGTGGGTGCGATCCCGTCTGACGCTTCCCCGGCCGCCGTGTCGGAGCCGAGCACCTCCTGCCACAACTCCGCCAGTCGGGGGTACGTCGAATCGTGGTAGAGGAACCCGAAGGTGGCCAGCCGGAAGAAGCCGCCGTCCATGGGGCCCTCGTCCGTGTCCACCGGGTTCTCGTCGAGTCGCTCGGCGAGCTCGAAGTAGGTTCGGCGCACCTCCTCCGATGAGTCGCCCAGGCCGTACTCGTCGTGGCGTTCGGCGACCCATTGCGCGAAGTCCGGGAAGGTCTCTTCGACGCCCAAGCCGTACCTGCGCATCCCCTCGTGGTCGAGGTGGGTGTCACCGATGTTGCTGTCGAGCACGATCCGGTCGGAGCCTTCGGGGAACATCGAGGCGTAGGCTGCGCCCAGCGCCGAGCCGTAGGAGGCGCCGTAGAAGCTGGCCTTCCGCTCGCCGAGCGCCTCCCGGATCCGGTCAAGGTCACGGGCCGTGTTCGCCGTCGTCACGTGGCGCAACCGTCCGTCGGTGTCGTTGTCCGCGCACTGGTCGGCGATCATCTCCGCGTGACCGGCCTGCTCGGCGACCGCCGCCTCGTCGACCGCGTACGGCGGGATGGCGCCCCGGTAGTCCTGGTCGACGGCGATGCCGCACCGCACCGGAGCGGAGTACCCGATTCCGCGGGTGTCCATGCCGATCAGGTCGTAGCTGTCCGAGACCTCGGCGGGCAGGCCCCGAGAGACCAGGTCCGCCGGAAACGTCAGCCCGGATCCGCCCGGGCCGCCCGGGTTGAACAGCAGCACGCCACGTCTTTGGTCCGGGTCCTGGCTGGCCAGCCGGGACACCATGATCTCGATCTCGGGGCCCTCGGGGTCGGTGTAGTCCAGCGGCACCGGTACCAGACCGCATTCGATCTGGGGCGCCTCGGCCGCCACATCCTCGGGGCAGGCGCCCCACTCCACCTGTGCCTGCGGTTCCTCGCCCCTGTCGTCCGCCGCGGCCGGTGCCGCGACCAGCGGCCCGGCGAGGCCGATCAGCGCCATCACGGTCCAGCTCCGGCCTGCTCTACGCCTTCGTCCCATGTTCGTCCTCACCTGTTGTCGGCCGTGTCGTCGTTCAATGCGCTGTCGAGGGCGTCGGTGGCTTCCCCGTTCGCTTCGGTGCACCCATCGGATGGGCGGCGGGCGACGGCAACGCCCTGCTCGGCCGAAGCGGTCAGAGTGGCGCGAACACCTGCCGGGATCGGTCTATGGCAGTGCGGGTCGGGGATGTCCCGGCCCAGGGCGGTAGGTCAGGTGCCGCAAGAGGGTTTCGGCCGGCCCACGCCGTCCCGTGCGGCGCAGGACGTCGGCGATGACGACGGTGACCACCCACGTGGCGACGGCGACCCCGGCGGCGGCTGCGGCGCCCAGACCGCCGCCCAGGTCGAGCAGCGATGGTTCGGTGGCTACCAGCCACACCGGCGACTGGGCGATGTAGAAGGTCATCGACCGTCGGCCGCACGCCACCAGCGCGTTCGTCACCCGGCCGCGCCGGTCGTTGATGTGGACCGCGACGAGAGCGATGGCCGCCGCGAAGGCGAGCCCACCGGCGACGCCGGTCGCTCCGAACACCGCCGAGGCGACGACGCCGACCTCAGGGGTATCCGGTGTCCACACGCCCACGGCCTGCAGGGCGACCGGCTGTGCCCCCAGCACGGCCACCGGGAACCCGATCAGCACCACACCGCGCAGGAGCGGCCTGTAGCGATCGGGCTGTTCCAGCACACGCATCCGGCCGGCCCAGACACCGATCAGGAACGAAGGCATTACGGCGAGTCCGGCGATCGGCACTACCGGGAGCGCACTGGCCCGTAGCATCGCGCTGTCCACGAGGGTGGGTCCTACAGGCAGTGGCGTGTCGGCTCCGGCGACTACTTGAAGTGCGGCGGAGGCCGCGGCGCCGAGCACGAGGGTGAGCGCGGCGATCGTCCACAGCCGACGATCGGACCAGGACACCGCCCCGGCGAACATCAGGGCGAACACACCGTAGGCACCGATGACGTCCCCGCTGTAGAGCAGGACGACGTGGGCTACACCGAACACGATCATCCAGGCACCGCGTCGACGTATCAGTCTCCGCGCCTGTGCCGAGTCCCCGCCGGGTCCGGAGCGGCGCCGGGTCATCTGCACGAGGCCGTACCCGAAGAGGAGCCCGAACAAGGGAGCGGCCCGCCCGTCGACGACGGACGTCAGCAGCCACTGGACGGCGACGTCGAGCGGGCCACCGCCAGAGGGCGTGGCCATCGAGAGACCCCCCGCGTGCAGCATCCGGGAGTGGGCGAGGGCGATGAGTAGCAGCATCAACCCCCGCGCCAGATCCGGCGCCAGCAAGCGTTCTGCGTTCGGCGTCGGTGCGGCCGGCCCGCCCGCAGGCTGACGGGATCCGAACATGGGTCTGAACATGGGTTCGACGCTAGTGAAGCCGTCCGTTGCCGCATATCGGTCGAAGGGACCGGGAACACTCGACCAAAGTCAGCGTCCTTGTTGAAGTCTGTTGCCGTACACGATCGATCGGGGCCCGGAGGGGTCTCAACGGCCCCTCGTGAGCCGTCCACGTTGAGGGCCGCCCCCGCACCGTGTAGCTCGACGGTCCAGCCGCAACCCGGGCATGAAAAAAGGCCCTGTTACCAGGGCCTTTCCTTTGTGTCCGAGGGGGGACTTGAACCCCCACAGCCTTAACGGCCACTAGCACCTCAAGCTAGCGCGTCTACCTATTCCGCCACCCGGACTTGGGCGCTCAGCGCTTGCAGCGCCGAACAGGTTCAACCATAGCAAAGGTCGGAGGAGCCCTGAACCAGTTTTCCGGTGGGGGTCGCCGGCTTTCGGTCGAGGGGAGAGCGTGGCAGGGTCTAGGGCAAAAGGTGCGGCCGGCAGACGGGAGAGCCAGATGGCGCAAGACAGGGATCCGAGCGCGGCGGAGGTCGAGGTCGTCGACCTGTGCCGAGAGCTCATCGAGTTCGACACCTCCAACTACGGTGACCATTCCGGCCCCGGTGAACGCAAGGCCGCGGAGTACGTCGTGGGCCGTCTCGACGAGGTCGGGGTGGAGTCCCGGATCTACGAGAAGCACCCCGGGCGCAGCAACGTGGTGGCGCGGATCACGGGTGAGGACTCCAGTCGGCCGCCGCTGTTGATCCACGGGCACCTCGACGTGGTCCCGGCCGCCGCCGAGGACTGGACGCACCACCCCTTCGCGGCCGAGATCGCGGACGGTTGTGTCTGGGGCCGTGGCGCGGTCGACATGAAGAACATGAACGCCATGGTGCTGGCCACACTGCGGCAGCGACTGCGCGAGGGGCGCCGTCCTCCGCGCGACATCGTCCTGGCCTTCGTCGCCGACGAGGAGGCCGGTGGTACCTGGGGCGCCCAGTACCTGGTGAACGAACACCCGGAGCTGTTCGCGGACTGCGACTCGGCGATCAGCGAGGTCGGTGGGTTCTCGTTCACGGTCAACGAGAACCGACGCCTGTACCTGGTGGAGACGGCGGAGAAGGGCATCGCGTGGATGAAGCTCACCGCGCGCGGCACCGCGGGCCACGGGTCGATGACCAATGAGGACAACGCCGTCACCGAACTGGCCGCCGCGGTCGCCAGGCTCGGGGAACACCGGTTCCCCGTGCAGCTCACCCCCACGGTCCGGACCTTCCTGGAGGAGATCTGCGAGGAGTTCGGGATCCCCTTCGAGGAGAAGGACGTGGACGCCACGGTGGCGCGGCTGGGCCCGATCGCGAAGATGATCGGCGCCACGCTGCGCAACACCCTGAACCCGACGGTGCTGGGCGGCGGCTACAAGGCCAACGTGATCCCGGGTGAGGCCACCGCTCAGGTGGACGGGCGTTTCCTGCCGGGGACCGAGGACGAGTACTTCGCCAAGATCGACGAACTGCTCGGCCCCAAGGTGAGCCGTGAGTTCATCCACCACCTTCCCGCGGTGGAGACCTCCTTCGATGGTGGCCTGGTCACCGCGATGTCGGAGTCGCTGCTGGCGGAGGACCCGGGCGCCAAGGCCGTCCCGTACTGCCTGTCGGGCGGAACCGACGCGAAGAGCTTCTCCCGGCTGGGGATCCGCAACTACGGGTTCTCGCCGCTGAAGCTGCCGCCGGAGCTGGACTTCGCCGGCATGTTCCACGGGGTGGACGAACGTGTCCCCGTGGACGGTCTTCAGTTCGGGGTTCGAGTTCTGGACCGTTTCATCGACATGAGCTGACCGGAATTCTTCGGGACGACCACCCGCGAAACCGGACGAACCGCGCCGAGAAATTCTTGGTGCGGTTCGTTTTTCCGGTTGTAGTTACCCGGAGTGATGCTACGGTTTCTTTTAGTTCGAAGGTGACCTCGTCTTTTCGGGGCCCGACGTCCGACCGCGGGCGACATTGCCGCGCGGGACCGTCCAGTAGTAGCGAGACAAGGGGGCATCCACATGGTGCTCGCGAGCCGAGAGTGTCTGGTGTCGTCCAGTCGCGCTGCTCGCAACACCCGTGGTGCCTACGCCCGGCTGCTGCTCCTGTTCGGAATCGTCGCCGTGGCGTGGCTCGCCGGCGGTGTCGGGGTCGCGCACAGTGACACCGGCACCGAGTCCGGTGGGATCGCCGACAGCGTGCTCGGAGTAGGCGACGCCGCCGAACGCACGGGTCAGGCCGCGACCGAGGAGATCCGGCAGAGCCGGATCTCCGAAGCCGTCGCCGAGACCGCGGCCTCCACCGAAACCGTCGTCTCGCAGACGACCTCGCTTCCGGCCACCACGATCGAGGACACCGGCGTCCCCGGTGCCCTACGGGAGAGCCGGGTCGGCTCCGTCGCCGAGACCGCGGTCACCGACACCGCTCGGGCCGTCGACGGAACCGCGCGCGGGGCCTCCGACCTGGTCGAAGGTGTCGGCCGAACCGGCCAGGACGTGGTTCGGGCCACCGACGAGTCGCTGCGTGAGGGCGAGCTCGTCGACGGTGTCACCGCAGGACTGGCCGAGTCCGTCGGCCGCCATGGGATCGACTCCGTCACCGAGTCCGGCGGCCCCCTGGGCCTGCCGTTCCTCGGTGACTCGGATGATCCCGTCACCTCCTCCTCCGTCAACCGTTCCGATTCCGAAGAGGACGCGGACGTGGACGAGGAGCCGGGGCGCATGGGACCGCACGTCGACCACGATGTGCCCGCCCACGTCACCGAGATCGGTCTGCGTGTCGCCGAGGAGGCCGCTCAGGCCGCCGCGGAGCAGACCGCTCAGGAGAACAACGACGCCGAGCGCATCCGTCTCATCGGCGGTGGCTCCCACCATCAGACCGGACCCGACGCCACCGGTGCGTCGGCCCCGTCCTTCCCGGCCCCCGGTGCCGCCGGCTTCCTCATGAACCGGTCCGGCCACATGGTGCTCCGGGCCCAGCGGGTCGCCCTTCCCGGCGACCCCACCCTGGTCGTGCGCGACGCCGCGGACGACCCTTCCTTCTCGCCTGACTAGCCGCTTCCCGCAAGGATCGCGGCCGGTCGGTGCGCCATCGCGCACAGACGCCCCCACCGTTTCCTAGGTGGCTGTGCGTCTCACCCAGGCTCTTCACGCCGGGTAACCGTCCGTGGTCCACGAGTGGCAGATCCGACTCTCTCGTCGACCAAAGGACATGACACCCGATGACCCAGTCAACCCACGCCCGTTTCGCGGCCCTCGTGGCCGCCGGCCTCCTCGCCACCACCGCCTACGGCACCGCCCACGCCGACACCACCACCAGCGGTAACGGCTCCATCGGTGGCGGCAACCAGATCGAGGCCGACGTCGACGCGCCCGTCAACGTCTGCGGCAACGCCGTCGCGGTGCTCGGTGTGGCCGGTGCCGAGTGCACCGACGGCGACGCCGAAGTGATCGAGTCCGAGCGGCCGGACGACGGTTACGAGGGCTACTACCCCGAGGACCCCGAGCAGGAGGAGACCCCCGAGGAAGAGGACCCGCGGGAGGAGACCCCCGAGGAGGAGCGCGAGGAGCAGATCGAGGAAGAGCCGGTCGAGGAGGAGCCGGTCGAGGAGGAGCGCTTCGCGGAGGTCGTGGAGGACCCCGCCGACGAGCGGTCCGTCCCGGCTGCCGCCCAGGACGCCTCGGCTCCGCCCGCCGACGAGTCCCGCCTCGCGGTCACCGGCGCCGACCAGAGCGCCCTGACCGGTCTGGTCGCCGCCGCGGTCCTGGCCATCGCCGCGGGAGTCGGCTTCATCTTCTACGGCCGGCGCCACAAGGCCCGGGCCTGATCGGACTCCCGGGCCCTCGGGTCCGGGGGCTGACGCGAGTCCCGTAGCACCGGCCAAGGCCTTGTGCTCGGGGTTCACGTCAGCCGCCGCTCAACCAGAGCGGAGCTGATCGACGAGGTGTGGGCGTCCGTGCGCAGCCAGCGAGGACGTGACGTGACCACACCCAACAGACCGGCGAAGACGCACTGTCCAGGTGCGGAGCCGACCGGATGATCCCCGGCCTTGGTCGAAGGCCCACATCCCACCCAGGGATGTGGAACGGCCTGTGGCCCCATGCACAGCACCTTCTCATCGAATCGTTCTCTCGAAAGGACTTCCCACATGCGTAAGTGGGCCAGCACCTCAGCGAAGACCGTGCTCCTGGCCGCGGGCTTCGTCGCCCTGGGCAGCGGCGTGGCCCTCGCCGACAGCGACGCCGCCACGAGTGGCAACGGTTCGCTGCTCGGCGGCAACCAGGCGGTCGTCAACGGCGACATCCCCGTCAACGTGACCGGCAACGCCATCGGCGCGGTGGCCGGTGTCGCGGGTGCCTCCAGCACCGGTTCCGACGCCAAGGTGATCGACCACCAGCACAACGAGGTGCACACCTCGGGCAACGGCTCCGTGCTGGGCGGCAACCAGCTCGTGGTCGACGGCGACATCCCGGTGAACGTCACGGGCAACGCGATCAGCGCGGTCGGCGGCGTCGCGGGCGCCTCCAGCACCGGCAGCGACTCCAAGGTCCTGCACGAAGCCGGCCACGGCCACGGCTACGGTCACGGTCACGGCCACGAGGACATCGCGACCTCCGGCAACGGCTCCCTGCTCGGCGGCAACCAGCTGGTCGCCGACCTGGACGTTCCGGTGAACGTCGCGGGCAACGCGATCGGCGCCGTGGGCGGCGTCGCGGGTGCGGCGGCCACCGACGCCGACTCGATCGTTCGTCACCACCAGAGCGCGCCGGTCGAGCACCAGGCCGGGCAGTTCACCGCCACCGACCTGGTCAACGAGGCCGCCGAGAACGTCCGCATCCTGCCGGACACCTCCGGCGTGGACGCCGGCGTGCTGCGCCAGTCGGCCCCGGTCCGCGAGCACCAGTCGATCGCGACCTCCGGCAACGGCTCCGCGCTGGGCGGCAACCAGCTGGTCGCCGACCTGGACGTTCCGGTGAACGTCGCGGGCAACGCGGTCGGTGCCGTCGGCGGCGTGGCCGGTGCGGCCGCCACCGACAGCGACGCCGTGGTCAAGGACGTCGAGGAGGACATCGCGACCTCCGGCAACGGTTCGCTGGCCGGCGGCAACCAGCTCGTCGCCGACGCGGACGTTCCCGTGAACGCGGCCGGCAACGCCGTCGGCGCCGTGGCCGGTGTCGCCGGTGCGAGCACCACCGACTCCGACTCCAAGGTCGTGCACCAGAGCGCCGAGACCGAGTCCCAGGCCTCCGCGCTGGACAGCGTGCCGCTGGTCGACCAGCTGCCCGAGGTCCCCGTCTCCGAGATGCTGCCGGTCGACTACGACCTGAGCGAGACCGCGGACCAGGCCGTGGCGGACCACGCTCCGGAGCGCGCCGCCGAGCTGCCCGAGTCCACCGACGTGCCTTCGGTCGACCCGGTGGGCGAGGTGCTGGGCGCCGCGGGCCTCGGCCTGTAGTACCAACGCGGGTCCATCGATGGACCCGCGCGGGGGTGTGATCCGGACACGGTCACCCGCCCGACCAAGGGAGTGCGTCCCACCGTTCCGTGAGGAACGCGGTGGACTGCGGTGGGCGCGCACATCCTGAGGTGGACGGCGGTCGATGGTCGGGGAGCATCTTTCCCGCGAGCGGCGCACACGCGCCGCGCACAACGAATCGGTGGAAGTCGCCTCCGCGCTCCCGTTCCGTGAGGAACGCGGTGGACTGCGGGAGAGTGGAGGTGACGACCACCGGTTCGAGAACACGAGTCGAGTCCTCCCGGGAATATCCGGGAGGACTCGCCGCATTTCGGAGACAGAACACCCCGGCGCTCGCAAGTGTGATGTAAGTCACCGGATCGGGGTGTTCAGGGTGCTCGTCAGAGTCGCCGAGAGGCCGGGGGAGAGGGTTGCCACGGTCGCAAATCCACGTTACGGGCCGGTACCGGTCCGTTGAGCGCTTATTCTGCGGGTGCCGGTGGGTGTGGGGTCGTCGGACCGACGAGGGGACAATCCCGGGTGCGGCCGACCCGGTCCGCCCACCGACGGGGAGTGTCCGCAGTTCGGTTACTGTCGGTTCCCACGGGAACCGAAGGACCACGGCCGAGAGAAAACGTAAGGCTAGACGTAGGGGAAACAGCGTGCCAGCCACGAAGGGCAGCGCCGGCAAGAACGGCTCGAAGGACAACGGAAACCAGGGGGCGGGGACCGCTCTCGTCATCGTCGAGTCACCGGCCAAGGCCAAGACCATCGCCGGTTACCTGGGGCGCGGCTATGTCGTGGAGTCCAGCATTGGTCACATCCGTGACATGCCGGCCAAGGCCGCGGAGATCCCCGCCAAGTACAAGGGGGAGTCCTGGGCGCGGCTCGGTGTCGACGTCGACGGGGACTTCGAACCGCTCTACGTCGTCAACACCGACAAGAAGGCCCACGTCAAGAAGCTCAAGGAGCTGATGGCCGACGCCGACGAGCTTCTGCTCGCCACAGATGAGGACCGCGAGGGCGAGGCCATCGCCTGGCACCTGCGCGAAGAGCTCAAGCCCAAGATCCCCGTCCGCCGGATGGTCTTCAACGAGATCACCAAGGACGCGATCCAGTACGCGGCGAACAACACGCGTGAGCTCAACACCCGTCTGGTCAGCGCCCAGGAGACGCGCCGGATCCTGGACCGTCTCTACGGCTACGAGGTCTCACCCGTGCTGTGGAAGAAGGTCATGCCCAAGCTCTCGGCGGGCCGGGTGCAGTCCGTCGCCACCCGACTCGTGGTCGAGCGTGAACGCGAGCGGATGGCCTTCACCTCCGCCGAGTACTGGGACATCAAGGCGGTCTTCGACGCCGCCGGAGCGGTCGCCGACGCTCCCGCCGCCTTCCCGGCCACGCTGCTGTCGGTCGATGGCAAGCGCGTCGTCGCCGGTCGCGACTTCACCCCCCAGGGGACCATTCGCTCCGACCGGGACGTGCGTCACCTCGACGAGTCCGCCGCCCGTGGCCTGGCCGAACGCCTCGCCGGAGCCGGCTTCGCGGTCGCCTCGGTGGAGCGCAAGCCCTACCGTCGCTCTCCGTACGCGCCGTTCCGCACCACCACCCTCCAGCAGGAGGCCTCCCGCAAGCTCAACCTGTCCGCGAAGCAGACCATGCAGGTCGCCCAGCGGTTGTACGAGCACGGGCACATCACCTACATGCGTACCGACAGCACCACGCTGTCGGACAGCGCCGTCAAGGCCGCCCGCAACCAGGTGCGACGCCTCTACGGCGGCGATTATCTGCCGGACAAGCCGCGTGTGTACGCCAAGAAGGTCAAGAACGCCCAGGAGGCCCACGAGGCCATCCGTCCGGCGGGTGACACCTTCCGTATCCCCTCCGAGACCGGTCTGTCCGGCCCCGAGTTCCGCCTCTACGACCTCATCTGGAAGCGCACCGTCGCCTCCCAGATGAAGGACGCCGTCGGCGAGTCGGTCACCGTCCGCATCGAGGGCACCTCCAGCAGCGACGAGGTCGTCCAGTTCAGCGCGAGCGGCAAGGTCATCACCTTCCACGGGTTCCTCAAGGCCTACGTCGAGGGTTCCGACGACCCTGCCGCCGACCTGGACGACCGTGAGCGCCGCCTGCCCGCCCTGAGCGAGAAGGACCCGGTCAAGGCGCAGAGCCTGGAGGCCGAGGGGCACAGCACTCGGCCTCCGGCGCGCTACACCGAGGCCACCCTGGTCAAGGAGTTGGAAGAGCGGGAGATCGGCCGCCCCTCCACCTACGCCGCCATCATCGGCACCATCCAGGACCGCGGCTACGTGTTCAAGAAGGGCACGGCCCTGGTTCCGGCCTTCCTGGCCTTCGCCGTGGTGCAGCTGCTGGAACGCCACTTCGGGAACCTGGTGGACTACGAGTTCACCGCGCGCCTGGAAGACGTCCTCGACGACATCGCCCGAGGCGAGACCGAGAGCCTGCCGTGGCTGCGGCGCTTCTACTTCGGTGGACGGACCCCCGAGGGGCAGGAGGAGACGGGTCTCAAGGATCTGGTGGTGGGCGACCACCTGTCCGAGATCGACCCCAAGGAGGTCAGCTCCCTGCCGCTGCCCGGTACCGACATCGTGCTCCGGGTCGGCCGCTTCGGTCCCTACCTGGACCGGGACGGCACGAGGGTGAACGTGCCGGAGGACCTGGCCCCGGACGAGCTCACCCCGGACAAGGCCGAGGAGTTGTTCGCCCAGCCCAGCGGCGACCGTGAGCTCGGTGTCGACCCCGAGTCCGGGCGCACCATCCTCGCCAGGTCCGGACGGTACGGCCCCTACGTCACCGAGGTCATCCCGGAGCCGGAGGAGGCCGAGGGAGAGACCAAGCCCAAGAGCAAGGCCAAAGCCAAGGCCAAGGTCAAGCCGCGCACCGGTTCGCTCCTCAAGAGCATGGACCTGGACACGGTCACCCTGGAGGACGCGCTCCGTCTGCTGTCCCTGCCCCGTGTGGTGGGCGACCTCGACGGCGAGGACGTCACCGCGCAGAACGGTCGCTTCGGCCCGTACCTGAAGAAGGGCACCGACAGCCGCTCCCTCGAAACCGAGGAGCAGATGTTCACGATCACCCTCGATGAGGCCAAGGCGATCTTCGCCCAGCCCAAGCAGCGTGGTCGCCGCGCCGCGACCCCGCCGCTGCGCGAGCTCGGCGAGGACCCGGAGAGCGGCGCCAAGATGGTGATCAAGGACGGCCGTTTCGGCCCCTACGTCACCGATGGAGAGGTCAACGCCTCCCTGCGCAAGGACGACGAGGTCGCGTCCATCACCGATGAGCGTGCCGCCGAGCTCCTGGCCGAGCGCCGGGCCAAGGCCCCGGCCAAGAAGAAGGCGCCCGCCAAGAAGAAGGCCCCGGCCAAGAAGACCACCGCGAAGAAGGCGACGACGACCACCACCAAGAAGGCGACGACGCGCAAGCCCGCCGCCAAGAAGACCGGCGAGCCGAAGACCACCGCCACGGAGTGACGATGGTGCTCGCCGCGGGCTGGCGCTTCGCGTGACCGTCCATCCGGGCGTCTCCCACGGGAGATGTTCGGGTGGACGGTTTCCGGTGTTTCGTAACGCATACGGGACCTCCCCCACTGTCGGGGAATGATCTTCCGTACTACGCTGAGCATGGCTGATGGGGGCACGGAATCGAGTGCGATCCCCGGAGGTATCCCCCGAATCCCCGGACGGGCGACAAGCGCCCGTCAGTACCAATCCCCCTCATCGATAATCTTGAGCGCTATGAGCAGATCTGCACCCCTGGGAGCGCCGACCGAGGCGCGGAACGTCCTCGCGATCACACCCTTCCGTAGGTTGTGGGTCTCGCTTTCCCTGTCCAGCCTGGGGGACTGGCTGAGCCTTCTGGCCTTGGTGTCCCTCGCGGCCATCTTCACCGCCGACGGCTCCACTCTCGTTCAGTACCTCGTCATCGCCGGGGTCGTCGCCATCAAGTTGGCCCCCGCGGTCCTCCTGAGCCCCTTGGCGGGGTTGGTGGCCGACCGGCTAGACCGTCGATGGACCATGGTCGGCGGTGACGTCCTCCGGGGCCTGCTGTACGTGTCCATCCCGGTCATGGGGCTGCTGGTCCCCGGGTTCGCGTTGCAGTGGCTGCTGATCGCGGGCCTGCTGGCAGAGATCGTGGCCCTGTTCTGGACACCCGCCCGGGACGCCACCATCGCGGTCCTCGTTCCCAAGCGCATGCTCGGTCAGGCCGGCCGTCTGACCCTGTTGGCCACCTACGGCGCCGCGCCCGTGGCGGCCTTGCTCTTCGCGGCCCTGGCTTCGGTGGGCAACCTGCTGGGCGCCCTGCTGCCCTCCATGGCCGACCCCGCGGCCGACGTCGCCCTCTACCTCAACGCCCTCACCTTCTTCGTCGCCGCGATCGTCGTGGCCGGGCTGCCGCTGCCCAAGCACACGGTCTCCAAGACGTCGCTGAGCCCCAACCGGGACGCCGCGCTGATGCGCTCGCTCGGCAACGGCCGCGAGGCCGTGGGCGCCGGTCCGCTGACCCGAGGCGTGCTCTTCGGCCTCGCCGTCACCGCCGCCGCGGGTGGTCTGGTCATCGGCCTGGGCCGACCGCACGTGGAGAACCTCGGAGCGGGCAACGCCGGCTTCGGTTTCCTGGTGGCCGCGCTCTTCCTGGGCCTGGGGCTCGGTGTGGTCTCCGCGCCGCGCGTGCTCAAGCAGTTCAGTCGCCGTCGGTTCCTCGGGCTGTCCGTGGCGCTTGCCGCGCTGGCCCTGCTCATCGCCGGCGCCACCACCGACATGGTCCTGTCGGCGGTCCTGGCGTTCGTGCTCGGACTGGGCGCGGGCCTGGCCTGGGCCACCGGTACCTGGCTGATCAACGTCGAGGTCGAGGAGGAACGGCGCGAGGCCGCCTTCGCCCTCCTGCACGCCACCGGACGGATCGCCCTGCTCACCGCGGCCGTCCTGGCCCCGGTCGCCGCCGGTTTCGCCGGAGACCACGAGTTCCCGCTCGGTGGGCCGCTCACCTACACCCTGTACGGCAGCGGACTGGTCCTGCTCGCGGGCGGTCTCGTCGCCCTGGTACTGGCCTTCGTCGCCTACCGCCAGGCCAACGCCGAGGACCCCGACGCGGGTCCCGGCCTGCTGCCGGAGCTGTTCGCCGCCCTGCGCGGGGTCAGCCCTCGCGCCGAGGAGGTGGAGGAGTCCACCATCGAAGGAACCTTCATCGTCATGGAGGGCGGAGAGGGCGCCGGCAAGTCCACCCAGGTCCGTGACCTGACCGTGTGGCTGCGCGACCAGGGCTTCGAGGTGGTGGGAACCCGCCAGCCGGGTGCCACCAAGCTGGGGATGCGGCTGCGCGGCATCCTGCTGGACCGCGAGAACTCGCACATCACCGACCGCGCCGAGGTGCTCCTGTACACGGCGGACAAGGCCGACCACGTCCAGCAGGAGATCCTGCCGGCGTTGCGTCGCGGCGCCGTGGTGATCAGCGACCGTTACGTCGACTCCCTGCTGGCCTACCAGGGCGCCGGACGCGACCTGGCGGTGCCCGAGATCAAGGAGATCAGCGACTGGGCCACTCAGGGGCTGGTTCCGGACCTCACGGTGCTGCTGGACGTGCGCCCCGAGGAAGGGCTGGCACGACTGGGCGGCCCCGCCGATCGGATCGAGGCGGAGTCGGCCGAGTTCCACGAGCGCGTCCGGAAGGGGTTCCGTGCCCTGGCCGAGGCCGAGCCGGACCGCTACCTGGTTTTGGACGCGGGTGAGACCCGGGAGCGGGTCGGTCGGGAGATCCAGCGTCGGGTGCGTCCGCTGCTGCCGGACCCCATCGCCGCCGAGTCCGAGGCCGTCACCGGCATGATCCCGGTGATCCGACCGGAGTAGCGCCCCACGACACGGCGCACCACGCCACGGCACTTCACGAAACAGGGCCTCCCACCGCGCGGTGGGAGGCCCTCGCCGGATCAGGGGTCAGTCGACCGAGACCTCGTCGGGGGTCAGCAGGGCCTGGAAGGTGATCGGCCCGACCTCGCCGTCGGGGTCGATCTCCGCGCCGGTCTGGAAATCGATCACCGCGTCGCGCGTCGCCGGACCGAACTGCCCGTCCAGGTCCAGGTCGTACCCGTGCCCGTTGATCAGCGAGTACTGGACGGCCTTCACCAGGTTGCCGCTGTCACCCTGGCGGACGATTCCCAGGTCGTCGGTCAGGGCGCTCCAGGTCGGCTCGTCGACGATCCCGGTCGCGTCGACGCCCTCGGCCTCCTGGTATTCCAGCACGGCTTCGGTCAGCCGCTCATCGAACACCTCGGTGGCCTCGGTGACGTCGAGGTAGCCGTACTCCACCAGCAGGAACTTGACGACCGCGACCTCCCAGGTCTCCTGGCCCTCCTGGAGCTCGGGCCACGAAGCGGCCTCGATCGCGGCGACCACCTCGGGTGGAGTGTTCGGACCGTCCGCCAGCGCGGCCGGCGCCCCCGCGAGGCCGAACCCCGCGACCATGGCGCCCGACGCGAACAGCATCGTGATCCCTCGTGCCTTCGACATATGTCCTCCTTCTGCGGTGCGGGCGGCGCCCCCGTTGTGGCCGCCCTCTACCCGGAGAGATCCGTCGCACCGGGTTCGGGTTCACCTCCAGAACCCTTCTGACCTGCTTCGGCCCCGATGACAACCGCTAAGAGAAGGTCGCGTCGGGTCGCGTGGCCGAGCGCGGATCCCTTGGGGAAACGGTGGAGAAGGGCCTGTGGAAAACGGTCCGGGCGTCGGTGCCGGCTCCTATCCTGGAGACCGAACCAATGAGCCGTGGATAGGGGAAAGCGCGTGACGGTCTTCGACGACCTCGTCGGCCAACAGGTGGCCGCCGCCCAGCTCGGGCGCGCGGTCCAGGGCGCCGCCGATCTCCTGGCGGGGGGACGCGGCGCCGGCATGACCCACGCCTGGCTGTTCACCGGCCCACCCGGCTCGGGCCGTGAGGAGGCCGCGCGTGCCTTCGCCGCCGCCCTGCAATGCCGCGAGGGCGGCTGCGGCCACTGTGACTCCTGCCACCAGGTCCTGACCGGTACCCACCCGGACGTGCTCTACGTCCGCCCCAGCGGGCTCAGCTTCGGTGTGGCCGCCACCCGTGACCTGGTGCTGCGGGCCGGTTCCAAGCCTTCGGGCGGCAACTTCCGGATCGTGCTCTTCGAGGACGCCGACCGCGCCACCGAGGCCGCGTCCAACGCCCTGCTCAAGGCGGTGGAGGAGCCTTCGCCGCGCACCGTGTGGTTGCTGTGCACCCCCACCCCGGACGACCTGCTCATCACGATCCGCTCCCGTTGCCGGCTGGTCACCCTGGCCACCCCCGGCACCAGGCAGATCGTCGACTCCCTCGTGCGACGGGACGGGGTGGACACCGTGACCGCCGAGTCCGCCGCCCGTGCCGCCGCCGGCCGTGTGGACCGGGCCCGGCAACTGGCCACGGAGCCGGAGGCGCGCCGCCGCCGGGAGGAGGTCCTGTCCATCCCGGCCGGCCTGACCGGCCTGGGCGCCTGCGTCACCGCGGCCGCGCGACTGTACGAGATCGCCGAGGAGGAGTCCAAGGCGCTCACCACCGCGCTGAACGAGAAGGAGAAGGGCGAGCTCAAGGCGGCCTTCGGCGAGGGTTCCACCGGCAAGGGCGTGGCCAAGGCGGTCCGCGGGGCCGCCGGGGCGCTCAAGGACCTGGACGAACGCCAGAAGCGCAGGGCCACCCGAATCAAGCGCGACTCCTACGATCGGGCCCTGTTGGATCTGGCGGCCTTCTACCGGGACGTTCTCGCGCTCCAACTGGGCGCCACCGTGGAACTGTCCACCGCGGAACGCTCCGGCGACCTGGAACGGATCGCCCGTTCCGGCCCACCCGAGGCCACCCTGCGCCGGATCGACGCGATCATGAAGTGTCGGGAGCGGATCGCCGCGAACGTACACCCGCAGATCGCCATGGAGGCCATGACCTCCGCCCTGCTGACCGGCTGAGGGGCGGCCGAACAAGAACTCGGTCGGGGCCCATGGAGGGGCCGGGATCGGGCATGCGGACGGGTCCGCGACAATCGGGACGCGAGGTGGTGGACGAGTGGAGGCGGTTCGGGTGGGGTTGAGGGCACGGGTAGGGGCGACGCTGCTCGGAATGGTGGTGCTGGTCGCCGGTTGTACCTCCGACGACGGTGGGGCCGACGATGATGGCGCGGCCACGGGCCCGGTCGACTTCGCCGAGCAGCGACTCGACTGGCAGGAGTGCGACAGTGGCCTGCCGGAGAGCGAGTGCGCGGTCTTCGAGGTGCCGCTGGACTACGAGGACCCGGACGGCGAACGGATCGAGATCGCGGTCAAGCGTGTCCCCGCCACCGGTGACGAGACGCTGGGCTCCCTGGTGGTCAACCCCGGCGGCCCGGGCGGCTCCGGACACGACTTCGTCGACCACACGCCCTACACTCTCAGCGAGACGGTGCGGCGGAGCTTCGACGTGGTGGGCTTCGACCCCAGAGGAGTGGGCCGCAGCACCCCGTTGACCTGCCTGAACGCCGAGGAGATCGACGAGTTCCTGGGCACCGACTACGGAACCGGGCCGGGCGCCGACGACATGGCGGACCTCAGCCCCCAGGGACTGACCCAGATCGAGGAGGGCAGCCGCGAGTTCGTCGATGCCTGCGAGGAGAACGCTCCCGACCTGATGCGCAACGTCGGCACCGCCGACGTGGCCCGTGACATGGACCTGCTGCGCGTGCTCCTGGGCGACGAGCGACTCACCTACCTGGGTGCTTCCTACGGCACCCACATCGGCGCTCAGTACGCCGAACAGTTCCCCGACCACGTGCGCGCGCTCGTCCTGGACGGCGCGGTCGACCCGACCCAGGACCAGCTGAGCGTGAGCGTCCAGCAGGCCACCGGGTTCGAGACGGCACTGCACGCCTTCGTCGAGGACTGCCTGGCCCAACAGGACTGCCCGCTCGGGGACTCCGGCGACGGAGTCGACCAGGCGATCACCGCGCTGGAGGCGTTCCTGGACGAGGCCGCGACGCAGCCGCTGGAGACCACCGCCGACGATGGCCGGGAGGTCAACCGTGCCCGCGCCGAACTGGGGGTGTTGGCCGCCCTGTACACCGAGAACTGGTGGCCACGGGTGCGAGAGGCGCTCACCGACGCCATGGAGGGTGGCGATGGCACCGGACTGCTGTTGTTGGGCGACGACCTGTACAGCCGGGGAGACCTGGACGAGTACGTGAACTCCACGGCCGCGCTCACCGCGGTGAACTGCTCCGACTCCCCGGCCCCACGCGATGTGGGGGCCTACGCGGAGGCTGCCGCCGCCGCGGGGGAGGAGTCCCCGGTCTTCGGTCCGATGCTGGCCTGGGGCGCTCTGCCATGCGCCTTCTGGCCGGAGGACGCGGTGGCCGACACCCCGGAGCTGACCGGTACGGGGGCCGAGCCGATCATGGTGGTGGGTACCACCCGTGACTCCGCCACCCCCTACGCCTGGTCCGAGTCGCTCGCCGATCAGCTGGCGTCCGCCTTCCTGGTCACCCGGGACGGTGACGGTCACACCGGTTACCGGATGGGTGACGAATGCGTCGACGAGATCGTGGACGAGTACCTGCTGGAGCTGACGGTGCCCGAAGACGGGATGACCTGCGCCCCGAACCTGGCCGGTTGATCGAGATCACCCGGAGCCGCCGGTCGGCTCCGGGTGTGCGGCCCACTCGTGAGAGGCGCTAGACTGGTTGCGGCTCCGGCACGTACGAACGCGTGCCGATGTGCCGCCTTAGCTCAGTCGGTAGAGCGATTCACTCGTAATGAATAGGTCATCGGTTCGATTCCGATAGGCGGCTCCAGCGAAAACGCCACCCCATCCGGGGTGGCGTTTTGCTTTGGGGGGCCATAAAGGGGACCAGCGGCCTACTCGGCGAACAGGTCGCCCAGTCGGGGCGGGCGTGGGTGGGGTAACACGGCGCTACGGTACGAAGCGCCACATTCCCTCTTGAGCCCCTCCAGGAGCCGACGCATGCACTCGGTACGCGTGTCGAAGACCGATCCCAACGCCTACCTCTCGCTGTCGGACGCGGTGACGGCCTTTCGGATCCGGGACCTGACGGAGGGCCTCTACCTCCACGTGGAGCCCGGCACCTACGAGGAGAAACGACCGATCTCCTACCCCGGGCCGCTGATGATCGTGCCCACTCATGGGCCGGAGACCGTGGAACTCACCGTGGACGGGGACTGCGCGGTGATCGAAACCGAACACTCGCTTGAGCTCTACGGGATGCTGATCCGCTCCAAGAGCCGGGACCGACCGCAGATCGAGGTGAGGGGCGATGGCCGACTCAAGGCGGTCGACAGTTGGTTCGTGGGCCATGTCCCGGTACGTCTGCGGGGGAAGGGTGAAAGCGAGTTCGTCGACTGTCGGTTCGTCGGCACCGGCCTGGAATGGCGTGGTGGCACCGGCCGGATGCACCGGTGCGTCTTCTACCAGGCGGGCATGTCCCTCGGGGAAGGGGCCGCGGTGGTGGCCGAGGTACTTCGGTTCTCGGGCTTCGAGGGCGGGGACGTGGGCGCGCCGACCCTGGAATTCTCCTGGTCCCGGGCGAGGATCACCGACTGCGTGATCAACGATGGCGGGTTCAACGAGACGGCTTCTGTGGACTACGTCGTACGCGTCACCAACGGCTCCGTGGTCCACTTCACGGATCTCGCCATCGAGGACGCCGAGAACAAGGCGATCGGGATCCTGGGCGCGACCACACGCGTCGACTTCACCCGTCTCAGAGTGGCCGGCGGCTTTGGAGGGATGTACACGGTCTACGTCCAGGACTCCGAGCGGGTGGGTTTCACCGACAGCCGGATCCGCCACCCCAAGGGCGCCGGAATGAAGATGTGGAAGGCCACCCTCGTCGTCGATGGTCTGACCGTGGAGGAGACGAAGTATACGAACCTCACGGTGGAGGACGGTGTTCTGGAGGGACGAGGACTCACCCTGCGGCATGGACAGAAGGGCGACCTGCTCAACATGATCCGTTCTCGGGGACGTCTGAGCGACGTGGAGTTGAGCGACCATCACCCCGCTCTGCTGAGGCGGAGCGACGGGCTGGACTACCTGGAGTCCGGGGCGGTGATGACGGAGGCGGGCGACCTCGAACTGGAGAACGTTCGGGCCTTCGACCTCGACGGGTGGTTGCTCGGTGTGCGGGGCGGCGTCGCCGTGTTGTCCATGGTGGTCGCGGAGCGGGTCGGTATGACGGCGTTCGTTGGCAAAAGCGGCAGGGCACGATTGGACGATGTGCGATCGACCCAGGGGACCAAGCTCCAGTTGAGCGTGCACTCCGCCGGGTTCCTGGAGGTGTCGAACAGTCACTTCGAGGGGAACGAGTACGGCCTTGCCCGGGTGCACGGCGGCGGTCTCACCCTGCGTTCGACGGTGTTGACCGGTACCCGACAGGAGGGAGTGTGTGTGGAGGGAGCCGGGTCTGTCCTGCTGGAGGACTCCGAGATCCGCGACTGCGGAGGGGCGGGGATCGTCGTGCGGGACGAAGCCGGGAAGGTTCGCCTCGTACGCTCGACGATCGCGGAAACCGGCGGTGCCGGGGTCCGGGGAGACAAGGACGCGACCTACGAGTTCGAGGACTCCGTGTTCCGGGACAACGATCTGAACCAGGCAGCGGATCCTGCCCCGGATCCCGACTCGGAGCCGGACCCGGAGCCGGAGCCCTCCACCACGGGGTGACCTCTGACCGGACCTACGACGACGGGCCGGAACCGGCCAGGTCGGCTCGACCCCTCCACGGCTTCGGAACTCCGGTGAACGCTAAGGTGCGTAGCGCATCCACCCCTTCACCTTCCGGAGTAGACGCATGCACACGGTCCGCGTGTCTCAGAGCGATCCCGGCGCCTTCCGTTCCCTGGGAGCCGCCGTCCGCGCCCCCTTGTACGCGAATACGGACCTGTACCTGCACGTCGATCCGGGGCACTACGTCGAGGACCGGATCATCTCGGTGACCCGGAAGATCATGGTGGTGCCCACTCAAGGGCCCGGGACCGTGGAGATCACACGGAATGCCGATGGCAACGTCTTCATGGTCAAGCCCAGCGGGAGGTTGGAGCTTTACGGAGTCCGGGTCGAGGGCGGCGCCGGCGAGTACCCCTCGCTGTACGTGGAGGAGGGTGCCCACCTCAAGATGGTGGACTGCGTATCCCACGACAAGGCCAGATTGGGCCTGAACGGCCGTTCGCACGAATTGGTCAACTGCCGGTTCGAAGGCGCCGGGATCCTCTGGAACAAGGGGGGAGGGATCGTCCGGGACTGCGTGTTCGAGGAAGCGGCCCTCAGCATCCTGGGAGGAGGTTCGCCCACGGTGGAGCGGGTGCGCTTCCACGGGGGCAACGACCAATACCACTCACTGTTCGTGTCCGACTGCGCGCCGACCATCACCGACTGCGAGCTTCGGGAGTGCGGTGGGAACGGGTCCTGGTCGGTGTGGGTGGAAAAGGGCGCTCGGCCGAAGTTCACCGACCTGACGGTCGAGGGCGACCGCGGATGTCCGGTGCGGGTCACCGGCTCGGGTACCCGGGCGAAGTTCACCCGGCTGCGCGTGGCCGGTGGCGCGGAGGGCGGTGACTCGGTGCACGTACTGGACGGCGCCGAGGTCGAGCTCGACGACGCCCTCGTCGAGAGGGCCCCGACGAACGCGGTGTGCGCGGTGGAGAGCACACTCACTTTCTCCGACCTGGTCGTGCGGGGGGTGGAGGGCGCCGCGTTGTACGCGAACGAGGGCCGGGTGAACGGCCGGGGTTTCCGTGCCTTCGATCTGGGCGGCAACGCGGGCAACTTCGTCAAGAGCCGGGTGAGCCTGACGGGCCTGGAACTCGCCGAGCACCGGAGCGGGGCCCCCGAGGGTGTGTTCGGCGTCTACGTATCCGGTGGGAGTGGTGAGTTCAAGGGGGTGCACGGACGCGATCTCAAGGGGGCCTGCTTCGGTGTCCACGACGCTCATGTCTCCGTGACGGACCTGGTCGGGGAGAGGGTCCTCGGCGGGATCCTGGCCCAGGACGGTGCCACCGTCGAGGTCCACGGCGTGGAGATGACCGAGCCCGAGGGCAACGCCTTCCACATCAGCGCCGGCAGCCGGATGGAGGTGACCGACGCCCGGATCGTCGACGGCGCGTTCGACAACCTCTACGTCGAGGGCGCCCGGCTCGTCCTGCGGTCGTCGACCCTGAGCGGAAGCCGCGGACAGGGGGTCTCCGTCCTGGGAGGCGGGGTCGCCACCCTGGAGGACACCGCGATCCGGGACGGGGCCGGGAGCGGGGTCCTGGTGCTGGACGATGAGAGCCGAGTCCGGCTGGTGCGGTGCCGGGTCTCCGGCCACGAGGACAAGGGCGTGGAGGCGCACGACGAGGCCGTCGTGCATCTGGAGGACACCGAGCTCGCCGACAACAGGGGCGGCGACGAGGTCCGGGCCAAGGCGAAGGCCACGGAAGGCACCGCGGCCCCCGACACCCCCACCGGTGAGGCCGGGTCCCTGGGCGACCTGCTCGCCGAACTGGACACGATGGTGGGCTTGGACGGGGTGAAGAAGGAGGTCCGATCGCTGGTCGTCTTCCAGCGGGCGAACGCCAAACGCACCGCGGCGGGGCTGCCGGCGCTCAATGCCCGCCGGCATCTGGTCTTCTCCGGTCCGCCCGGGACCGGCAAGACCACCGTGGCCCGGCTGTACGGCGAGATCCTGCGCTCCCTGGGGGCCTTGGACAACGGCCAGTTCGTCGAGGTGGGCCGCCAGGACCTGGTCGCCGAACACCTGGGCGGCACCAGCGCCAAGGTCACCAACGCCGTGGAACGGGCGCGCGGCGGGGTGCTGTTCGTCGACGAGGCCTACGCGCTGTCCCGGAAGTTCGGCAGCGGCAGCGACTTCGGCCAAGAAGCCATCGACACGCTCATCAAGCTGATGGAGGACCTGCGCGAGGAGGTCGTCATCGTCTTCGCCGGGTACTCCAGCGAGATGCGGACCTTCCTCGACGCCAACACGGGGCTGCGTTCGCGCGTGGCGCGGACGATCGAGTTCGAGAACTACTCTCCCGAGCAGCTCACCACCATCATCGAGACGATGGCGCCCAAGCAGGGCTACACGCTGGGGGAGGGCGTGCGGGACCTGTTGGTCCGCCACTTCCAGGGGCAGAGCCGGGACGAGACGTTCGGCAACGGGCGCGAGTCACGGCGTCTGTTCGAGGAGATCGTCCAGGCCCAGGCCGGGAGGATCGTCGCCGGTGACGTCAGCTCCGCCGAGGACCTCGCGCTGATCTTGCCCGAGGACCTGGAAGGGGTCGTGGACACCGGTCTGTCCGCGCGAGTGGGCGGGCCCCGTGACGCCGAACAGACCCGGGAGCTCATGGACCGTCTGGAGAACATGGTGGGGCTCGCCGAGGTCAAGCGGGAGGTCGCCGACCTCCTCAGCCTCATCTCCGCGAACCGGCGCCGTCAGGAGGTGGGACTGGCCACCTCGATGTCCGCCCAGCACTTGGTGTTCTCCGGTCCACCCGGGACCGGCAAGACCACCGTGGCGCGGATCTACGGGCAGCTCATGGCCGCCTTGGGCGTGCTCGCCCAGGGGCAGGTGGTCGAGGCCGCCCGCGCGGACCTGGTGGGGTCCTACATCGGTCACACGGCGCAGAAGACCAAGGACGTGTTCGAACGGGCGCGCGGCGGGGTCCTGTTCATCGACGAGGCCTACACGTTGTCCCGCCCGGGCGGGACCGGCGGCGACTTCGGGCAGGAGGCCATCGACACCCTGCTCAAGCTCATGGAGGACCACCGTGACGAGGTGGTGGTGATCGCCGCGGGCTACACCGGTGAGATGGACGGCTTCCTGGGCAGTAATCCCGGGCTGGCGTCCCGGTTCTCCCGCACCGTCGAGTTCGCCCCCTACGGAGAGGAGGAGCTGTCGAGCATCTTCGTGGGAATGGCCGAAGGTGCCGACTTCCTGGTTCCCGAGGAGACCCGCGCGGCTCTGGCGCAGACCATGGGGCGGGAGACGGTGCGCCTGTCCGACGGCAACGGACGGGAGGTCCGTAAGCTCTTCGAGGCGAGTGTGACCCGGCAGGCGCGTCGGATCGAGGCGTCCGCTCTGGCCGGGGGCGTCCCCGGACTGAGCGAACTCCAGACACTGTCACCGGAGGATGTCGTCGGGTTCTGACCGACCCTGGCCACAAGGGGTATAGGCCGTATCGGGTTCCCGGACCCTGGGCTGGATACGGTACATAGCGCAGACCCTTTGGCGCGGCGCCGCGGCCGCTACCCCCTTGGGAGTCGATGGATGATCACGGTCCGCGTCTCGAAGACGGATTCCGCCGCGAGCTCCTCCCTCGGGCAGGTGCTCCGAGATCCCCGGTACACGGGCTCGGACCTGTACCTGCGGGTGGAGCCGGGTGACTACGTCGAGCCCCAGGCGGTCGGCGTGTTACGGCGTGTGGTCGTGGCGCCCACCGAGGGGGCGGGCAGCGTCACGGTCACCGCGACCAACGAGACCAACGTCTTCAACGTGCACAAGGGCGGCGACCTGGAGCTGCACGGGGTCAGCGTGCGCAGCTCCTCGGACGAGTACCCGCCGCTGTACGTGCAGGAGGGTGCCCGGCTCCGCGCGGTCGACTGCGTCTTCACCTCGCCGCGGCGGGTGACCGTGACCGGCGCGCACGCCGAGGTCGTCGGCTGTCGCTTCGAGGACAGCGGCCTGCTGTGGGACGGCAGCGAGGGCTTCGTACGCGATTGCTACTTCGCCGGTGCGGTGATCGCCGTCCAAGGGGCGTGTTCTCCGAAGGTCAGCGGGACCATCTTCACGGGGGCCCACGACGACTGGCACACCCTGTACGTGGCGGGCGCCTCCCCGGAGGTGAGCGATTGCGCGCTGGTGGACGGGGGCGGCATCTACGTCCGGGATCGGGCCGCGCCCGAGTTCACCGACGTGCGGGTCACCGGTTCGCGCGACTGGCCGGTCCGGGTCTACGAGCGTTCTCGCGCCGACTTCACCCGGCTGGTGGTGGAGTCGCCCGACAAGGCGGAGACGGACGCCTTCTTCGTCCACGGGGATTCCGAGAGCACCCTCCGCGACTGCGAGATCCTCGGCTCCACCCGGACCGGGCTGGCGATCGAGGGCGGCCGGCTCACCGTGCGGGGGCTCACGGTGGACGACGCGGCAGCCGACGCCGTCCTCATCGACGGCGGTGAGGCCACGGTGACCGACCTGCGCTGCGACCGGGTGGGCAAGGCGGCCCTACTGGTCGCGGACGGGGCCCGCGTGACCGTGTCGGGGATGTCGGTGGCCGAGAGCGTCCAGGAGGGGCGTGGAGCGATCGCGGCGGTGCGCTCGCGTTTCGAGGTGACCGACCTGCGGGTGAGTCGCTGGCACGGTCCGATGGCCATCGTGGTCGGCGGTACGGGGATCTTCGAGGACATCGTCGGCCACGACGTGGGGTCGGGGATCCACAGCCGGGAGGACGCCACGATCACCGTGCGCGGCATGGTGCTGCGCGACGCCCGTGAGGACGGTCTCAACATCCTGGACGGCACCGAGGTGCGTCTGGTCGACGCCGACCTGTCCGAGTGCGGCGAGGACGGTGTCTACGTGCAGGGCGGCTACGTCACGGTCCGCTCCTCCACCTTCTCCGGCAGCGGCGAGCGCGGGGTGCGCGTGGGCGAGGGCGGTGTGGCGGCGCTGGAGGACACCGCGATCAGGGACGGCCGGGGCGACGGGCTCATGGTGGAGGACGGTGGCCGGGTGCGGCTGGTGCGATGCACCGTGTCGGGCAACGACGACGAGGGGTTGTGGGCCGCCGCCGGCGCTTCCGTCTATCTGGAGGACAGCACCTTCAGCGGGAACCGCGGTGGCGACGGCGAACGTGTGGTCGCCCGGAGCGCGGGTGCCGCGGGCCGTGCCGGCGGGAACGGGGACGGGGCGGTGCGGGACCGTGAACGTTCGCTGGACTCACTGCTCACCGAACTGAACGCGTTGGTCGGGCAGGAGCGGGTCAAACGGGAGGTCCGGGCGCTGGTCGATCTCCAACGGGTGAGCGCCAAACGGGTCGCGGCGGGGCTGCCCGCGCTGAACGTGGGCCGCCACCTGGTGTTGGCCGGGCCGCCCGGGATCGGGAAGACGACCGTGGCCCGGTTGTACGGGCAGATTCTGAGGTCCCTGGGCGAGTCCGAGCGTGGACGGTTCGTGGAGGTGGCCCGGCCCGACCTTGTGGCCGAGTACCAGGGTGGCACTCGGGCCCGCGTGGTCGAGGCCGTGGAGCGGGCGCGCGGCGGGGTGTTGTTCGTCGACGGGGCGCACGCCCTGTTCGGGGAGTCCGAGACGGCGGACGTGCACGGCCGGGAGGTGATCGACACCCTGGTCACCTTGATGGAGGAGCCGGGCGAGGAATTCGTGCTGGTGCTGGCCGGGCACTCCGATCGGCTTCGCTCCCTGCTCGACGCCGCTCCCGGGCTGCGTTCACGGCTGGCGCGGACCGTCGAGTTCGAGGACTACTCGCCCGACCAGCTCGCCGGGATCTTCGCCGGGGCGGCCACGGAACGCGGCTACGCCCTGGGGGAGGGGGTGCACGACCTCCTGGTGGGGCACTTCCGGCACCGGGTACGGGGTGTGGCCTTCGACAACGGGCGCGAGGTCCGCAGGATGCTCGGGGGCGCGGCCAAGGCCCAGTCCGAACGGATCGCCGAGGGCGGCTACACGACCGTCGACGATCTCACCCGGCTCCTGACCGAGGACCTGGAGGGGGTGGCCGCCCCCGAGGTGGCCGACCCTGATCGGCGGACGGGCGGCCAGGTCACCTCACTGATGGCCCGACTGGACTCCCTGGCGGGTCGTGGCGAGGTCAAAGAGGCGCTGGCCCGACAGCTGTCGAGCCTGTTGTCGTCTCCCCGACGCGGTAGTGGGGACACGGAAGAGCGGCCCTCACGCCACCTGGTGTTCTCCGGACGGACGGGGACCGGGCGTGCCACCGTGGCCGGACTCTACGGCGAGCTCTTGGCGGCCTTGGGCCTGGTCGCGCGTGGGCAGTCGGTACGTCTTCGGGCCGACGACCTGGTGGAGCGGGGGAGTCCCTCCAGAGAGGCGGTGGAGGCCTTCGAACGGGCGCGGGGCGGGGTGCTGTCGGTCCTCCTACCGGGGCCGGGGGAGACCGGGGGAGCGGGACACGGTCGGGAGACGGCCGACGTCCTCGACGGGCTGATGGAGACGCACCATGACGATGTGGTGGTGGTCCTGGCCGGCGACCCCGAGACGGTGGCGTTCCTCCTGAGGTCCCGTCCTCATCTGGCGGAGCGGTTCGCCGGGCTGGTGGAGTTCGCGCCCTACAAGACCGACGAGCTGGTGGGGGTCTTCGCGGCGATGGCGGAGGAGGCCGATCTGCGTCTGCCGGAACGGACCCGCGAGGCACTGGCGGGCCTGATCGGAGCGCCGACGGGCGGTTTCGCCGAACGTGGTGGTGTCGAGGTCCGTGCCCTGTTCGAGGAGTGTGTGGCGCGCCAGGCACGGCGGATCGAGGCCGCGGCCCACAGGGGTGAGATTCCCGAGGTGGCCGAACTCCAGACCCTGTTGCCCGAGGATCTGCCGGAGGGAGGGGAGAGCGAGGACTGACACTCGCGTCCCCTTGACGGAATGATTACTCCGCGTGTGCCGGCGTTGAGCCTGCTGTGTCCGAAGTGTGGGTAGGTGGGCGATATGAGTCTGATGTTCATGTTGTTCGCCCTGTTGGGCGCGGTGGTGGTTCTGGGCGTCGGGTCCTATGTCCTACGGGGGGTGCTCGCCCGGATGGAGACGCGTCACGCGCTCCCCGAGCCGGAACCCCCGCCGCGCGCCGGCCCGAGGGACGTCGTGGGCGGTTACGTACCGGCGCAGCGTGATCCCGACGAGCTTCCCGCGGAGCTGCGCGCACGGGCGCGCAACCTGATGGTCCTGGGGCGCACCGACGAGGCGCTCGGTCTGGTCGCCTCCCACCTGGGCGGTGACCAGGCGCGTGCCCGTCGGGCGCTGCGGCGCCTGCGCGGCGACGGGCGTCCGGCCTTGGAGCCGTGAGGTCGCCGAAGCCCCGAGGTCGTCCCGAGGCCGGGTCAGACCCCTGGCCGGCTCTGCCAACGGGCCCAGACGGCGGTCGCGACGAAGAGGACACCGCCGAGCAGTGCGAGCCAGAACAGGCCCTTGATCAGGGTGCCGACGATGGCGAGGATCAACCAGATCGCGAGCAGGGCGAGGATGAAGTACACCATGGGAGCTCCAGGGGCGGTCATGTGGTCCGGTATGACCTACCCCGTCGTTCGAGGAACGAAGCACGTCCGCGGTGACCTGCGATGACGGTGTCCTATGGCGTCCGATACGTCGTGTTACTCCTGGGGTCGGTGTGTGCGGGTGCCGACTTCTGGGGAAGGGAGGGTCATGAGTCTGGAAGAGGCATCACGTCAGCTGGAAGCCGCGATCCATGATGCGCGAGTGTCCTTCGACTGCATCCTCCTGGAGGAGTTGGACCGAGCGCACACCAACGCCATCACCGCCAGAGCCGCGGTGGACGCGGCGGAACACGCCATTCGGGTGGAGTTCGAACGTCGCCAGGCGGACAAGGCGGACAAGGCCGGTTCGGGGTCCGCCGAGAAGGAATCGGACTGATTCACCCGGAGGTTATCGAACATATTTTCGAACAAGGGGTATGCTGGGGGGTATGCCCGATCACTCCCTGACGCCGGACTGGCCCGTGAGTGTGCACCCACCAGGGTCGGATTCCTTCGAGCAGACCGCCCTGGAGTGGTTGTTCGACCACGTGCCCGCCGACTACCGGCTGCACGGGGTCCTGCGCCGCCATCCCGTCGCTCTCTCCCGCCTGGCCCGTCAATACGTCTCGGCGACGCTGGAAGCGGCCCGGGAGGGCTACCGCACGGCCCGGGTGGACCTGCGCGACCACCTGTCCCCGCATGCCCTGGACCAGGTCATGAGCGCCTATCTCGCCGAGGGGCGGCGCACGGCCGGGCTCCTCCGCTCCATCGAGGTCGTGGACGAGGCCCTCCGGGAGGCGGGAGCGGGGCGTTCCGATGGCGACTGAGGCGACCCCACGCCGTTCGAACGGTGGTTCAGACGGTGACCCGTACCAGGACCGCGACTTCCTCGCCGGTGTTCACCAGGTGTCGGCTCCCCCGAGCGCCACTGCCCATCACGCGCGCCCGATCCGGGGTCAGCTCCGCGGCCGACAGCATCTGACCGTCGGGGGCCGAGGTGATCAGATGGGCGCGCCCACTGACCAGGTACAGCGCTTCCAGGGTGTGCCGGTGCTCGTCACGCGACGAGGGGCCCGCGATGAAGCTGTTGGGTTCGAGGACCACCGATGTGACCCGGAAACGGCCGCGGATCCGGCGACGGACGCTGCGCGGGGCGGGCAGCCAGTGCCCGCGACGTGCGGGCCGGAGCGTCGGGCGACGCAGCGCGGTGGCGGCGTCCCGAGCGGCGGCGGCCACCTGTCCGAGGGTGGGGAGACGGCGAGCGCCCAGGTGGGCGTAGCCGGAGGTGCGCCCGGCGTCCACGACGTCGCCGATCCCGTCCAACGACACGGTCGCGGTGCGCGGTCGGGGGGTGTGCTCGGTCGTGGCGCGGGGGGCGGTGGCCGGCGCGGAGGTCTGCTGCGGCATCGTGAGAGGATCCTTCACGTGTGCGTGATCCCCGGCGTAGAGGGAGATCACGAGGACGTCGTCATGGGGCCCGGGTGGTCCCGGAACGGTGGGGTCGCTGTCTCCGAACGCGCGTTCGGAGAGGAAGATCACCCAAGCGAAGACCCGTCACGGCCGTCTCACGTCGAAGGACGGGGGCCGATCACGGGTCGGTCGTGCGGGGTCGGTGGAATCCGTCCCCTCGGCTACGACTCAGTGACGACAACACGGACACGCCGCACAAGCCGGCAGGCAGGAGACCCCGGTGAGGGCCGTACGAGCCATGGCGACGGTGCGGGTGCGCGGATACATGGCAGTAAGGAGACCAGCAAAGCCGGTGGCGAGTCAAGCGAACACCGCGAGGCACGCGTGTCGGACCGCTCACGCCGGAGACGTTCTGGGCGTGTTGCGGGTGGCGTCCCGTGGTGGTGACATGTGGAGCCCGAGAGGACGGCGTTCTCGTCGCTCCGGGCCCCACCTCCCAGAACAGCCGTAGCGACAGGAGTGGCCGTGCAGCCGTCCGTTCCCAGAGGGCAGCCTTGAACCCCGAGGCACAGGGGCTGTGGGCGCGTGTGCTGGTACGGGCCGTTGTCGTGGCCGCCGCCGGGGTGATGGCCCTGGGTTTCCTCGGGGTGGAGGCGGCACTGCTCATCTGTTCCCTGAGCGTGCTCACCTATGTACTTCTGTGGTTGCGGACCAGGTACGGGGGCGCCCTCTTCACGGGAAGCGGACGACGGCCGCCGGAGCGGGAAGCCGAGCCGGGAGCGGATGCGGGGGAGGACCCCGATGCCCCGTGGGACCGGTGAGAAGCAAGAAGAGCGTGTCTTTCGGCGAATCTGAGAGCGTCGCGCGGCCCGCGGCGTAGATTCTAGGTCTATGACGGACCAGGACCTTCTCCACGCCCTGCGTTCCCGCCGCACTTGCCCGGCCGGCGTCTACGCCCGTCTCCTCGACGCCTACGGGGAGGATCTGTACCGGTACTGCGTCCTGGTTCTGCGCGACCGGGACACCGCGCACGTCGTGCTTCGGGACACCCTGATCGTGGCTCGGGCGCACAGCGTGCGCTTGGGAGACGCCGCACGGCTGGGGGAGTGGCTGCACGCTTTGGCCGAGGTGGAGTGCGGACGCCACCACGGTGCCTGCGCTACGGGTGGGGAGGGAACCGTCCGCCCCGCCCTCTCGGGCCCCCACGGTCTGGTCCGGTGCCGCGTGCTCGACGGCCTGACCCGCCCCGAACTCGACGGCTATCGCACCCACGTCGCGGTCCGGGCCGACCAGTTCGGCCGCGACGGCTTCCCCCTGCGACAAGGGGCACGGAACAGCCTGCGCGGGGTCTTGTCCTCACTTCCCACGTCGCAGGCCCTGATGCTGTTGGGCGCGTTGCTCCTGCTCCTGCTGCTTCCGCTCGGGAGCGAGTGAGGAACGCGTGACGTCGGGCGGTGCCCGGCGGGCGGTATCCGATGGGAGGGGCCCACGAACGCGAGCGGGTCCGATGAGGTGAACTCACCGGACCCGATCAGGTGCCGAGACGCTCGTCGGTCACTTGCCCTCGTTGGTGATGTGCGAGGAGTCGCCGTGTGCGCCGGCCTCCTCCGCGCGCTTCACCGACGCGATGATCTCCTGCTCGGCCTCGTGACGGCCGACCCAGCTGGCGCCCTCGACGGACTTGCCGGGCTCCAGGTCCTTGTACACGGTGAAGAAGTGCTCGATCTCAAGGCGCTCGAACTCGTTGACGTGGTGAATGTCACGCAGGTGTTCCTGGCGCGGGTCCGTCGCCGGAACGCACAGCAGCTTGTCGTCACCACCGGCCTCGTCGCGCATCCGGAACATGCCGATGGCGCGAGCGCGGATGAGGCAGCCGGGGAAGGTAGGGGCCTTGAGCAGGACCAGTGCGTCCAGCGGGTCCCCGTCCTCACCGAGCGTGCCCTCGACGAAGCCATAGTCGGCGGGGTAGGTGGTGGAGGTGAACAGCATGCGGTCGAGACGGATGCGACCGGTGTCGTGGTCCACCTCGTACTTGTTGCGCTCCCCCTTGGGGATCTCGATCGTAACGTCGAATTCCATGCTGATCTCGGCTCCCAATGCGACTAATGTCGCCGTATAACAACAACGTCAGGCCGCGACACCGAAGGAAGGGCAGGTGCCCCGGGTGCGACGGGTACGAGGCGAGGCGATTCTCGCGCTGGCCCTGCTCAACATATTCGTGCTGATCACCGGGTTCGTCGCCCTGGACGTGATCGAGGCACGACCGCTTCCGGCGGTGCCCAACCCCGTCACGCACACCGACGGCGTGGCGGCGGTTGCGCCCGCGGCCCCGACTCCGGTGGACCCGGAACGGATCGCGGACATTCTTGATGATCCCATGTCGTCATCGGGGCTTGAGGAGGGCCTCTCCGGTTACGTGGTCGACGGCGTGACCGGGGAGACACTCTTCGAACGGGACGCGGACACCCCGGTGACCCCGGCGTCGACGACGAAGATCGCCACGGCCGTCGCCGTCCTGGACACCGTCGGCCCCGACCACGTGCTGCGGACCGAGGCCTACCTCGACCCGGGGGAGAACCGTGTGGTGCTCCGTGGTGGGGGCGACGCGACCCTGACCGCGACCGCCGACTCCGCAGCTTACCCACAGGTAGCGACCCTGGAGGAGCTCGCGGTCGCCACCGCGGAGTCCCTCTCCGAGCAGGGCGTCGACACCGTGAGGGTCGGCTACGACGACTCCCTCTTCACCGGTTCGGACACCGGACCGGGATGGAAGCCCAACTACGTGACCGAGGGCAGCACCGCCACCATCCACGCGCTGCTCGTCGACCAGGGCAGGGTCGACCGGGACGTGTCCACGCGGGTGCCGGACCCGCCGCTGGCCGCCGCCGAGGCCTTCGCCGACCAACTGGAACGGGCCGGACTCACCGTCCAGGGCGACCCGGACGAGGCCGAGTCCGTCGGAGAACCCGTGGCCTCCGTCGACTCCGCGCCGGTCAGCGCGCTCGTCGAGTACATGATGTTGGCCAGCGACAACAACATGGCCGAGGCCCTGGGCCGTGTCGCCGCTCTGGAGTCGGGAGAGGAGCCGGACTTCGCCGGCGCCTCCGCCGCCACCCACCGCGTCATGGACGAACTCGGCATCGACGGGGTCGACCTGTCGGACAACAGCGGTCTGAGCACCGAGAACCGCATCACCCCGCGCGCCCTCGTCCAGCTGCTCGAAGCCGCCGCCGACCACCCCGAACTCAACGCCACCATCACGGGGCTGCCCACCGCGCACTCCACCGGCACACTCGCCGGCCGCTACTCCGAGTACTCCAGCGCGCACCACGCCGCCGGCATGGTCCGGGGCAAGACCGGAACGCTCGACGGAGTCAGCGCCCTCTCCGGCACCATCCACGACCAGGAGGGGAATACGTTCCTGTTCGCCTTCATGGTGAACGACCCCGGTGCGACCGGCCCCGGACTGGACAATCTCGCCGCGGCCCTCGCCGAGTGCGGATGTTCGTGAGGTCGTTCGCGCTCTCGACCGCGGACCCACCGCGAGGAACGTCCCCCGAGGGACGACTCGCGCGGATTCGTTTCGGGCGGGGTCAGGGCGATCCCGGGTCCAGCCCTGAATTCGAACCCTGATCCCCGTGCCGCTCGGTCTCCCGTGGGTAGGCTGGCGGTGTGACTGTGATCGACTGGGACGTAGCCGTCAACACCGGTGTTCGCCTCGTGCGCCCTGGGCCTCAGGTGGACCTGTCCGACGCACGGCAGGCCGTCGCGCAGTTGCGCGACCTCTCCTCCGTGGCGGCCGGGCACGTGCGCGACTTCACCGGTATGAACCCCCTCGAATCCTCGGGCCCCGCGGCCATCGTGGACAGACCCGGCTGGATTCGAGCCAACGTCAACGGGTTTCGGGTGGTGCTCGAACCCGTACTCGAACAAATGGGCACCGACCGGCTGAACAAGAGCCCGGCCGGGAACCTGGCCGGCGCGGTCGGTTCGCGGGTGACCGGGATGCAGCTCGGTGCCGTCCTGTCCTACCTGGCGGGGAAGGTCCTCGGCCAGTACGAGCTCTTCCTGCCACCGGGTGCGGACGGCCACGCGCCGACCGGGCGACTGACCCTGGTGGCGCCCAACATCGTCAACACCGAACGTGAACTGGACGTCGACCCGCGTGACTTCCGACTGTGGGTGTGCCTGCACGAGGAGACCCACCGGATGCAGTTCACGGCCACGCCGTGGCTGCGCGACCACGTCCAGCAGCTCATGCAGGAACTCCTGTTGTCCACGGAGATGGACGCCTCCGACCTCATCGACCGGCTCCGGCAGGCCGGGGAGGCCGTGGCCGAAGCCGTACGGGGCGGGGAGGGCAACCTCCTCACCGCGTTCCAGACCCCCGAACAGAGCGAGCTCATGGACCGGGTCACCGCGGTCATGAGCCTGGCCGAGGGGCACGGGGACTACGTGATGGACGCGGTCGGACCCGAGGTCGTGCCCTCGGTCGAGACCATCCGGGCCCGCTTCCAGAAGCGGCGCGAGGCCGCCAACCCGCTCGACCGGGTCATGCGCCAGCTCCTGGGCATGGACCTGAAGATGAAGCAGTACGAGGAAGGCGCGGCCTTCGTCCGACAGGTGGTCGCCCAGGTCGGCATGGCCGAGTTCAACAAGGTGTGGACCTCGCCCGAGACCCTGCCCACCATCGAGGAGATCCGTAGCCCCTCGACGTGGATCGAACGGGTCGTGCGCCCCGCCGCCATCAGCGAGTGAGCGGGCCGCCCCCCGCCGTGGCCGCCGTTCGCTCGGCGGTCCGGCGGGTGCTGTCCGCCCTGCCTGCCGACGTCACCGCGCTCGCGGCCTGTAGCGGCGGAGCGGACTCGTTGGCCCTGGCCGGGGCGCTCGCCTTCGAAGCACCTCGGATGGGACGCACGGCCGGTGCGGTCACCGTGGACCACGGGCTCCAGGAGGGGTCGGTGGAACGGGCCGAAGCGGTCGCCAAGGTGCTGCGAGGGCTCGGTCTGGACCCCGTGGACGTGGCGACCGTACGGGTGGCCGGGACGGGCGGCCCCGAGGCGGCGGCCCGCAGGGCCCGCTACGACGCCCTGGACACGGCCGTGCGGGAGTACGCTCCCGCGGTCGTGCTGCTCGGGCACACCCTCGACGACCAGGCGGAGACGGTCCTGCTGGGGCTGGCCCGCGGCTCGGGTGCCCGTTCCCTGGCGGGGATGCCCGCCGCGTCCGGCGCCTACCGTCGTCCCCTGTTGGAGGTGGATCGGGCCACGGTCCGAGCGGCGTGCCGGTTCATGGACCTGAGTCCGTGGGAGGACCCGCACAACCACGATCCACGGTTCGCCCGCTCCCGGGTGCGCCACGAGACGCTTCCCTCCCTGGAACGGACGCTCGGCCCGGGGATCGCGGCCGCCTTGGCGCGGACCGCGACGCTGCTCCGGGCCGACGCCGACACCCTGGACGATCTCGCCGCCACGCTGTACGAACGCGCGTTGGAGGCCGGTACCGGACAGGGAGGCCTCGGAGTCGGACCGCTGGAGGAAGCAGACACCTCACTGCGCACCCGTGTGCTGCGCCGCGCCGCACTCGACGCGGGTTGTCCCGCCACCGACCTCACCGCACGGCACGTGCGCGAACTCGAACGGTTGGTCACGGAGTGGCGCGGCCAGGCCCACATCGATCTACCCGGTGGGATCCGCGGTCGCCGAACGGCCGGTCGTATCCTGTTCACCGGGTGAATCGTGACCCGAGCGCACGGTGACCCTTCCCTCTTGTGACGAGGTCCGGCACCGCCGCCGTGTTCGGCACGTTTATCCTGGTTGCCGCAAACGGGGAATCCAGCAGCGAGGACAGTGAGCGTGGACGCTAAGGACATGGGCGAGGACCTGGAGAAGGTTCTGGTCACCGAGGAAGAGATCAAGGCGCGTCTGGTCGAACTCGGCGCGCGGATCGACGCGGACTACGCGGGGCGTGACCTGCTGATCGTCGGTGTGCTCAAGGGCGCCGTCATGGTCATGGCCGACCTGGCGCGGGTGCTGCACACCTCGGTCTCGATGGACTGGATGGCGGTGTCCTCCTACGGAGCGGGAACCACGTCCTCGGGTGTGGTGCGCATCCTCAAGGACTTGGAGAACGACATCAAGGACCGCGACGTCCTGATCGTCGAGGACGTCATCGACTCCGGGCTGACCCTCTCCTGGCTGGTGGGCAACCTGCGCTCGCGCGGCCCGAAGTCGGTCGAGGTCTGCACCATGATCCGCAAGCCGCTGGCCTTCGACGTCGACCTCGACGTCAAGTACATCGGTTTCGACCTGCCCAACGAGTTCATCGTCGGTTACGGACTGGACTACGCGGAGAAGTACCGGAACCTTCCGTTCATCGGCACACTCGCCCCGCACGTCTACGAGAAGTAGCCCCCGGCCCGCCCGCGGCGTCGTGTCATGGCCCACGCGGGCGGGGTTCGGGAACAACGGAACGGGTCGTCATCGTTGTTTTCATGACGGCTCGCGTCCGGCCTCAGCGGTGTGCCCGCCCGGCGCGGCGAGGTGTACCGTCGAATATCCCGGCGTCATCGCGGGGAGCACGTGTCCGATAGGTCCTGCTCCGGACAGTCCTCTGGGGCGGGCGGCCTGGTCTGGAGGGACGGACCCGACAGGGTTCCGCTCACATGAATCTGAAGCGTATTTTTCGCGGCCCGTGGATTTGGATCCTGGTCGTCGCCCTCATGCTCGTCATCGGCTTCCGCGTGTTCGACGTCGGTGGGGGTCCGCAGCCGGAGGAGACCGACATCTCCGAGATCTACCGGCTCATCGAGCAGGACGAGGTCAAGGATGCCGAGATCGTCGATCGTGATCAGCGCATCGAGCTGACCACCACCGACGACGAGATCCGCGAGGCCTACTGGGTCGAGGGTCAGGGCATGGAACTGGCCACCATGCTCCAGGAGTCCAGCCAGAATCCGGACGGTGAGCTGGGGGACTACAAGGTCTCGGTCGCCACCACCCCGGTCTGGACCACCGCGTTGTTCAGCCTCCTGCCGCTGATCATCATCATCGTCATCTTCTGGTTCATCTTCAGCCAGATGCAGGGCGGCGGTTCCCGCGTGATGAGCTTCGGCAAGTCCAAGGCCAAGCTCATCACCAAGGACACGCCCAAGAACACCTTCGACGACGTCGCCGGGGCCGACGAGGCCATCGAGGAGCTCCACGAGATCAAGGAGTTCCTGCAGAGCCCGGAGAAGTTCCAGTCGATGGGCGCCAAGATCCCCAAGGGCGTCCTGCTCATGGGCCCGCCCGGTACCGGTAAGACGCTGCTGGCCCGAGCCGTCGCCGGTGAGGCCGAGGTGCCGTTCTACTCCATCTCCGGTTCGGACTTCGTCGAGATGTTCGTCGGTGTCGGCGCCTCCCGTGTGCGCGACCTGTTCGAGCAGGCCAAGGCGAACGCGCCCGCGATCATCTTCATCGACGAGATCGACGCCGTCGGCCGCCATCGTGGCGCCGGTATGGGCGGCGGTCACGACGAGCGTGAGCAGACCCTCAACCAGATGCTGGTCGAGATGGACGGCTTCGACGTCAAGGGCGGCGTCATCCTCATCGCCGCCACCAACCGACCCGACATCCTCGACCCGGCGCTGTTGCGCCCGGGTCGGTTCGACCGCCAGGTCGTCGTGGACCGTCCGGACCTGGACGGCCGTCGCGACATCCTGGAGGTGCACTCCAAGGGCAAGCCGATGGCCGACGACGTCGACTTCGCGGTGATCGCTCGGCAGACCGCCGGGATGACCGGTGCCGACCTGGCCAACGTCATCAACGAGGGCGCCCTGTTGTCCGCGCGCGCCGGTGCCGATGTCATCAGCCACGCCTTCCTCGAAGAGGCCATCGAGCGTGTGATGGCCGGACCCGAGCGCAAGTCCCGGGTGATGTCGGACCGTGAGAAGAAGGTCATCGCCTACCACGAGGGCGGTCACGCCCTGGTGGGGCACGCGCTGCCCAACTCCGACCCGGTGCACAAGATCACGATCCTGCCGCGCGGTCGGGCCCTCGGCTACACCATGTCGGTGCCGACCGAGGACAAGTTCCTCACCTCGCGTTCGCAGATGATGGACCAGCTGGCCATGATGCTCGGCGGTCGCGCCGCCGAGGAGCTCGTCTTCCACGAGCCCACCACCGGCGCCGGCAACGACATCGACAAGGCCACCAACCTGGCCCGCAACATGGTCACCGAGTACGGCATGAGCGAACGCCTGGGCGCCCGCAAGTTCGGTTCCGCCAACAGCGAACCGTTCCTGGGACGCGAGATGTCGCAGGCCCGCGAGTACTCCGAGGAGATCGCCTCCATCATCGACGAGGAGGTGCGTCGCCTCATCGAGTCCGCGCACGACGAGGCCTACGACGTCCTCGTGGAGTACCGGGACGTCCTCGACGACCTGGTCCTGCAGCTGCTGGAGAGGGAGACGCTCACCAAGGACGAGGTGTTGGAGATCTTCGCGCCCGTCCACAAGCGTCCCTCCCGCGGTTCCTACACCGGCTATGGCAAGCGCCAGCCCTCCAAACGGCCGCCGGTCCTCTCCAAGAAGGAGCTGGGCACACTCAACGGCGCCGAGGTACAGGGATCCGAGTTCAACGGTCGACTCTCCGGCGGGGTCGGCAACGAAGGAGAGCAGGCGTGAGCGACCTTCCCGCCAGACCGGTGGATCGTGAGCGGATCGCCCGAGCGGTCCGCGAGATCCTCATCGCCATCGGGGAGGACCCCGACCGTGACGGCCTCGTCAAGACCCCCGACCGGGTCGCACGGGCCTACGAGGAGCAGTTCGCCGGGCTGGACCAGAAGCCGGGCGACGTGCTCACCACGGTCTTCGAGGCCGACCACGAGGAAATGGTCCTGGTCAAGGACATCGAGATGTACTCGACCTGCGAGCACCACCTCGTGCCGTTCTACGGGGTGGCGCACGTGGGCTACATACCGGGCGCGGACGGCCGCATCACCGGACTGAGCAAGCTCGCCCGCCTGGTGGACGTCTACTCCCGCAGGCCGCAGGTACAGGAACGCCTGACCGGTCAGGTCGCCGACGCCATCATGGAACACCTGGACCCGCGCGGCGTGATCGTGGTGGTCGAGGCGGAGCACCTGTGCATGACCATGCGCGGGGTGCGCAAGCCCGGCGCCAAAACGGTCACCTCCGCGGTGCGGGGCATCTTCCGCAGCAGCGACCGCACCCGGGCCGAGGCCATGAGCCTCATCCTCGACCGGGGCTGAACCGACCCGCGGGCCGGTCGCGGCCGGCCCGCGCGAAGCCGGTCCGGTGAGAGCCGGCGAACACCTTCACGGGGGCCGGGGGCAGTGCGCCCCCGGCCCCCGCTCGTACGCGTAGGGTGATGCGCATGGCGCCGAAACACACACTTCCAGGACTGCCCGACCGCGGGCGGTGCCTGGTCATGGGGGTCGTCAACGTCACCCCCGACTCCTTCTCCGACGGCGGGTCCTGGTTCGATCCCGAACGCGCGATCGAGCACGGTCTGCGGATGGTCGAAGAGGGAGCCGACATCATCGACGTGGGCGGTGAGTCCACCAGGCCCGGCGCCCAACGCGTGGACGCCGCCGAGGAACTGCGGCGGGTCGAACCGGTCGTGCGGGAACTCGCCTCGCGCGGGATCGCGGTCAGTGTCGACACCATGCGGGCAGAGGTGGCCGAGCGGGCGGTCGAGGCCGGCGCGGTCCTGGTCAACGACGTCAGCGGTGGGTTGGCCGACCCCGAGATGGCACGACTGGTCGCATCTTCCGGTGTCGCCTACGTGTTGATGCACTGGCGTGGGCATAGTCATGACATGCAGAGCCGTGCCGTGTACACGGATGTCGTCCAGGAGGTCCTCGATGAGCTCCGCGACCGTATGGAGGCCATGATCAGTGTAGGAGTCGACCCCGGCCAGATCGTTCTGGATCCGGGGCTGGGATTCTCCAAACGTCCCGAACAGGCGCACAACTGGGCGCTGCTCCACCACCTCGAACGGTTCCACGAACTGGGCCGTCCGGTGTTGGTCGCCGGTTCCCGCAAACGCTTCCTGAGCCGTCTGCTCGCCGACGGCAAGGGCGAGGACCGCCCCTTCGTGGACTGTGACGCGGCCACCGCCGCGGTGACCACCCTGTCCGCGGACCGGGGCGCGTGGGCGGTACGGGTACACGACGTCCGCCCCAACGCCGACGCCGTACGCGTGGCGTCCGCCTGGTCCGACGGCGGCGGCCGGCTCGACGAGGGCCGTTTCGAGCCCTTGGTCCGGGGTGACCGGTGAAGCCCCGCCAGGAGGTCATGGAGAGCGTCGCCGAGGCGAACGCCCAGTTCTACAGCGCCATCGAGAACGGCGACATCGACCTGATGGGCGCGGTGTGGGCGGAGGAGTACGAGGCCCCGGACCTGGTGTGCGTCAACCCCGGCTGGCCGCTGCTGCGCGGTCGCACCGAGATCATGCGCGCCTGGTCCCTGATCATGGCCAACGTCACCTACATCCAGTACGTGCTCACCGAGACGCACATCGGGGTGGGCGGCGGCGTCGCCATGGTGACCTGTGAGGAGAACGTGCTGACGGCCGAGGACGGTAGTCCGGGGTTCGTCGCCGGCGGCCAGGTGGTCACCACCAACCTGTTCGTCAACACCGAGCAGGGGTGGCGGCTGTGGTCGCATCACGCTTCGCCGGTCCTGATGGAGGAGGACGACCCGGAGGGCGAGGAGTGATGTCCGACCGCATCGCGCTCCGTGGGTTGCGAGCCCGGGGCAACCACGGCGTCTTCGACTTCGAACGTCGTGATGGCCAGGACTTCGTGGTCGACGCCGTTCTGTACCTGGACACGCGGCCCGCCGCGGCCGGCGACGACATCGCCGACACCGTGCACTACGGGTTGCTCGCCGACCGTCTGGTCGCGATCGTCACCGGGGATCCGGTCAACCTGATCGAGACGTTGGCCGAGCGGCTCGCCGCCGAATGCATGATCGAGTCGCTCGTGGAGGGGGTCGAACTGACCGTGCACAAACCGTCGGCCCCGATCGAGCACGAGTTCGAGGACGTCTCGGTCACCGTCACCCGAGGGAAGCGGGGTGCGTGGTGACCCGTGCCGTGCTCGCCCTGGGCTCCAACATCGGGGACCGCCACGCCACCCTCCGGGGGGCCGTGGACACGCTGCTGGCCGGGCCGGGGGCGCCCACGCCCGTCGCGCTGTCCCCGGTCTATGAGACCGCTCCGGTGGGGGGACCCGAACAGGACGCGTATCTGAACGCGGTCCTGGTCGTGGACTTCGACGGCACCGCCCGGGAGTTGCTGGAACGCTCTCAGGCGGCCGAACGGGACTTCGACCGGGTCCGGGAGGTGCGATGGGGTCCGCGCACGCTGGACGTGGACGTGATCGCCTTCGGGGACACCGTCGACGCCGACCCGGTGCTGACGTTGCCGCACCCGCGCGCCCACCTGCGCGCGTTCGTGCTGCGTCCCTGGCTGGACGCCGACCCGGCGGCGGTCGTGCCCGGCCGGGCCCCGGTGGCGACACTGCTCGCGGCCGTGGAGGACGCCGACAGCACGGGAGAACAGAAGTTGACGCTCCGGGACGACCTGACCCTGCGGGTTCCCGGGGAGGCGGATCTCTGATGTCGGATGACGGCGGGGGCACGCTCTCCCCTACCGGGTGGCGTGTCCCGTCGGTCCTGGCGGCGTTGGGAGCCCTGGTGGGCCTCTTCGTCGCCAACTCGATGTCCGGTCTGCCGCTGATGCCGTGGTCGGCGATCCCGACCCTGTTGCTGTTGGCCTTCGCCGAGGCGTACACCGCCGGAAGGACCGCGCGGCGGATTCGACGCGATCCGGGGACCGAACCCATCGAACCGCTCAGCGCCGCCCGTCTCCTGGCCCTGGCCAAGGCGAGCGCCCTGTTCGCGTCGATCGCCGCCGGATTCTTCGCCGGCATGGCCCTGTCGATCACCGAACGGCTGGACCTGCCCACGCACCGCGAGGTCTTCCTGATCACGCTGGGCACGGCTCTGGCCGCCGGTCTGCTCCTGGCCGCCGCGTTGTACCTGGAGCACGCCTGCCGGGTCCCCGACGACGGTGAGGACGACACCGACGACACGCCGCCGGCCCCTTGAGGAAGGCGGTGTTCGCCTCGTGCCCCCACCGTCGCTTGCGGGCTGATGGTTGACTGAGGCCGTGGAGACCAGTGAATCGACACCCGAGACCGAGTCCGAGGCGGGATCGACCAGTGTGGGGCGACCTTTGGACGCGGCCTTCGCCGCGCCCGAGGGTTCGTCCTGGCGGCGTATCCCACCGGCGTTGGCCTGGTACCGACGGTTGGTGACCACGGCGGCGTGCCTGGTCGCCGGGGCGGGCGGCTGTGTGTTGCTGCTCCTGTGGGATCGCCCGCTGTGGGCCGGGGTCTGGGTCGGTCTGGCGCTGGTCGTCGCGGCCCTCATGTGGTTCCTCGCGGGCCTGTTCCAACGCTCCTGGGGGTACACCGAGGCGTCGGCCGAGCTGTATCTGACCTATGGGGTGCTGGTCCGGCAACTCGTGGTGGTGCCCTACGGCCGGATGCAGGTCGTGGACGTCACCACCGACCTGCTCGAACAGGCGTTGGGAATCGCGACGGTGCGCATGCGCACCGCGGCGAGCACCGCGGACGCGCGGGTCGTCGGGCTCCCGCTGGCCGATGCCGTCCAGTTGCGCGACCGGCTCGCCGCGCGCAGCGAGAGTTTCTCCACGGGGTTGTAAGTGCACGGATCGCCTCAGCACGAACCAGGGTGGGCGCCGCCGGGAGGCGGGCCGCACCGGCCGCCGCAGGGGCCTGTGCAGGGACCGCCGCAGGGACCGCCCCAAGGGCAGCCCCCCGGCCCGTACCAGGGTCAGTACCCGGCCGCGCCTCCGCCGGGGGTCGCTCCCTACCCCCCGCCGCACGGCCCCTACCCGCGTTTCCAGGGGCCGGCCATGCCGGCGCGGCCCGGATGGGGTCCGCCCCTACCGCCGCCGCCACCACGGGACGACATCATCACCGGGGTGTTCCGCGCGCACTGGATGATCATCCCTTTGCAGATCATCGCGGTGACGCTGGTCTTCGTCGCGTTGATCGGGCCGATCCTGGTGATGTTCGGGTTCGCCTGGCTGGTGTTCATGGCGGTGGCCGTGCTGTTCGGCACCTTCGCCTACGCGCTGCCCTCCTGGTGGTACGGCACCTTCGGGCTCCGGGAGGACCATCTGCTGGTCCACACGGGCCTGGTCCTGCGCAGCGCCAGGGAGATCCCGCTGAGCCGGCTACAGGCCGTGGACGTGGTCCAGCCGTTGCTGATGCAGGTGTTCGGGATGGCGGAGCTGCGCATCGAACTGGCAGGTGGAGACGGCAGCGCCATCCGGTTGCGTTGCCTGCCCAAGAACGTCGCCGAACGGATGAGGGCGGCTGTGCTCGCCCACGCGGCGGGGCTCCCGGGACGTGCGCCGCAGGCCCCGGAGTGGCCGTTCTATCGGCTGCCCTTCCCCCTGTTGCTGGGGGCGTTGACCTTCAGGGTCCCGATCCTGGTCTCCTTCATCCTGCTGCTCATGATGGCCACCGCGTTCGTGGTGTTCCTGGAGCCGGGGGTGCTGGGCGCGGTGGTGCCTCTCGCGTTGGGGCTGTTGCGCTACTACTGGGGCCCGTTGGCGCGGTACACGGACTTCTACGCGTCGTTGTCCTCGGACGGGCTGCGGCTGCGCTACGGCATGTTCCAGCGCCGTATGCAGACGGTCCCGCCCGGGCGGGTGCAGGCGGTGCGGATCGTGGAGCCGATGCTGTGGCGGGCCCTGGGCGTGGCCCGGGTGGAGGCGACCGTCGCGGGGTACGCGGGGGCTCGACAGGGCGACTCGGCGGACCTGTTGCCGGTGGCGCCGAGGTCCACGGCGTTCACGCTGGTGAACGAGGTCTTCCCGGAGAGCGAGGCGGCGGTGGTGCCGTTGGTGGCCGACCGGACGCGGTCGGCGGGTGCGGCCGGCGTGGACGAACGGTTGTTCGTGAGCGTGCGGGGCGTGTTCTGCCGGGTCACGGAGATCGTTCCGGTGGAACGGATACAGACGCTGCGGCTCTCCGCCGGCCCGATCGCGCGCTTGCGAGGTCGGGTCACCGTCGACGTGGACACGCCTCCGGGGCCGGTGTCGGCGCGCGCGACCGACCGGGAGGCGGCGGAGGGCCGTCGTTTCCTGGACGCGCTGACCGAGGCGGGGAGGCGGGCGCGGGTTCCCTCCGCCGGCACGGAACGGTGGGCGACCAGGGCGACCATGCACGCGGAATCCACTCAGAGGGAACACCGGGTCGAGGAGCCGGAGGTTTCTCCGGATGACACCCCCGGGAAGTGAATGTGGCGTGTGTCACACCAGGGGCCGTAAGTGGCTCCGATTGGGGGTTGCATGTCCGACATGTCCGCTCACATTTGGTGATATTGCCTGGTCACATGCCATGAAAGCTTCGGGGTTCTGGTCACGCACGGCGGCAGAGTATGGCTAAATGGTGACTGAACACGGGGAGTGTTCACTGTCATACACATCGTCAATGGTTTCGACCGTTTGGCGCCCCCCGCCAAACGGTCCTGACGGGAGATATTCATGCTGAAGAAGGCCTTCGCCGCTACCGCCATCACCGCTGCCGCCGCCGGCGTCCTCTTCGCCGGGTCCCCGGCCATGGCCGACAGCCACGCGTTCACCTCCGGCAACGGCGGCATCCTGAGCGGCAACCAGCTCATCGCCGACCTCGACGTGCCGGTCAACGTCTGCGGCAACTCGATCGCCATCCTGGGTGTCTCCGGCGCCAACTGCGTCGACTCCGGTGCCACCGTGAAGAACTAGTTCGGGGCACCGAACCGACCCGACTCGGGCGGGGTGAACAGCCGGAAGGCGCCTTCCGCTGAACCGCCCTCGGGTCCCTGGCTTCATCGCGCGAAGCGTCATCCCGTGACGACGGGGTGGCGCTTTTCGTGTGCCGCGGTGCGTGGGCCGGCAACGGTCGACCGCAACCGGCGTTGTCGCCGCGCGCTAACCCCGAAGTGGTGGTGACGTTGTGCGATCGGGTGCGATGCGAAGTCGGAGCCTTTGTCCGGGTGGGCCCCGGGAAGTACCGCGACCGTGGGTGATGATTGCCTGCTTTTTGTGATCAGTGCAGCTCAGGGCGTGTTTCGCGGGTGTCTTCGTAGGTAATTTCTTCATCGACGCCAACAGGCGTCGCAACACCGCGAGTCCGGGCGGCTCCCCCCGACCGGACGACTAAGGAGACAAAGCAGTGCTGAAGAAGACGCTCGCGATCAGTGCCGTGACCCTCGCCTCCGCCGGGATCATCCTCTCCGCCACACCGGCCGCGGCACAGGCCGGAGCCTGGACCTCCTCTTACGGCTCCGATGTCAGTGGCAACATCTCCTACATCAACGGTGTGGACAACACCAACGCCGGCTGTGGCAACTCCAACGCCGTGCTGGGCCAGTCCCTCGCCTCCTGCTACAACGCCGGGGTGATCATCCAGAACTGATCCCGGGCCCCGGCCGCCGCGAGACGGTCGGGCGGGGGCCGACGGAACACACGTGGGGGCGGGCGACGATGCCCGCCCCCGCTTCGTGTTCCCGGTCACCTCCGGGCTTCGCTCACCTGGGGCGGGCCGTCGGGTCACCACGGGGGGAGGACTATCGTGTGCTCAGACCTCGGTGCGTGGGAAACGAGCGCGCATCGGACCAGGAGGGGACACGGAGCACATGGAGACGACACAGGAGCGCCCCGCCCGTCTGCGGGTCGGCGTCGTCGGAGCCGGACGTGTCGGCTCCGTCCTCGGCCTCGCCCTGGCCCGGGCCGGACACAAGGTCGTGGCGGCCAGCGCGGTCTCCGAGGCGTCGGTGGGCCGTGTGGCGCAGCGTCTGGACGGCGCTCGCGTCCTCGAACCCGCCCAGGTGGTCGAGGCGAGCGACCTGGTGCTGCTCACCGTTCCCGACGATGCCCTTCCCGACCTCGTCGAGGGGCTCGCCGGAACCGGGGCCGACCTGCGCGGCAAGATCCTCGTCCACGCCAGTGGCGCCCACGGCTACGGCATCCTCGCCCCCGCCACCATCGCCGGCGCCCTCCCGCTGGCGCTGCACCCCGCCATGACCTTCACCGGTCGCGACGAGGACATCGAACGGCTCGCCGACTGCACCTTCGGGGTCACCGCCCCCGAGCAGTTGCGTCCCATCGCCGAGGCCCTCGTCGTCGAGATGGGTGCCGAACCCGTGTGGATCGCCGAGGACAAACGCACCTTGTACCACGCCGCCCTCGCCGGCGGGGCCAACCACCTGGTCACCCTCGTGGCCGACAGCGCCTCCCTGCTCTCCGCCGCCGGAGTGCCCGAACCCGGCCGCCTGCTCGCCCCGATGCTCTCCGCCGCGTTGGACAACGCCCTGCGTCTGGGCATCCACGGGCTCAGCGGGCCCGTCCTGCGCGGTGACGCCGGGACCGTCGCCGGCCACATCGAACAGCTGCGGAAGAACGCGCCGGAGAGCGTCGCCAGCTACGTCGAACTCGCCCGGCTCACCGCGGACCGGGCCATCAACGCCGGCCTGCTCAAGCCGGAGGACGCCGTGCGGCTGCTCGACGTGCTCCGCCGCTGAGGGACCGCCTCCCCGAGCCCCGAACCACCCCGGTGCGCGATCACCGGTCCTCGCGCGCCACCGTGCCCACCACACCCGGGAGAGATCGATGACCGACCCCGCCCCGCCCTCCGCCGACGGGCCCCTCGTCGTCCGGACCGCCGGCGAGCTGCGCCGCGCCCTCGACGGCCGCGGCCGTGTGGGCCTGGTCCCCACCATGGGCGCCCTGCACGGCGGCCACCGCACCCTCATGCGCCTGGCCCGGGAGAAGGCCGAGACCGTGGTGGTCAGCGTCTTCGTCAACCCCCTCCAGTTCGGCCCGAACGAGGACCTGGACCGCTACCCGCGCGACCTCCCGGCCGACGTTCGGGTGTGCGCCGAGGAAGGGGTGGACGTGGTCTTCGCCCCCGAGGTCGAGACGATGTACCCCGACGAGCAGATGGTCACCGTCGACGCGGGTGTCATGGGCGAGCGGTTGGAGGGAGCCTCCCGTCCCGGGCACTTCACCGGTGTCCTGACCGTGGTCACCAAGCTGTTCCAACTGGTCCGCCCCGACCTCGCCCTCTTCGGGGAGAAGGACGCCCAGCAGATCGCCCTCGTCCGCCGCCTGGTCGTCGATCTGAACATCCCGGTCGAGATCGTCGGCGCTCCCACCCTGCGCGACGCCGACGGCCTGGCCTCCTCCAGCCGCAACGTCTACCTCGACGACGCGCAGCGTGTCAGCGCCCTCGCCCTCTCCCGTGCCCTGCGGGCCGGAGCCGAGGCGGCCTCGGGCGGGGCCGACCGCGTCCGCGAGGCCGCCCGCACCGTCCTCGACGAGGCGGCCGAGGCGACCCCGCCGGTCGAACTCGACCACCTCGCCCTGGTGGACCCGGCCACCTTCGCCGAAGCGTCCTCCGAACACCGGGGCGCGGCCGTCCTGGCCGTCGCCGCCAGGGTGGGCCCCACCCGACTCATCGACAACGTGTCGGTGACCCTCTGAACGTGGGCCCTTCGGCCCACCGTCGCGAGAAAGCGATCCCCCGGATGAGTGCTGACAGACAGACCCGGATCACGGCCCCCGAACCCGGGTGGACCACCCACGCGGACGTCGTGGTCGTCGGTTCGGGCATCGCCGGACTGAGCACCGCGCTGCGCTACGTCCAGCGCACCGACGCGAGCCGGGTCGTCCTGGTCACCAAGGACCGTCTGTCCACCGGGTCGACCGCCTTCGCCCAGGGCGGCATCGCCGCGGCCATGGCCCCCGAAGACGGGCCCGTCGCCCACATGGTCGACACGCACATGGCCGGGGCGGGCCTGTGCGACCCCCACGCCGTCAACGTGCTCGCCACCGAGGGGCCCGACGCCCTGCGTTGGCTCATCGGACTGGGCGCCGAGTTCGACCGCGACGAGGACGGTGAACTCTCCCTCACCCGCGAGGGCGGACACCGTACCGACCGGGTGGCCCACGCCGGCGGGGACGCCACCGGCGCGGAGATCCAACGTGCCCTCGTGCGCGCCGTCCGCGACGCCGAACGCGTCGAGATCATCGAACACGCCCTGGCCCTGGACGTCCTGCGCGACCCCGTCACCGACCGGGTCGGTGGGATCACCCTGCACGTCATGGGGGAGGGGGAACGCGATGGGGTGGGCGCGGTCCGTGCCCCCGCCGTGGTCCTGGCCACCGGAGGCATGGGCCAGGTGTTCGCGGCCACCACCAACCCGCCGGTGTCCACCGGGGACGGTCTCGCCCTGGCGGCCCGGGCCGGTGCGCGCCTGCGCGACCTGGAGTTCATCCAGTTCCATCCCACCGTCCTGTGGTTGGGCCCGGACGCACGTGGCCGACAACCCCTCGTCTCCGAGGCGTTGCGCGGTGAGGGTGCCTACCTCGTCGACGCGGAGGGACACCGCATCATGGAGGGGGTGCACGAACTCGCCGACCTCGCCCCCCGTGACGTGGTCGCGCGCACCATCGCCCGGGTCATGGCCGAGCAGGACACCGACCACGTGTACCTGGAGACCCGCCACTTCGGCCGGGTCACGTGGGAGCGTCGCTTCCCCACCATCCTGGCGTCCTGCCGCGCCCACGACATCGACCCGCTGACCCAGGCCATCCCCGTGGCCCCTGCCGCCCACTACGCCTCCGGCGGGGTGGAGGTCGACATCGACGGGCACACCGGGGTCCCCGGGCTGTGGGCCGTGGGCGAGGTGGCCCGCACGGGTGTCCACGGCGCCAACCGGCTGGCCTCCAACTCGTTGTTGGAGGGGCTGGTCTACGCGGACCGCATCGCCGACCGTCTGGCCGAGGAACCCGCCCCCGAGTCGACGGACGCCGTGACCGTCGGCGTACCCGCCCCACCCGTCGACCCGTCGGCCGCCGCACGGGTCCGCGCCCTGATGTCCCGACACGCCGGGGTCCTGCGCACCGGAGACGGGCTCAGGGATCTGGTCACCGAACTCGACGCCCTGGCCGAGGGCACCGACGAGGTCGCCCCCGACACCGCGTCCTGGGAGACGACCAACCTGCTCACCGTGGCCAGACTGGTCGCCGCCGCGGCCCGGCGCCGTGAGGAGAGCCGAGGCTCCCACCAACGCGCCGACACACCCGAGCCCCGCCCCGAGCTGCGCCTGCGGCCCGTGATCGTCCGACTAGAAGGGGACACCATCGTGACCACCGACGACAAGCGTGGGGCATCGCTCCCGCCCGCCCTGGAAGCCGAGCTGGACACCATCACGTTCCCCTTGGCACAGCCGGACCCGGCGCCGGAGGCGCGCGCCGAGTTCACGCTTGCCTGGACCGCGCCGCACCAGGCCCACGTGGACACCGTGTTGCGGGCCCTTTCCGAGGACCTCACCGCCGGTCCACGCATCGACGTCACCACCGTGGCGACCCTCCCCGCCGACCAGGTGAGCACCGCCCACGTGGTGGCGCGCGCCGACGGCACGGTCAGCGGTCTGCCCTTGGCGGAACTGGTGTTCTGGCTGGTCGCCGACGGTGCCCTGGAAGTCACCCGGTCGGCCCGGGACGGTGACGCGATCAAGCGCGGCGACGTGCTCATGAAGGTCACCGCGCGCACGCGCGACCTGCTCACCGCCGAGCGCACCGCTCTCAACCTGCTCACCCACATGTCCGGGATCGCGACCGCCACCCGAACCTGGGTGGACGCCGTGGCCGGAACGGAAGCCCGTATTCGGGACAGCCGAAAGACCACCCCCGGGCTGCGTGCCCTGGACAAGTACGCGGTGCGATGCGGCGGTGGGGTCAACCACCGGTACTGCCTCAGCGACGCCGGATTGATCAAGGACAACCACGTTCTCGCCGCCGGTGGGGTGGGCGCGGCGGTCCGCGCCATCCGGGAACGCTTCCCCGATCTTCCCCTGGAGGTGGAGGTCGACCGGATCGACCAGATCGAGGACGCCCTGGTAGCGGGCGCGGAGGAGATCCTGCTCGACAACTTCTCCGTGCCGGAACTGCGTGAGGCGGTCGCGCTGGTCGACGGCCGAGCCCGCCTGGAATCCAGTGGCGGTCTCGCCCTGGGGGTGGCCGCGAACGTGGCCGCCACCGGGGTCGACTACCTGGCGGTGGGGGCCCTCACCCACTCCAGCCCGGCACTGGATATCGCACTCGACCTGGCCTGAACCGCCTTGGTAGTGGAAGATTCCTTTGGTACACACCACTTCGACCAATGATGAGGCCCCCAGAATGCTGCTGGCGATCGACGTCGGTAACTCCGAGACTGTGCTCGGACTCTTCGAATCCGAGGACCTTCTCGAACAGTGGAGGGTGGGGACCGATGTCCGCCGGACCGCGGACGAGTGGGCGGTGGTGTTGCGCGGCCTCATCAGCGGGAGCTCGTTGAGCAACCTGGGCGAGGTCGACGGCATCGCCATGTGCTGCTCGGTGCCCTCCGTCCAGCACGAGATGCGCGACATGTTCCGCCGCCACTTCGGGGACCTGCCCGCGGTGATCGTCGAACCGGGTGTGAAGACGGGTGTGCCGATCCGGATGGACAACCCCAAGGAGGTCGGCAGCGACCGGATCATCAACGCGTTGGCCGCCGGGCACCTCTACGGCGGTCCGAGCGTGGTGGTGGACTTCGGCACGGCGACCACGTTCGACGCGGTCAGCTCCAAGGGCGAGTACGTGGGCGGCGCCATCGCCCCGGGCATCGACATCTCCGTGGACGCGCTGTCCCGCAGGGGCGCCCAGCTGCACATGGTGGAGATCGTCAAGCCGCGCACGGCGATCGCGAAGAACACCACCGAGGCGCTGCGATCGGGGGTCGTGTTCGGGTTCGCGGGCCAGGTCGACGGGATCGTGGACCGGATGGTCGCGGAGCTGACCGACAACCCCGACGAGGTCACGGTCGTGGCCACCGGAGGTCTGGCCACGACGGTGGTGGACGAGTGCGAGACGATCGACGTGCACGAACCCTGGCTGACGCTCACCGGTCTGCGCCTGGTCTTCGAACGCAACGTCGACTGAGCCTCCCGTGTGCGGGGCCGACCCGGTCGGTGGGAGTGCCCGACACGGGTAGGATCGGCCCCGTGAATGACGCGCACGACGACACCTACGACGACCTGCCCGAACAGATGCGAGTCCGGCGGCAGAAGCTGGACCGGCTCCGGGAGGAGGGCATCGACCCCTTCCCCGTGAATTTCCCGCGGACCATGTCGATCGGCCCTGTGCGCGACAAACACCAGGGCTTGGAGCCCGACACCCACACCGGGGACAAGGTCGCCATCGCCGGCCGCGTCATGCTCTACCGCACCGGCGGCAAGCTCTGCTTCGCCACCCTGCGCGACGAGACCGGGGACGTGCAGATCATGCTGTCCCTGGATCAGGTCGGTAAGGAGAGCCTGGACGCCTGGAAGGCCGACATCGACCTCGGTGACCACGTGGGTGTGGAGGGCGAGGTGATCACCTCCCGCCGCGGTGAGTTGTCGATCCTGGTGAGCTCTTGGACGCTGACGGCCAAGTGCCTGCGCCCGCTCCCGGAGAAGCACAAGGGCCTGACCGATCCGGAGGCCCGCGTACGTCAGCGTTACGTGGACCTCATCGTCAACCCCGAGTCCCAGCAGATGGTGCGTCGCCGGTCGGCCGCCATCCGGGCGATCCGGGAAGGTCTGAGCGACCGAGACTTCATCGAGGTCGAGACCCCCATGCTGATGCGGGTGCACGGAGGCGCCACGGCGCGACCGTTCACCACGCACATCAACGCCTATGACATGGACCTGTACCTGCGCATCGCCCCGGAACTGTCGCTCAAGCGGCTGGTCGTGGGCGGTCTGGAGAAGGTCTTCGAGATCAACCGGAACTTCCGGAACGAGGGCGCGGACTCCACGCACAACCCCGAGTTCACGATGCTGGAGTTCTACCAGGCGTACGCGGACTACGAGGTGGTGGCCGACGTCACCCGTGAGCTGGTTCAGGAAGCGGCCCGCGCCGTCTACGGTTCCACCACGATCGAGCGTGACGGTCAGACCTTCGACCTGGGCGGGGAGTGGCCGCGGGTCACCCTCTACGGTGTGGTCTCCGAGGCCTTGGGCGCCGAGGTCACCCCGCGCACCCCGATCGAGGAGGTCCGCCGGCTGGCCGAGGCCAAGGGTGTGGAGTTCGACCACGCCTGGGGCCAGGGCAAGCTCGTCGAGCACGTCTTCGAGGAACTGGTGGAGCACACGCTGATCCAGCCCACGTTCGTGTGCGACTTCCCCGTGGAGACGAGTCCGCTCACCCGTCAGCACCGCGAGGACCCGTTGCTCACCGAGAAGTGGGACCTCATCGGCTTCGGCATGGAGCTGGGAACGGGCTACTCGGAGCTGGTCGACCCGGTCGAGCAGCGTCGTCGGCTCACCGAGCAGTCTCTGATGGCGGCCGAGGGCGACCCCGAGGCGATGCAGCTGGACGAGGATTTCCTGCGGGCACTGGAGTACGGTATGCCGCCGACGGGTGGTGTCGGGCTGGGCATCGACCGTCTGCTCATGGCCTTTACCGGTAAGAACATTCGGGAAACTGTCCTTTTCCCGATCGTGAAGCCGTCAGTGGAGTAGTACCGCATCCTTTGACCCCGCATTGGGGTGAATAGGTGCAGAGGGAATCCCGATACGGGATGACCGAAAGACGTCAGAGGGCCGTCGCGTGACCAACGCGGCGGCCCTCTCTCGTCACCACTTCGACCTGCGGGTATGTGGCATGTGACACGATACGTCACTCACTTTCCGGTCATAGGGAACCAACTTCCGGACAGGTCCGGATAGCCATCCGGCCAGAACCTTCTTTTTCCGAGGGGTTCGGGTGCGCGGGGCGCCGCCCGTGGGTGAAGATTGTTTACGCAGGTCAGCCTGCGAAGGGTATTTCCTCTTCGGTGACTTTGCGACCCAACGTCCATTGATGATCACGCATGGTCATTTATCGGCCCTTGACGGTAACATCAGAGCGGCCTAGCGTGCTGAGAGCGGACCTTGGTCCGTGAGTTCGCCGAAGTGGATCGAGAAGAACGGTGAGCAAGGATGTCGGGCCGAGGACCGGGTCGACATCCCCCGCACACGTAGCCACGGTGTGGTCTGTCCGTCCCAGATCACAACACCCCTGGCCCCACGTGTGTCTCGTGCTCCCTACCGCCCCAACCCCTGTGCCAGAGGGGTCCCTCGGGGATGGATCGGGTGGCCGGGACTCACCACGCGCCGACAGCCGGTCGGATGCGCCCTTCGGTAGATGAGTCGATGTTCCGCACTCATATGAATGAGGGAGGACGGAGTGGAACAGGCCACACTCGTACGCCGTGCCGTCGAGGACCAGAGCTTCATACGCGACCCCCGGGAGAACGTGGTTCCCCTGCAGGGCCGGCGGGAGCACACGCAGTCAGGCGTGTACACCCCGGTCGAGTTGGGTCACGAAGAGCTCGAACTGCTCGCCGAGATCGCCACCGGTGTCACCACCGAAGTGGCGGCGCGGCACCTTGAGCTCAGTGCTCGGACCCTGCGTCGTCGTATCCGCAACATCTGCGACGTGCTCGGGGTCAACACACCCATCGAAGCGGTCGTGTGGGCCGCCAGGCGTCAGCTCATCTGAGCCGACCGCTCCCGGGAGACCGGGTGACACATACGGGCATACCGGCCCTGCGCGTCGCGCGTCCCACCGGCGGAAGAGCGTTCCTGCCGACGGTCGTGAAGGCGTAGTCTGGTCCGGCTATGCCCGTTCGTCATGTCCGGGTGCGTCGGGCGCGTACGTCCGACGTCACCCACATCCGCCGTCTCGTCGACACCTACTCCGTCGACCGCCGAGTGCTCTCCAAGAGCACGGTCAACCTCTTCGAGGACGTCCAGGAGTTCTGGGTGGCCGAGACGGAGGCCGCTTCCGACATCACCGGAGAGACCCCGTCCGACGGAGAGGGACTCGCCGTGGTCGGCTGCGGGGCGCTGCACGTCCTCTGGGAGGACCTCGCGGAGGTCCGCACGGTCGCGGTCGATCCCGCGCTGCGCGGTTTCGGGGTGGGTCACCGAATCGTGACCGCATTGCTCGACACGGCTCGCGGACTCGGTGTACGCCGTGTGTTCTGCCTGACATTCGAGACCGGTTTCTTCGCCCAACACGGCTTTGTCCCCATCCAAGGCACTCCGGTCTCCTTCCGTGTGTACGAGGAACTTCTGCGTTCCTATGACGAGGGCGTGGCGGAATTCCTCGACCTGGAGCGGGTCAAACCGAACACTCTCGGGAACACGAGGATGCTTGTGCATCTCGCCGAGGAGCCCGTGGGTTCCTCGGGCTAAAGGAACCGGGTACGGATAGGTGTCCGCTTGCCATACGCTCACAGGCTTCTGGTCGATGTGATGGAGAGGTCGAGCGCTTAAGCGCACCGGATGGTAAGGGAGTGGAAGAGGGCGGGTAATGTGTACCTGCGTCCACCGGGGCGGCGGGGTTCGCCGACTACCGATGAGGCGATGGGACGCGCACGTTTTCCGGTTCCATCGAGTGGCCGCTCCTCACCTTCCGTCCACGACCCGGTGTGGGGCGTGAACGTTCGATCGGACATTGGTCGCTCAGGGGCTTTGACGAGACCTCTTCGGTACGTCCGGTGTCGAACCGGGGCCAAACGATGTCTATGATGTCTGGTATGCGATTGCCCGGCCCCACCGGCGCGCCATCCCCCAGGACCGACTCGACACGGAGTCGGGTATTTGCTGCAATAAGTAACAACCAGGAAGGGTAGGCCGCTTCGATGGGTGATTTTTTGTCATCGGTGCTTCCCCCTGGACTGATCGACGTATTGTCCGCGCTCATCCCACCGGTGGTTGTCGCGACCGTCTTCTGTGCCTTCGTCATCAAGCTGCTCCGTAGGGAGATGGCCCCGAGGCGGATGGATGGAAGCCTGGTCAGCGAGGGTGCCGCCGTGGACGACAGTGCGGGTGACAAGGGCGCGGCCAAGGTCGAGGAGACCAAGGCGACGAACGAGACGCCGATTACCCAGGATGGGGAACGCGCCGAATCCGACGAGCGTTAGATACGCTGCCGGTTCGATCCGGCCGTCGAGACTCCCCGGTGTCGGGGGACGCCTGCGCGTGGGCCTACTCATGGCCCCGCGCGGATCCGTCGACCCCGAATCCCGGCCTGGTGGGCCACGTCGATTTCACCGCGTCGGGAATTGTTTTTCGCGTTCCCGCGAGATAGCTTTATATTCAGGTGCTACAGACACCTCTCTTCTGAAAGGTTTGATTCCATGGCACAGAAGGTCCAGGTTTTCCTGGTGGACGACCTCGACGGCGGCGAAGCCGAGGAGACGGTGACGTTCGGCCTCGACGGGTCGACGTACGAAATCGACCTCAGCGCGGATAATGCCGGCAAGCTCCGTGAGGCTCTTAGCTCGTTCGTCGAGGCTTCTCGTAAGGCCCCCGCGAAGCAGGGTCGTGGTGGCGCCCGGCGTGGAAGCCGGAATGCCCCCAGCCGCGAGCGCAGCGCCGAGATTCGTGCATGGGCGAAGGCCGCCGGGAAGCCGGTCAATGAGCGTGGCCGTATCCCCGCTGCCATCGTCGCCGAATATGAGGCCATCAAGGGTTAGGTTTGCCGCCGGCCCGGGACCGCCGAAATGTTGTCAGGTCTTGATCGAATTTCGACCTGAGTCCCGCCGACGTCGCACCCGATCCTCCGGCAAGCCCCGGTCCGTCATCGAACGGGCCGTGACCCGCCGGATTCAGGGGATAACGGGGTAGGCGAGGGTTGTCGGCGGAATCGGGTGGAGCCGCCCGGTCGTGAGCGCCAAGCCGGTGCGGAGACCGTTCGTTGGAGGACACCCCGCGACGCGGGCACGCGGTCCCCGCTCCTGTTTGGCCCGGCCTCGACGCACTCCGATCCTGTGAGCCGACCGCGCTTTCGGTGGTCCGGTGCGCGGCGGCCCCACAGCGGGCCGCCGCTTCCGTGATCGGGCACCGAGCCGGTCGGGATCGGACGCATCGACATCCGCGGACCAATTCCGTCTCGAAGAACAACACGCTTCGGCTTGTTCGCTAAGAGCCGATAATGGAGCTAACGCACGTGCGGCCCGGGCACTCTCGTGATGGATGGGATGCTCGGGCCGTTCGCCTTCGGCGTACAGGGAAATCTGACGCGGCAATTGGTAGTTGGATGTTGGGTGAACGCCCTATCGTCGGGGAAAGTCTCTGACACGGACGGCTGCGGTCGGTCGTGCGGAGATGTTCGTCCGAGCCGGCCACGGTCGGTGAGGCCGGGCGGTGCGACAGTGCTCCCCGGGGCGGCTATCCCTGTGGGGCCTATATGCGGAAGAGTCGGGTCGGTATTGACCGTCCCTGCCTGACCGCTCTGTAGAGGAGCGACGAGACATGTTCGAGAGGTTTACCGACCGCGCGAGGCGAGTGGTGGTTCTGGCTCAGGAAGAAGCCAGGATGCTCAACCACAACTACATCGGTACGGAGCACATCCTGCTCGGCCTCATCCACGAGGGTGAGGGTGTCGCCGCCAAGGCCCTGGAAAGTCTTGGCATCAGCCTCGAAGCGGTTCGGCAGCAGGTAGAGGAGATCATCGGCCAGGGCCAACAGGCTCCGTCGGGACACATCCCCTTCACCCCTCGGGCCAAGAAGGTCCTCGAGCTGTCGCTGCGCGAGGCGCTTCAGCTCGGTCACAACTACATCGGTACCGAGCACATACTGCTGGGCCTGATCCGCGAGGGCGAGGGCGTCGCCGCCCAGGTCCTCGTGAAGCTGGGCGCCGACCTCAACCGGGTCCGCCAGCAGGTCATCCAGCTGCTGCACGGCTACCAGGGCAAGGAGCCGCAGGCCACCGGAGCCTCCTCCGAGTCCACACCCTCCACCTCGCTGGTGCTGGACCAGTTCGGCCGCAACCTGACGCAGGCCGCGCGCGAGTCCAAGCTCGACCCGGTCATCGGTCGCGACAACGAGATCGAGCGGGTCATGCAGGTCCTGTCCCGCAGGACCAAGAACAACCCGGTCCTCATCGGTGAGCCCGGCGTCGGTAAGACGGCGGTCGTCGAGGGACTGGCGCAGAAGATCGTCAAGGGGGAGATCCCCGAGACGCTCAAGGACAAGCAGGTGTACACCCTCGACCTGGGCGCCCTGGTCGCGGGAAGCCGCTACCGCGGTGACTTCGAGGAGCGCCTCAAGAAGGTGCTCAAGGAGATCCGGACCCGCGGTGACATCATCCTCTTCATCGACGAGCTGCACACGCTGGTCGGCGCGGGGGCGGCGGAAGGTGCCATAGACGCCGCTTCCATCCTGAAGCCCATGCTGGCCCGGGGTGAGCTCCAGACCATCGGTGCGACCACGCTCGACGAGTACCGCAAGTACCTGGAGAAGGATGCCGCGCTGGAGCGACGCTTCCAGCCGATCCAGGTGGACGAGCCCACCACCAAGCACACCATCGAGATCCTCAAGGGGCTGCGCGACCGGTACGAGGCCCACCACCGGGTCTCCATCACCGACAGCGCCCTCGTGGCCGCCGCGCAGCTCGCGGACCGCTACATCAGCGACCGCTTCCTGCCGGACAAGGCGATCGACCTCATCGACGAGGCCGGTTCGCGGATGCGCATCCGTCGGATGACCGCTCCGCCGGACCTGCGCGAGTTCGACGAGAAGATCGCCAAGGTGCGCCGCGACAAGGAATCGGCCATCGACGAGCAGGACTTCGAGAAGGCCGCGTCCCTACGCGACGACGAGAAGCAGCTGCTCAACAAGAAGGCGCAGCGGGAGAAGGAGTGGAAGGCCGGCGACATGGATGTCGTGGCCGAGGTCGACGAGGAGCTCATCGCCGAGGTCCTGGCCGCCTCCACCGGCATCCCGGTCTTCAAGCTGACCGAGGAGGAGAGCTCTCGCCTGCTGCGCATGGAGGACGAGCTGCACCGCCGGGTCATCGGCCAGGAGGACGCCATCAAGGCGCTCTCGCAGGCCATCCGACGGACCCGTGCGGGTCTGAAGGACCCCAAGCGTCCCGGTGGTTCGTTCATCTTCGCCGGTCCGTCCGGTGTGGGTAAGACCGAGCTGTCCAAGACCCTCGCGGAGTTCCTCTTCGGGGACGAGGACTCGCTGATCCAGCTCGACATGTCCGAGTTCATGGAGAAGCACACCGTTTCGCGGCTGTTCGGCTCGCCTCCCGGCTACGTCGGTTACGAAGAGGGTGGCCAGCTCACCGAGAAGGTGCGTCGCAAGCCGTTCTCCGTGGTCCTGTTCGACGAGATCGAGAAGGCCCACAGCGACATCTTCAACTCGCTCCTGCAGGTGCTGGAAGAAGGTCGTCTCACCGACGCCCAGGGTCGCAACATCGACTTCAAGAACACGGTCATCATCATGACGACCAACCTGGGTACGCGGGACATCTCCAAGGGCCAGGCCATGGGCTTCGCCAAGGAGGACGACGCCAACACCAACTACGAGCGGATGAAGGCCAAGGTCAACGAGGAGCTGAAGACCAACTTCCGGCCTGAGTTCCTCAACCGTGTGGACGACGTCATCGTCTTCCACCAGTTGACCCAGAAGGAGATCTTCCAGATCGTCGACCTGATGATCACGAGCCTGGACGGCCGGCTCAAGGAGAGGGACATGGGCATCGAGCTTCGGCCGAGTGCCAAGAAGGTCCTCTCCGAGCGCGGGTTCGACCCGGTGCTGGGCGCGCGGCCGCTGCGTCGCACGATCCAGCGGGAGATCGAGGACCAGCTGTCCGAGAAGATCCTGTTCGGCGACCTCAAGGCCGGCCAGATCGTGGTGATCGACGCCGAGGGCGAGGGCACGGACGCCAAGTTCACCTTCAAGGGTGTGCCGAAGCCCGCCGAGGTTCCGGACACCCCCGAGGTGGAGTCCGCCGCCAAGGGCGAGTAAGGACATCACCCGGCCGTGCGCCGGTGTGAACGGGGGCATCCCTTCGGGGGTGCCCCCGTTGTCGTGTCCGGGAGGAGGGCCGCGGGGTAGGGTTCCTCAGTGTCTTCTCCCCATGATCCTCGCCAGGGCGGCCCTCAGCCGCCTCAGGAACCGTTCTCCGGCCCCCATCCACCCCAGGGTCCGTACGGCGCTCCCATGTACCAGGGGCCGCCTCAGGAGGGCCCTCCTCAGGGTCCGCCACCCCCGGGCACCCCGCCCCAAGGGCCTCCGCCGGGATATCCCCCTCAAGGTCCCCCGCCCGGGTACCCGCCGGCCGGTGGGTACGGATACCCGCACCAGGGGCCGCCGCGCAAGCGGGGCGGCGCGCTGCCCTGGGTGATCGGTGGAAGCGTTCTCGCCATCGTCCTGATCGGTGCCATGGGGCTCGGGCTCTGGTGGGTCTCGGGCGGTGCCGGCGACGCCGATTCGGGTGCGAGTGGCCCGGGCGAGGGCGGCTCGGGCGAGGTCCAGGTCTTCGAGGGCCTGTCCGCCGAGCACGTGGACCCCGGTGAGTCCGTCGACTACGCGCAGCAGCCTCCGGTGGGCGGCGATCACTACCCCTTCTGGCAGAACTGCGGCGTCTACGACGAGCCGGTGCTGACCGAGGCCGCGGTCCACTCCCTGGAACACGGCACGGTCTGGATCACCTACGACCCGTCGCTGGACCCCGACCAGGTCGAACAGCTGGCGTCCTACCACTCGCCCGGGTCGTACGTCCTGGTCAGCCCGATGGAGGACCTGCCCGCGTCGATCGTTGCCTCGGCCTGGGGCGCCCAGATCCAGTTGGAGGACGCCTCGGACGAGCGGATCGGCGACTTCCTACGGGAGTACGAACAGAGCCCCGCGGCCCCCGAACCGGGTGCGCCGTGCAGCGGCGCCTACGACGGCACCGGGGCCGACTTCGACCCCGAGACCGTCGACGCCCGGATGAACTGACCTCGCCGGCAGCGGTCCTTCGCCACGTTCCGGGCGTTCAGCCGGGGAGGGCGAAGCGGCCGTCGTCGAGGGGGTCGACCAGACCGTCGTCGATGAGGGCGTCCAGGGCGCGTTCACGTTGGACGTGGTCGTCCCACACGGCGTCCAAGGCCGGCTTCGCGACGGGCTCCATGGAGTCGCGCAGGACGGCCAGGAGCTTGCCGCGCACCTGACGGTCGGTCCCCGCGTAGGTCTGTCCGCGCCGAGGCGGGCCGTCGTAGGCGGGACGGCCGGCCAGCCGCCAGGCGCACTGCCCGGCGATGGGGCAGTCGGCGCAGCGAGGGGCGCGGGCCGTGCACACCAACGCGCCCAGCTCCATCACGGCCACGCCCCAGCGGGCCGCGACCGAGGGCAGGGCCGGAAGCAGTGACTCGGCGAGGGCGGTCTCCACCTTGGTCTGGGTTTTCGGCGGGTACTCGATACCGGTTTCGGCCCTGGCCAGGACACGCCGAACGTTGGTGTCCAGAATGGCGTGCCGCTGCCCGTAAGCGAAGCTCGCCACCGCCGCCGCGGTGTAGGCACCGATGCCCGGCAGGGACAGCAGGGTGGTGTGGTCGTCGGGCACCTCGCCGTCGTACTCCTCGGTGATGGCGACCGCGCAGGCGTGCAGACGCAGGGCACGGCGCGGGTAGCCCAGCCGGTTCCACATGCGCACGGCCTCACCTGAGGGCTCTTTCGCCAGGTGAGCCGGGGTGGGCCAGCGTTCCATCCATGCTTCCCAGGCGGGGAGGACCCGGACGACCGGGGTCTGCTGGAGCATGATCTCGCTGACCAGGATGGACCAAGGGGAGGCGTCGGGACGACGCCAGGGAAGGTCTCGGGCGTTGGTCTCGTACCACGCCAGAATCGGGGTGCTGTAAGGGTTATCGCTCATCTTTAACGACAAATCGGCGGGTTGAGTAGGTGGGTGGCGCACAAAACCGCAATACTACGGCCCATGGCGTCAAGTACCGGACACACAGCACCTGTCAGCAAGGACATCTACTGGAGGCGCCGGGCCTTCGTGCTGATCGGCGTGCTGTTGGTGTTCGCGCTGATCGCCTATGCCTGTAGCCCTTCGGAGAGCGAGAACACCTCGGACAGCAACCAGGCGGGTGTCGAGGATCCCTCGCCCTCTCCCAGTGTGCCCGAGGAGGAGCCGTCCGAGGACGCTTCCGAGGAACCCGAGGAGGACGCCTCCCCGTCACCGTCCGCCGAACCCTCCGAGGGTGAGGACGAGGAAGGCGACGAGGAGTCGGAGGAGGAGGGTTCCTCCGGCGGGGGCTCGGCCGACGCCGCCGCGCCGGAGAAGCCCGAGGACCCCTGCCGTCCGCAGGACGTGGTGGTCTCCTTCGACTTCTCCGAGGCCGATCAGGAGGTGTACGGGGCCGACACCGACCCCGGGTTCAAGGTCTCCGTGGTCAACGTCGGCGAACAGACCTGCACCGTGGACGTGGGTCCGGAGGCGCTCGAACTGATCGTGCACTCCGGCGAGGACCGCGTCTACTCCACGGCGGACTGCGTGGAGGGCAAGGCCTCCCAGGAACGCCAGCTGGAGCAGGGCCGCCCGCACGACTACTCGATCACCTGGGAGCGGGACCGTTCCTTCACCGACTGCCGGTCGACCTCGTCACAGGCGCAGGCCGGTTGGTACAAGGCCAACCTCCGGGGCGACATCGTGGGCGGCGTGGACCAACTGGTCTTCCAGCTCAAGGCCTGAGCGGGGACGCGGACCACACCGGTTTCCGCAAACTCCAGGACTCTTCGTCATCAGGTCACTACTATTCGTAGTGACCTGATCTCGTCGTCGTTGGAGTGAACCATGAGGACAACCCTCGGGCTCGTCGCCGCCACCGCCCTCGCCCTCTCCTTGGCCTCGCCCGCGCAGGCCGAGACCATGAGCTACGACCTCTTCGTCGACGATGCGCCCGAAGTGCGGAGCGAGAGCGTTACCGGCTCGCTCCGTTCCGTGGTCCTGGAATGCGGACCGGCCGCAGGAGAGCACCCCCGAGCCGAAGAGGCCTGCGACCTCATCGAGAAGGCCGGCGGACGGGTCTCCGACGTCGAGGCCGGTACGAACGATCTGTGCACCATGGAGTACCGGCCCGTCAGCGTGATCGCCGTCGGTGGGGGAGAGCGCTACGAGGAGACCTTCGGCAACGGCTGCCTCCTGTCCGTGGCCAAGGGCGCGGTCTTCGACTTCTGAGCGTGGGAGTAGCGCCCCGGCCCGTCAGAACTGGGGTTCCTCGGCGATGGTGAGCTTGGGGCGCGTCTGCTTCTTCGGATCCTTCGGCTTGTCCGGACTGCCCTTCTTGCGGCGACTCTTGGACACCCACTTCAGGGCGTCCTTCAGTTCCTCGACCTCGTGGGTGCGGATGCCCGGGATGGGGTCGCCGAAGTTCTTCGGTACGACCGCCTGGGTGAAGCCGAGGCGCTGTGCCTCGGCGACCCGGCGGCGCACCCCCTGGACGGTGCGTACGTCCCCGGCCAGTCCGACCTCGCCGACGGCCATGAACCCGGGCGGCAGGGCGACGTCGTTGTGGGAACTGCCGGCCGCGATGGCCAGCGCCAGGTCGACGGCGGGTTCGCTCAGCTTCACGCCGCCCACGGTGGACGCGAAGACGTCCATGTTGGCCAGCTTCATGCCCGAGCGCTTCTCCAACACGGCCAGGATCATGTTCACCCGTGAGGTGTCCAGGCCGGACGTGGCCCGGCGCGGCGCCGGCAGTGGCGAGGGCGCGACCAGGGCCTGCACCTCGGTGATGAGGGGGCGCCGTCCCTCCAGGGCGACGGTGACGCAGGTGCCGGGGACCGGGTCGGTGCGATCGGTGAGGAACAGCCCACTGGGGTCGGGCAGGCCCTCGATGCCCTTGTCGCTCAGCTCGAACACGCCGATCTCGTCGGTGGGCCCGTAGCGGTTCTTGACCGCGCGCAGCAGCCGCAACTGGGAGTGGCGTTCGCCCTCGAAGTACAGGACGACGTCGACCAGGTGCTCCAGCATCCGGGGTCCGGCGATGGAACCGTCCTTGGTGACGTGGCCGACCAGGACGGTGGCGATGCCGCGTTCCTTGGCGATCTGGATCAGGGCGCCGGACACCTGGCGGATCTGGGTGACGCCACCCGGGACGCCGGTGGTCTCGGGGGAGACCATGGTCTGCACGGAGTCGACGATCAGCAGCTTCGGCGCGACCGCGTCCACGTGAGCGGCCAGGGTCGCGACCGAGGTCTCCGCCGCCAGGTACAGCCGGTCGGAGAGGGCGTCGAGGCGTTCGGCGCGCAGCCGTACCTGCCCGGCCGACTCCTCGCCGGTGATGTAGAGGACCGGTGCGTCGGCGGCCCGCATCGCGGCGACCTCCAGGAGCAGGGTCGACTTGCCCACGCCGGGCTCGCCGGCCAGCAGCACGACACCACCGGGGACGGCGCCGCCGCCCAGGACACGGTCGAGCTCGTCCACGCCCGTGGGGACCGCCTCGGCGCTCTCCACGCTGATCTCGGTGATGGGGCGGGCCCTGGCAGTGACGGGTGCGGGGGCGACGGCGTTGGGCGCCGGCGCCCCGGCCTCCTCGACGGTGCCCCAGGCCTGGCACTCACCGCAGCGCCCGACCCATTTGAGGGTGCTCCATCCGCACTCGACGCATCGGAACGAGGACTTCACTGCTTTTGCCATGGTCGCCACGCTAACGGGTGCCGGCGACATGCGCGGAGCGCTGTCCACAGCGGCTTCGAAAGCACCGGAATATCTTCAGCGACACATGAAAGTTACCTACGAGTTAGGGCGCAGGCGCCGTAACTTATGTTAAAGAATGTGTGGGGAGTCACTCCCCGGCGGTACCTGACAACTCCTATGCCCCGCTCCTTGGAGAGGAAGACCCTCGTGTCCCGCTCACACGAATCCCCCGTCCCCCACGCTTCCGGTGCCGGCTTCCGGCGCCACCTGGCACGAATCTTCGCCCCCGTCGCCATCGCGGCCCTGGGCATCACGATGGCGGCGGCTCCGGTCGCGGCCGATGAAGTCGACACCTCCGCCTACTCGCACTACGTCGCCATCGGTGACTCCTTCACCGCCGGTCCCCTGGTGAGCGCGCAGATGCCGCTGCTGGGCTGCATGCAGTCGTCCGTCAACTACCCCAAGCTTCTCGCCGAGGAGCTCGGCGTCGAGGAGATCACCGACGTCAGCTGTTCCGGCGCGGTGATGAACGACCTGTACGAGAATCAGTTCAACGACACCGAACCGCAGCTCGACGCACTCCGACCCGAAACCGACCTGGTCACGGTGGGGATCGCCGGCAACGACTTCGGCTTCGCCGACGTGCTCTTGGAGTGCTCCAAGCAGAGCCTGAGTAACCCGGTGGGCAGTCCCTGCGCCGACCACTACGGCTCAGAACTGGACGACCGGATCGAGGGGATGCGGGGCGAGGTGTCCCAGGTCTACGCCGACATCGCCGAGCGCAGCCCGAACGCGACCGTGCTCGCCATCGGCTACCTCCAGATCATGCCGGAGAGCGGCGGCTGCTGGCCGAGCACGCCGATCGCCAGGGGTGACGTCCCGTTCCTGGACGAGGCGCAGACCACGCTCAACACGCTGATCGCCGAGGAGTCCGCGGCCAACGGGGCGGTCTTCGTGGACACCTTCGAGCGTGGTCACGACGTCTGCCAGGGGTCGGACACGCGTTGGGTCGAAGGGCTGATCCCCGAGGACGGTGCCCCGGTCCACCCGAACAACCTGGGCATGGCGGCCACGAGCGACTTCATCCGCGACACCCTCGGAGTCCCCAGCCCCTGATAGGAGCTCTCGCTCCGGGTCGCCGGTGAGGACGGAATTCACCTGGTGGCCCGCGACGATCGACCCCGGCGGATGATGTTCGGTTGGTGCTTTGCCGACCGAAATGTCCGCCGGGGTCAAGCAGTTTTTACCGTCTTTCGATGCCGGCCGGACTACGGAGAGTGACTTAACGTAATCAATGTGTGACCAATGGTGATGGGTCGGCGGTGGGAGATCCACGTCACAGCGGCGTGGTCCACCCCGACCGATCGAGGAGGGTCACCACATGCACCTGCCGCGACACCACGAGCAAACTCGGGCCTGCCGTCCCACCACGCACCCGGGGCAGCAGGCCGTCGCAGTCGGAGCACGCCCTCGGGGAACGCGGGCACTCGTCGTCGCCGCGCTCGCCGCGGCGGCCCTGACCACCGGGGTCGCGCCGGCACTCGCCCAGCCCCACCAGCCGACCGCTCCGGCCGCCACCGCCGAACAGAGCGGCCCGGAACGTGTCCACCAAGCCCTCACCTCCGACACCATCGACAAGGCCATCAGCGCGGCCGAGGCCCAGAAGGGCAAGCCCTACTCCTGGGGCGGGACCGGCCCCGGCTCCTTCGACTGCTCCGGACTCGTGCAGTACGCCTTCGGCGAGGCCGGCGTGAGTCTGCCCCGCATCGCCCACGACCAGGTCGGCGCCGGGACCCGTGTCTCCTACTCCAACGCCCAGCGCGGTGACCTCCTGTACTGGACCGACGGAGGCGGTTACGCCTACCACGTCGCCATCTACCTCGGGGGCGGGCGCATGATCGACGCCCCGAACTCCGGCGGCAAGATCGGCGAGCGCGCCGTGACGCGCTACAACCTCGCCGGCGGAGTGCGCCTGTAGCCGCACCTGCCCCGTCTCTCTTGTTCGACGGCCGTCGCCCACAGGGGCCACGGCCGTCGGCTTCTGTCACAGGGGTATGCCGGAACGGTCGGGAAGAAGGTCCTTCGCCACGCCGCGTTCACGCCCCCGGTCGCCCCAGGACCCTCGAAAGCGCATACTCTGGGTCCTGTGAGCCCTATCCAGGTCCCAGACGCGCCCGTGGTCCTCTCGACGGCGTCGGTCTACCCGGAGAAGACCCCGGCCGCCTTCGAGATCGCCGCGAAGCTGGGGTACGACGGTGTGGAGGTGCTCGTCTCCTCCGACCCGGCCAGCCAGGACATCGAACTCCTCCGGCGCCTCTCGGACTATCACCAGATGCCCGTCACCGCAGTCCACTCGCCCTGTCTCGTCCTCACCCAACGGGTGTGGGGCAAAGACCCCTGGGGCAAACTCGTCCGTTCCAAGGAGATGGCAGAGGCCCTCGGGGCCAAGACGATCGTGGTCCATCCGGCCTTCCGCTGGCAGCGCGAATACGCCAAGGACTTCGAGATCGGCGTCTCCCGCATGCAGGACGAGACCGACGTGGTCTTCGCGGTGGAGAACATGTACCCGGTCCGGGTGCGCGACCGCGAGGTCGTCCCCTACGCCCCGAGCTGGAACCCGCTCGATCGTGACTACCCCGACGTGACCCTCGACCTCTCGCACACCGCCATGTCCGGTTCCGACGCGATGGACATGGCCAAGCGGCTGGGCGAGCGTCTTTCCCACGTGCACGTCACCGACGGTCTGGGCGGCCAGAACCTGGACGAGCACCTCATCCCCGGGCGGGGGAGCCAGCCCGTGGCCGAACTCCTCGAACACCTGGCCGGCAACCGGTACGAGGGGCAGCTCGTCCTTGAGGTGAGCACCCGCAAGGCTCCCGACCGACAGACCCGGATGCGAGAGCTGGCCGAGGCGCTGGCCTTCACCCGACTGCACTTCGCCGGACCACGCGAGCCCGAACCCGCGCTGGGTCGCCGGGAACGGATCGCGCTGTTGCGCCGCCGCCCGCAGGACCCGCCTCGACGCTTCGCGGTGGACGAAGGCGGAGCCGTCGATGACGAGGGCACCGTCGACCCCGACTGAAGCATCCGTGTCGCCCTCCGAGGTGGCCGTCCACGGGTTGGGACGCGTGGTCCACCTCGGGTCGATGGGGCGACTAGCGTGGAGGGATCCGCAGAGAGGACCCCTTCATGATCGCGATCATCGGTGCAGGAAAGATGGGCGAGGCACTGCTCGCCGGGCTGTTGGCCAAGGACCACTCCCCGAAGGACGTCCTGGTCACCGAACCGCGTGCGGAACACGCCGCGGAGCTTCGCGCGCGCTACGGGGTCGAGACCGTACCGGCCGTCGACGTCGCCAAGCGTGCCGACACCCTGCTCTTGGCCCTCAAACCCCAGGACATGCTCGCCCTGTTGGACGAGATCGCCCCGCACCTGTCCGAGGAGCGATTGATCATCTCGGTGGCAGCGGGGCTGACCACCGCCGTGCTGGAGAGCCACCTGCCCTCCGGGGTCCCCGTGGTCCGGGCCATGCCCAACACCCCGGCCCTCATGGGGCGGGGGATGACCGCCGTCTCCGGTGGGGCGCACACCTGCCCGGAACACCTGGACCGGGCGGAGGCGCTACTGGGCACGGTCGGCGAGGTGATCCGGGTCGGTGAACAGCACATGGACACGGTGACCGCCATCTCCGGGAGCGGGCCCGCCTACTTCTACTTCATCGCCGAGACCATGATCGAGGCCGGAGTGGCGATGGGCATGCCACGTGCCACGGCCCAGCGGCTGGTCGAGCAGACGATCACCGGCGCCGCCGCCATGCTCGACGGTTCGGGGGAGCATCCGGTGGTACTGCGAGAAGCGGTCACCTCGCCGGGTGGGACCACCGCCGCGGCCCTGCGCGAGTTGGAGCGGCACGGTGTACGGACCGCGTTCACCGACGCGATCGAGGCCGCGCGGGATCGGAGCAGGGCCCTGTCCGGGAACTGATCGCCGGGGCATGTGATGGAAATCACAGGGAAATCTTCGATGATTCGTGATCGAGGGGCGTGTGAAGTGGCGTCGTAGGGAGTGCATAAAGTCGGGCAGAGCGGGTGGAACCCCGCCTCCTTCCATCCCGCACACTCCCAGTACGTCCTCCAAAGATTCCGGGGCCCCATGACCAACGCTCAACCGCCATCGGACCCTTCCCACCAGCCTGGCCAGTCCGGGCCGAACACACCCCCGCCCGGAGCTCCGAGTGGTCCCCAGGTCCCTGGGAACCCCTCCGGTGGTCAGCTCCCTCCCGGGCCGAACACCGGGGGGCGTCCCCCGGTCGGTCGTCCTCCGGGCGGTCCACCTCCCGGAGGTCCGCCGCCCCAAGGTGGGGTGCCCTCCGGCGGTCAACCGCCGATGGGCCCCCCGAGTGGTGGTCAGCCTCCGATGAATCCCCCGAGCGGTGGTCAGCCGCAGTTCGGTCCCCCGAGCGGTGGTCAACCGCCGATGGGCGGACCCATGGGCCCGCCTCCGGGTGGGATGCCGCCGGCCGGTCCGCCGCCTCCCGGTGGGATGCCGCCCGGTGGGATGGGCGCCGGTGGTCTGCCCCCGGGTTTCCCCGGAGGTCCCGGCGGTCCCGGCGGCCCCGGTATGCCGCCGCCCCCCGGCGGCCCGTTCGGTGGTCCTCCCGGCCCGCCGCCCCTGCCCCCGCTCGGCCTGTTCCGGTCCAAGTCGGGCCTGCGCGCCGCCCTGCTCAACCTGTCCGGTGTCGGCGCGGGCTACTTCTACCTGCGTAACTGGCTGTTCTTCGGCATCAACGTGGGCGTCACCCTCGCCCTCCTGGTCACCGCCGCGATCCTCGGCGCGGCCGACGACCTGCTCGTGTGGGTTCCGTCGCTGCTCTTCTGGATCCTGATCACCGTCGTGCACGGTCTGTTCGCCGGTCGTTCCCACGACCGCCGACTCATGGGTCGAGGGGAACAACCCTCCGCCAAGCCCATGCCGATGATCCTGGCGGCCTGTCTGGTGCTGGTGATGGCGGCCTCGCTGCTCGGTGTGTGGCAGGCCGGCGAGTGGCGCCTGCGGGTCGCCGACGCGGCGCACGCGCGCGGGGACTGCGGCACCGCGATCAGTGCCTACAACGGGGTCGAGGCCGGGTTCCAACTCTCCATGTCCCCGAGCCTGATGAACCGGGCCCGATCCGGGGTGGAAGCCTGCGAACTGCTGCGCCGCGCCCAGTCCGACGTGGACAACGAGGCCTACGACCACGCGCTGGAGTCCTACAGCGAGTACTTCGCGCACGGGGCCGCCCAGTGGGAGGACACCGACGGCAGCGTCGCCGACGTCCACCTGGACTACGCCTCCCAGCTCGCGGTGGAGGCCGACGAGCTGTACAGCGGAGAGGTGACCGAGGAGGTCGAGGAGGCCTTCCGACAGGCTCAGGAGACCTACACCTTCGTGGCCGAGGACTTCTCGGACACCCCTGCCGCGGGGCAGGTGCCGGACGCCCTGGTCGACCTGTACGACCTGGCCACCGGTGACTACGCCGACGAGAACTGGTGTGGGGCCTTCGGCCAGATCGGTATGTTCGACGACCTGAGCTGGGACTCCGCCCCCGAGATCGCCGACCGCATCGAGGAGGAACGTCCCAACGCCGCGCTGGAGTGCGGATGGGACCAGATCGACGACGAGAACTTCGACGAGGCCGAGGCACAGGTCGAGGTCCTCACCGCCGACTACCCCGATCACGAGGCCGACGAGGTCGAGGACCTGGAGCGGCACGTCGGCGCGGGCCGCATCGAGCAGCAGATGGACCTGGCCACCATTGTCGGTGAGAGCGCGCTCGAAGGCGGCCCCCTGGAGACCGGGGGCGGTGACAAGGTCTCCGTCCAGTACGTGAACTACAGCGAAGAGGCGATGCGGTTCCTCTACGTAGGTCCGGACGCCGTGCACGGCGAGGTCGTCATCGACCCCTGCGAGGACTGCGACACCTCCTCGCCGCCCTCCGACGTCTCGTGCCTGAGCGACCCGAACGCGATGGACCTGGAACTCGACCCGGGTGAGTACCGGATCCTCATCGGTTCGGCCGACGGCCTCCTAGACCGTCCCCTGCACGACACCCTCAAGATGAAGGCCGGGGACACCTACGCGGACTGCATCTACACGGAGTAGGAAGAACGTCCCGTAGGTCGCGGACACGACCTTCACGAGCCCACCGGGGCCCGCACGAGTCACCATCGTGCGGGCCCCGGGGTGCTGAGGTGGACCCGGTTTGCGTACTGTGTGCTTCGAAGCACGCACACCTGGAACGGGGGTCACCATATGGGAGGGCGCACGTCCTGCTCGCTTCGGGTGGCATGGGACGAAGGACTCACCACCTACGACTTCGGGCCGCAGCACCCGATGGCACCGATCCGCGTCGAGCTGACCATGGCGCTCAGCCGTGAGTTCGGCGTCTTCGACGGGCCGGGTGTGGATCTGATCGACGTGGAGCCCGCCTCCGACGAACTGCTCTCCATGGTGCACGATCCCGCCTACATCAAGGCGGTCAAGCGGGCGGGCAAGACCCTCCAGCCCGACGACACGCACCTGCTCGGGACCGTCGACAACCCCGTCTTCCCCGACATGCACGACGCGGCCGCACTGATCTCCGGCGCTTCGGTCGCCGCCGCCAAGTCGGTGTGGACGGGACAGAGCGCGCACGCCGCGAACATCGCGGGCGGCCTGCACCACGCCATGCGCGGTCACGCCTGGGGGTTCTGCGTCTACAACGACCCGGCGCTGGCCATCGCCTGGTTGCTGGAGCAGGGAGCCAAGCGCATCGCGTACGTGGACGTGGACGTCCACCACGGCGACGGCGTCCAGAAGGCCTTCTACAACGACCCGCGCGTGCTCACCATCAGCCTGCACGAGTCCCCGGTGACGTTGTTCCCCGGTACCGGTCAGGCCTCCGAGACGGGTGGACCGGACGCGGAGGGCTACGCCGTGAACGTCGCCCTGCCCGCGGGCACCGGCGACACCGGCTGGCACCGTGCCTTCGAGGCGGTCGTCCCACCGCTGTTGCACGAGTTCCAGCCGGAGATCCTGGTGACCCAGCAGGGGTGCGACACCCACGCCCTGGATCCGTTGGCCAACCTCACGCTCAGCGTGGACGGCCAGCGTCGCGCCTACCAGGAACTGCACAAGCTGGCCCGCAAGACCGCGGGCGGTCGTTGGCTGATGTTCGGTGGTGGCGGTTACGGGTTGGTCCACGTGGTGCCCAGGGCCTGGAGCCACCTGCTCGCCGAGGCGGCCGGTACCCCCATCGACCCCGACCGCGAGACCCCGCAGGGGTGGCGCGACTTCGTGCGCGAGCGCACCGGCGAACTCGCACCGTTGTACATGACGGACGGGCGAGAGGTCTCCTTCACACCCTTCGAGAACGGTTACGACCCGGGCGATCCCATCGACCGGGCCATCCACGCCACCCGCACCGCGATCTTCCCCAGTCACGGCATCGACCCCACGCTCTGAACCGACGAATCGATCCTCCCGGGTCGGGGCGGTCGGTCACACGATGGTGAAATCCGCGTGTTCTCCGCGTGGGCGGCGTCCAGGGGGTAGGAAGGGAATTAATACCGGGCGAACGGGAGCGGGCGCCGTGGTGGCCGCCCGGCGTGTCACCGCGATCGCCGCTCAGGGAAGGAAGGGGAACGCAGGTGACGCCGCCGACACGCGCCGAACTCATCACCTATCTGGTTCGCACGGGGATCGCGGGGCATGTCGACACCCCACGGCAGAACAACCTGCGCCACTACCGAAGGCTCGTCCAGAAGGACCCCTATCACCAGTTCGGCCTGTCCTTCTCACAGGCCTGGACCTTCACCGAGGTCCTCGCGCTCCTGAACAAGCGGTGCGGTGTGGTGGGCGACGAGGAGTACGTGTGGGGGATCGACACGATCGACCCCGACCGGACCATCGACGCCCTGGAGGCCCTCGCCGACCGGCTGGCGTTGGCGGCGGAACGCCGTGAACGCGTCATGTTCGCCACCGGTCACCCCCGCAACCTCCAGGAGACCTACGCCGCCTGGAAGGACGCCTTGGTCGCGCGCGGCTGCACTGTGCTCACCGCGGCCGGCGGATACTCCTACGAGGTGACCACCGAACGCCCGCCCAATCGACGGATCGTGGTCTGGCGGGACGACGTCGCCATCGTGACCGACGGCCGGCTTCCCCGGCACAGTCACCATCCGTTCGCCATGCGGGCCATCCTGAACGAGCTCGGAGACCGCGGTGAGGCATGGCCGCAGTTGGTCATCGCCGATCACGGGTTCGCGGGGGCCGCGGGGGAGATGGGGGTGCCCACGGTGGGCTTCGCCGACTGCAACGACCCCGCGCTCTTCCTCGCCGAACATGAGGGAAAACTACTGGTCACGGTGCCTTTGGACGACGGTTATCTGACCGAGGACTACGCTCCGCTGCGGGATTACGTTCTCTTCAGGGCCGGGCTTGCCTGAGCAGGGCCGACCATTTATACCCACCGTTAAACCTCATCTGACCCGTGGTCAACGCATATCCCCGAAGACAGCACGAACGACCTTCCCTAGGAGGGAACTCGGCTCTACTCTGAAAACGGACGTGTCAGTAGTGACAGCATGACACGCTGGCGTGTCGGTGGGACGGACACGGTTTCCGGGGTCGTCCGATCCCAGTACGGCACGCCAGGGCTGAAGGGTAGACAATTGGTCACGTCCGGGAATGAGGGCGTCGGAAGATGAACGGGAGCAAGCCGCCTCTCGAAGAGGTCAGGTTCTTGACCGTGGCGGAGGTCGCCACGATCATGCGAGTATCCAAGATGACCGTTTACCGAATGGTGCACTCGGGAGTTCTCCCCGCAATCCGTGTGGGGCGTTCCTATCGGGTCCCAGAACGTGCCGTGCACGACTACCTCCGCGAGGCTTTCGTCGAGGCCGGTTGATCGAGCGGAATCCGGGTGTGGGGCGCTTGCGCCCGACACCCGTCCGCCGCACACCAGAGGGACGGTGCGCCCCCGGCACCGTCCCCATGGTGATCTCCCCTCGCCGGTGGTCGCTCCGGGAACGGGCCGTATGGCTCTTGCCCCGGGGCGACGAAGGGCATGCCAGGGCATCTACTACACTTTGTCGTTGATGTAGTCCGCCCTGATCACACCCCGTTCGCGAGGTTACCTCGATGCCCAGTACCAGTACGGGTACGCGACGCCGTCGTGCCGTGCCGCGCCTGTCGGCCGCCGCCTTGGCCGCCGTCCTCGCCTTGTCCGGCTGCGCAGGTGGCACCGAGATCGAGAGCGGCGGCGAAGAGGACCGCTTCATCTCCGGTGATGGCAGCGCCACCGTCTTCGAGACCGGCGAACGCGAAGCCGCGCCCGACGTCAGCGGCACCACCTTCGAGGGCGACGACCTCGCCCTGTCGGACTACCAGGGGCAGATCCTCGTCCTCAACGTGTGGGCCAGCTGGTGCGGCCCCTGCCGTGCCGAACAGCCGGTGCTCGACGAGGTGCACACCGAGTACGGGGACCTCGGTGTGGACTTCCTCGGTGTGAACATCAAGGACAACGAGACCGCCGCGCGCTCCTACACCGACAACAAGGGCGTCCTCTACCCGAGCCTGCACGATCAGCCCGGCGAGATCCCACAGGCCTTCCGGGAGACGGTCCCGCCCCGAGCCATCCCCAGCACCCTGGTCCTCGACCCGAACGGCGACATCGCCGCACGGGTCATCGGCCCCACCACCTACGGACAGCTCACCGAACTCCTCGACCCGCTGGTGGTCGAGTTCGACCTGGGCGATCCGGAGGAACGCCCCCGGGTCTCCGAGGAGGACGGTGACTACGGGGCCGAGGACTCCGAGGGCACCGACGAGACGGGCGACGAGGGCGCCGACGAGGACGACGGCTGATGGATCCCATCGGCACCACGATCCTGTCCGGCTCGCTCCTGCTCGCCGCGCCGCTGGCCCTGGCCGCCGGACTGGTCTCCTTCCTCTCCCCGTGCGTATTGCCCCTGGTCCCCGGGTACCTGTCGTACGTGTCCGGGATGAGCGGCTCGCACGTGCGGGAACGCCAAGAGGCCGCGGGCGGCGGCACCGTCACCGACATCGACACCGAACTCGCCTCCCGGCGCTGGACGATGGTCACGGGCAGCGTCCTGTTCATCGCCGGATTCAGCCTCGTCTTCATCGCCGTCGGTGGGTTCATCGGCTGGCTCGGCGACCTGTTCATGGCCTACACCGACCCCATCACCCGGGTGCTCGGCGCGCTCACGATCGTGCTCGGCCTGGCCTTCATGGGGTTCATACCGGGGTTCGGCCGCGAGTTCCGCTTCCACCGTCTACCCCGCGCCGGATTGGCGGGCGCACCCCTGCTCGGGGTCCTGTTCGGGCTGGGTTGGACCCCGTGCATCGGACCGACCCTGGCCGCCGTGCAGACCCTCGCCTTCGTCGAGGGCGGCGCCGGCCGCGGCATGCTCCTGTCGCTGATCTACTGTGTCGGCCTGGGACTGCCCTTCATCCTGGCCTCCCTGCTCTACCGACGCGCGCTCAACTCCTTCGATCGACTCAAGCGCCACACCCGTACGGTCACCGTGATCGGCGGGGTCATGCTCGTCCTGGTCGGCCTGGCCATGGTGACGGGGCTGTGGAGCGAGATGACCATCGCCATGCAGGGCTGGGCCGCGAACTTCCAGACGGTGATCTGACTTGACCACGACCAAGACCGACACGCCGACGACATCAGGGGACGAGCCCCGCTCCGCCAAGGGCCTGGGCGTCCTGGGATGGGCGCGCTGGATCTGGCGCACCCTCACCTCGATGCGTACCGCGCTGATCCTGCTGTTCCTGCTGGCGCTGGGCGCCATCCCCGGATCGATCCTGCCGCAGAACGTGGTGAGCGTCGACGAGGTGGGCGCCTACTTCCAGGAGAACCCGGAGCTGGCCCCCTGGCTGGACCGGTTCTACCTGTTCGACGTGTTCTCCTCGCCCTGGTACGGAGCCATCTACCTGCTGCTCTTCGTGTCGCTGGCCGGGTGCGTGATCCCGCGCGCCATGGTCCACGCCAGGGCCGTACGCGCCAGGCCGGTGACCACGCCGCGCAACCTCGGCCGGATGCCCTACGTGGCGCGGTTCGGTACCGACGCCACCCCCGACACCGTCCTGGAACGGGCGCGCAAGGTCCTCAAGGGCTATCGGGTCGAGCGTTACGGGGACTCGCTCTCCGCCGAGACCGGTTACCTGCGCGAGGCCGGGAACGTGCTGTTCCACCTGGCACTGCTCGGGTTGCTCCTGGCCCTGGCCGCCGGTTCCTTCTTCGGTTACCGCGGCAACATGCTCATCGTGGAGGGCGACGGGTTCGCCAACACGCTGCCCTCCTACGACGCCATCTACCCGGGGCACTGGACCGACACCGACGAGTTCGCGCCGTTCACCATGCACTTGGACGAGTTCGAGGCCTCCTTCATCGAGGACGGTGACCTGCGCGGCCAGGCGGAGTCCTACATCGCCGACGTGACCTACACCGAGGAGCCCGGTGGGGAGGAGAAGACCCACCAGCTGGAGGTCAACCACCCGCTGAGCGTCGACGGTGTCCAGGTGTACCTGCTCGGCCATGGCTACGCGCCGGAGTTCGAGGTCCGCAACGCCGACGGTGACGTGGTCTTCGACCAGGCGGTCCCGTTCCTGCACCGCGAGACCATGAGCTACACCTCCGACGGCGTCATCAAGGTTCCCGACACCGGGGGCGAGGAGCTCGGCTTCGTGAGCGTCTTCCTGCCCACCGCCGCCGAGGACGCCGAAGGGGAGCTGGTGTCCACCTACCCCGGCACGGAGAACCCGATGGTGACCCTGGACGCCTACCGGGGTGATCTCGGAATGCTCGACCCACAGTCGGTCTACCAGCTCCAGACCCGGAACATGGAGGGGCTCGGGGAGTCGCCGGTGATGGGGATCGGGGACACCTGGGAGCTTCCGGACGAGGCCGGTTCGGTCACCTTCACCGGTGTCGAGGAGTACGTCACCCTGCAGAGCAACCGGGATGGGGCCCGGGTGCCCGCGCTCACCGCCGCGACCCTGGCGGTCGTAGGCCTGGTGGTCACCCTGTTCGTGCGCCCCCGCCGAATCTGGGTGCGCGCCACCGAGGGTGAGGACGGACGGACCCGGGTGGAGCTGGCCGGACTCGGCAAGACCGAGGTGGCCGGCAACAACGCCGAGTTCCACGAGATCACCACACGACTTGCCGGACGGCTCCGGAGTGAGTCCGACGACAACCCCACCACCCCAACCGAAGAGTCGACCACACGAGGGAGTGACCGGTGACGAACACACTCGCCGCACCGGTGAACGAGAGCATGGCGTCGGCCAGTGACACGCTCATCATCGCGATGATCGTGACCTACGCCGCCGCTCTCTTCATGTTCGCGATCGAGGCCGCCTATGGCCGTCGCACCAAGCTGAAGCCGGGCCGCCTCATGCCGGTCGGCTCCGGAGACGTCGGGGGCGACGACAGCGACATCGAGGTCAGCGTCCGGACCGGTGAGGGCGAGGCCCAGGCTTCCCAGAGCATGCTCGGCCGGGTCGCCCTCGGGGTGACCGCGCTGGGCTTCCTGTTCAGCCTCGCCCAGATCATCACCCGTGGTATCGCCGCGAGCCGCTGGCCGTGGGGCAACATGTTCGAGTTCGTCGTGGCGATGTGCCTGGTCGCCGTCGGCGCGCTGCTGTTCGCCTCCTGGCGCTACCAGGCCCGTTTCCTCGGCGCCTTCGTGCTCGTTCCGGTGCTGCTCCTGCTCGGCATCGGTGTGCGCTGGCTGTACGTCGACCCGGGCCCGCTGATCCCGGCCCTGCAGTCCTACTGGGTGCCGATCCACGTCACGGCGGTCATCATCGCGGGCGGCGCGTTCATGGTGTCCGGCGTCGCCGGCATCACCTACCTGGTCTCGCACCGTGCCGAGGCCAAGAAGGCGCTGGGCGAGAAGGTCACCGGTATCGCCGGTCGCCTGCCCAGCCCGGAATTGCTGGACCGCATCTCCCACCGGTTCATCCTCTTCGCCTTCCCGCTGTGGACCTTCGGCGTCATCGCCGGATCGATCTGGGCCGATGAGGCCTGGGGCCGCTTCTGGGGTTGGGACCCCAAGGAGGTCTGGTCGTTCATCTCCTGGGTGATCTACGCGGCCTACCTGCACGCACGGGTCACCGGCGGTTGGCGCGGTCCCAAGGCCACCTGGATCAACGTGCTCGGTTTCGCGACCGTCATGTTCAACTTCTTCGCGGTGAACTACATGTTCAGCGGTCTGCACTCCTACGCCTGATCCGCTTCGGAGCGCGAGCACGACTCTCGCGCAAGGGCGGCCCGAGACGATCGGGCCGCCCACCGTCCTTCAGGAGGGCTAATGGCGCTTCTGGGAGAGCACGGGAGGCGCCGTCGACGCGCGGACGACCAGGGAGGTCTCCAGGGTGACCGTCCCGGTGGACTCCGCCGCGTCCACCGAGCGCAGGAGCAGGTCGACCGCCCCGCGCCCGGCCTCCGCCACCGGCATGTCCACCGTGGTCAGGGCCGGGCTGGAGTACCGGGCGACGTGGCTGTTGTCGACGCCGATCACGCTGAGGTCGCCGGGAACGCTGAGACCGAGTTCGATGGCCCGTCGGACCAGACCGAAGGCGAGCAGGTCGTTGTGGGCCAGGACCGCGGTGGCACCGCTCGCCACGACCTCCTCGGCCACGGCACGGCCGCCTTCCTCCGTCGGCGGGTTGGGGCCCACGCGTTGGATCAGGATCCCGTGGTCCTGCGCGATGTGCTCGGTGGCGCGTTCGATCTCCCCGCTGGTCCAGGCGCGCGAGGGGCCGCCCACCACGACGATCTCCCGGTGACCCAGCTCGACGAGGTGTTCCATGGCCCGACGGGCTCCGGCGCCGACGTCCATCAGCACCCCGGACACCCCGCGCAGTCGCCGGTTGACCACGACCAGCGGGATCTCCCTGGCCAGTTCCGCTATGACACGGTTGGTCAGCCGCGGTGCGACCAGTACGGCGCCGTCCACCTGTTTGGCCATGGAACGGACCAGCTCCTCCTCGACCCGTGTCTGTTCGTCGGTGTCGGCGATGAACACGTGGTAATCGCGGGCGCGGGCCTGGGCCTGGGCCGCCTTGAGCAGGGGAGGGAAGAAGGGGTTGGCGATGTCGGCGACGATGAGCCCGAGGTTGCCGGTCCTGCTGGTGGACAGCGCGCGCGCCGCGCGGTTGGGGCGGTAACCGAGTTCCTCCGCCGCGGCGAGGACCCGTGCGCGTGTGTCGGCGTTGACCAGGTGTGTCGCGGAGAAGGCCCGCGAGACCGTGGAGACGTGGACCCCGCTCACCCGTGCGACGTCCTTGATGGTGACGGCCACCCGTGGACTCCGTTCCGCTGTTCGGTCATGGTGACGGCAAGCGTTTGCCCCGGGGATACCCCTCGGACCTTGCCGCTTTTGTCATCCTGACCCATCGAAGACCCGTCTTTCCAGCATTTTCCTGCAACAACTCGGTGGAGGAGGGTTGACGGGGTCATAGGGATCGGGGACGTTCGTGCAAACGTTTGTACACGGGTTCCCGACCCGCCATCCCCCCGGAGGAACGTCGATGCGCAAGCCGCACCCGATCCCGTCGCTGACCTTGGCGGCCGTACTGGCCATCACCGCACTCACCGCCGCTCCCGCGGCGGCCGACCCCGACGTCGACCCCCGTGGCATCGGTCGCCAGACCCTCCCGGAGGGCGACGGCTGGGGATCGGCCGGCCACGGGGTCACCGGCGGTTCGGAGGCCGCCCCCGAGGACGTCCACGTGGTCTCCACCTTCGAGGAGTTCCGCGCCGCGGTCGGCGGTAAGGACGACGACACCCCGAAGATCGTCTACGTCGACGGGCAGGTCGACGCCGATACCGCACCGGACGGCACCCCGCTGACGTGCGAGGACCACGCGGTGGACGGATACACCCTGGAGGAGTACCTGGAGACCTACGATCCCGAGGTCTGGGGCCGGGACGACCCCGAGGGTCCCCTGGAGGAGGCCCGCCTGGCCTCCGCCGCGGTACAGGCGGAACGGATCCGCGTCGAGGTCGGATCCAACACCACCGTCGTGGGCTTGGGCGGCGACGCCGTCCTGTCCGGTGTCAACCTGCGCGTCCACGACGTCGACAACGTCATCCTGCGCGACCTGACCTTCTCCGACGCCCACGACTGTTTCCCCGGCTGGGATCCCACCGACGGCGACAGCGGCAACTGGAACTCCGAGTACGACCAGGTGGAGGTCTCCGGCGCCACCAACGTGTGGGTGGACCACAACACCTTCGATGACGGCGACAACCCCGGCACGGAACTCCCGGAGTACTTCGGCCGCAAGTACGAGGTGCACGACGGGCTGCTCGACATCGTTCGGGAGACCGACCTGGTGACGGTGTCCCGTAACCACTTCGATGGTCGGGACAAGGCGATGCTGCTGGGCAACAGCGATGGCCGGACCACTGACCGCGGCTATCTGCGGGTGACCTACCGGCACAACCACTTCGACGGGTTGGGGGAGCGGGCGCCCCGGGTGCGGTACGGGCAGGTGCACGTCCACAACAACCTCTACACCGTCCGGGACCCGGAGCACTTCGGCTACAGCCTGGGGGTCGGCGTGGAGTCGCACCTGTACGCCGAGAACAACATCTTCGACCTGCACGATGGCATCGGCGCCGGCGCACTGCTCCACAACTGGGGCGGTACCGACATCGTGGAGCACGGGAACGTGACGATGTCGGGGGGCGGGGGACGTCTCGCCCCGGTGGACCTGGTGGCCGAGCACAACGCGCACTACCCGGACGCGCCGCTGGGCACCGACCTCACCTGGGTGCCGCAGTTCACGGCCGAGGTGGAGCCGGTGCACGCGGTCCGCGGGTTGGCGCGTGAGGTCGGGGTCGGACTTCTCTGAGGCCGTCGCCCTGCCCGTGGAACGCGTTGGGGCCGCACCCGGAAAAGCCGGGTGCGGCCCCAACGTTCGTTCACGCGGCAGAACCGCTCGGGGCCACTAGTCCTCCGGGTCGATCCGTCGGTTCAGTCGACGGAGGAAGTCCGGATCGTCGTCCGGTCCGAGCGGGTGCGGGCTGCCGGAAGGCTTGGAGAAGTCCGACGGGTCAAGGTCGTCCGCGGACACGGCTTCGTCCTGAGCGGGCGCGTCACCCGGCACGGGAGCGGGTGTGCGTGGCCGGCCGAGGAAGAACCAGAGGATGAATCCCACGGGTACGAACAGTCCGATGACGACCAGCCACAGGATTTTCGGCAGGTTCCGAGCCTCCTGGGCAGGGGTGGTCAGCGCGTCGAAGAACGCGTACACCCATAGAACGATCGATACGAGCGTGATCAGGCCACCGAGCCACACCATGGTTCCAGCCTACTCTTGCTGTCCACTCCTCATGGCCGGACCCGGTCCAAGGGTGCGGGAGACCGCGCGGAACGGGTGGCCGGGGCCGTCGAGGACGTTGTTCTGTCTTGGGGTCAGGGGGTGGTTTCGCTGGGCTCCCCGAGGAGGAGGGCCCGTACCTCGGATTCCCGGAAACGGCGGTGCCCGCCAGGAGTACGGATACTGCTGATCCGCCCGGACGCTGCCCAGCGGGTCACGGTCTTGGGATCAACCCGGAAGAGTGAGGCCACTTCCCCGGGGGTCAACAGGCGTTCGTTTGCTCGTTCCACCTTCACGTTCCCCCAATCATGCCCGCCTGGAGTGAGGGGGCGGCGGGCGTTTGATCCCCTAGTGTGCACGAGTTGGACCGTTTCCTCCCTAGTTTTCGGAGAAATTACGGCGATCGGGGGATAGGTGGGGGATATGTGATCGGAACGTGATGTTCGGTCCCCACTGTCGGGATTGGAAACATCCCATGAATATCCGTGCCCGATGCCTTGAGTGCCCCGTTCCAACAGCGACGGAACACACCCGGACCTGGTGCACGATGCCCGAAGCAGGCCCTTAACCTGGGGTGAGGGCCGTCCGACCGGGACACCACCCCTTCTGCCGCGCTCGTCCGGCTCGGCCGTACACGCACGTGAACGTGCGTGGATGGGTGCGCTGACCAATCTAGTGCAGGTAAACGTCTGTTGTGAGGCTTTTTCGATGCGTAGCTGGTTGACCTATACCGCCGCCCGTGTGGCGCTCTTCGGCGGCGCCTTCGGGGTCGTCTATCTGTTCGGTGCGAGATCCTGGGTCGCGCTGGTCTTGGCATGGTTGATCAGTGGCCTGGCCTCCTATGTCCTGTTGTCCAAGTGGCGCGATCGGATGTCGTCCTCCGTCACCGAATGGTCGGACAAACGCAAGGAGGAGTCGGTCGGAGAGCGTCTGGTCGGCGGCGCCGCTCGTGAGGACGAGATTCAGGACGAGGTTCTGCGCGCCCAGAAGGAGAAGGCCGCCGAGAGCGCCGACCCCGTCGCCGGTGCCGAGTCCGAGTCCGAGACCGAGGTGAAGGTCGAGACGGAGACCGAGGCGGACAAGCCCGTCAAGTAGGCGCCCGGCACAACGACGGGGTGGCCGCCGCCCCACGCGGCCACCACCCCGATGTCGGACCCTCAGGAGGTCGGGAACATCCCCAGGCGGGCGTGGTGAGAGTCGCCCAGACGCTCGGTGTCACTACCGACGTACAGCCCGTCGGAGGTCGCGTACAGGGCCTCCACCCCGTGGCCGCGGGAACGGCCTGGGTTCCACTCCAGAGCGCGGCCGGACGTCGGGTCCACCGCCGCGATCCCCTCACGCTCCACCGAACCGGGCCCCGGGTTGAGGGCGCCCTGTTCGTTGTCCATCCACCGCTGGTGACCGCCCACGTAGACGGCGCTGGAGGTGACCTCGACCGAGTAGAGGGAGTCCCCGCCGGTCAGGTTGGTCCAGGTGGGTTCGGCTCCCGCGGTGGCGTCGTTCTCAAACCGGGCGGTGGACTTGCACAGCCCCGGCTTGACCTTCGGGCCGCCCGCGGTCACCACCGCGAAGTAGGAACCGTCGGGCGAGAAGTCCATCTGCCGCATGTAGGTGTGCATGCGTTCGTAGTCGCAGGGCGCCTCGTAGGCGGAGGTCGACCACGGCGTGAGACCTCCGGAACCGGTGTCGATCATGGCGATCTGGTAGCGGTCCTCGCCGTCCACCTTGGTGAAGGTCCCGTTGATGGCCAGCCGCTGCCCGTCGGGGCTCAGGGCCAGTTCCTGCACACGCAGGCTTCCGCGCCGCTGCTCGGAGATGGTCGGGGTGAAGTCGGCGTCGACGGACCCGTCACCGGCGTCGATACGGGCCAGACCGGTACGGCTCTCCCCGTTCACGGCGGAGAAGCTGCCGCCGAGGTAGACATCGGTGCCGTCGGAGACGAGGCGGTACAGGTTCCCGTCGTCCAGGGTGGCGTCGAACCCGTCGACGGTGGCCCCGGTGGTGCCGTCGACGCGGGCCACGCCCCGGCTGCTCGAACCGTTGACCTGCTGGAAGTGTCCACCCAGGATCACCGATCCGTCCGGCCCCTGGGCCAGGGAGGTGACGGTCCCGTCCACGGAGGGGGCGAAGTCGGTCAGGATCTCACCGCTGCCCTGTCGGAACGCGAACAGGTTGCGCCGGTCCCGGGTTCCGCTCCCGTCCGCTTCGGAGACCCGGCCGAACTCGCCGGCGACCACGACGGTGTCACCGACCTGGAGGATGTCCTTGACCGAGCCGTCCAGCACGTGCGGCGTCCACCCCACGGGGCTTTCGCCGACCACGCCCTGGTGCGGAGCGGCGACCGCCGGCGCGGCCGTCGCGATGGTGAGCGGAAGCAGGAGCAGGGAGCCCATGGTCAGGGCGACGAACGTTCGGGCCGTTTTCACGGGGCTCTCTCCTCGGGCGCGGGAACGGCTGCGGTGCCCCCATTCTTGCATGAAGTAGTCGAATGACTACGTCCAGTGAATAAACTTCCGCGCGGTCCGTGGCCCCCTCCGACCGCAACCGACGAAGACGCGCCGCCATCGATCGCGACGTCCACATCGTTCGGGGCGAGGGCGGTCTCGTACGCCGACCGGGCCCCCTTAGTCTTGTTGCCATGACCCGCGCGAAGCTCGATAAGCAGCCCCAGGACGTCGCCGCGATGTTCGACGGCATCGCAGAGAACTACGACCTCGTCAACGACGTCATCTCCCTCGGCCAGGATCGCGCCTGGCGCCGGGCCGTGGTGGACGCGGTCGACGCCCACAGCGGTGAACTGGTCCTGGACCTGGCCGCGGGCACCGGAACCTCCTCGGAGTCCTTCATCAAGAAGGGCGCCCGTGTCATCGCCTGCGACTTCTCCCTCGGCATGCTCAGCAAGGGCGCCGAGCGGCGGGGCGGCGCCTCGCGCGCCGGGGTGACGTTCGTGGCCGGTGACGCGCTGTCGCTGCCCTTCGCCGACGAGACCTTCGACGCGGTGACCATCTCCTTCGGTCTGCGCAACGTCGCCGACGTGGACCAGGCCCTGCGCGAGCTGCTGCGGGTGACCAAGGTCGGCGGCCGGTTGGTCATCTGCGAGTTCAGCCACATCCCGGTGGAGTTCATCGACAAGCTCTACTCGACCTACCTGATGGCGGCCCTGCCGAAGGTCGCCGGTGCCTTCTCCGGCCGGAGCGAGGCCTACGACTACCTGTCGGAGTCGATCATGGCCTGGCCGGACCAGGCGGGGCTGTCCAAGTACCTCCAGGCGGCCGGTTGGTCGCGGGTGGCCTGGCGCAACCTGACGTTGGGCACCGTGGCCCTGCACCGCGGCTTCCGGGAAAAGTAAAATCCGACATAACGCCCAAGTGGCGATGTTGTTCGTATAAACCAACAAAGCTCTCAAGTCCCAAGGAACTCTATTCCTTGGGACTTTTTACGTTACTGGTGAGTCACTTAGTCCCGTTTATCCGCCATGAGCTGCGCTCTTGTTGCGGAGCGGCGCTTTGATGTCGGCTGTGGTGGTTATGGATGCAATATCCGATTTCTTGAAGAACGGGCCCCGGGTGTCGCCTCTTGGCTCTTGGGGGGCTAGACTTCGGAAAAGAGGCTTGTGAAGTGCTTCACAAGCGCACGAGGCGTAGGCCACATGGCCCTATGTCGGACAAGTCGGAAGTCCCGAACCGACCCATAACACCCCCGTTGGCGGGTCGAACCCGCACTGGCCCGCCACGGTAGGACCGCGCGAGTAGTCGAGGACCCACCCGTGAGTGAGACAGCCACCTCCGCTCCCAGAGGCCGTGAGCGGAACGAGTACGACGCCGACGTGATCATCGTCGGTGCCGGCCCCGCCGGTGCCACCACCGCCTATTACCTGGCCCAGGCCGGTCTGGACGTCCTCCTCCTGGAGAAGACCTCCTTCCCGCGGGAGAAGGTCTGTGGTGACGGACTGACCCCCAGGGCCGTGAAACAGCTCACCTCGATGGGCATCACCTTCGAGGACGAGGGCTGGATCAAGAACCACGGCCTGCGCATCGTCGGGGCCGGCGTTCGACTCGAACTTCCCTGGCCCGACCTGGCCGCCTACCCGGGGTACGGGCTCGTCCGTACCCGCTACGACTTCGACCAGATCCTGGTCGAGCGAGCGGTCGGTGCCGGGGCCAAGCTCCTGGAGCGCACCAACGTCACCGGCCCCATCATGGACGAGCGCAGCAACCGCATCGTCGGTGTGCGCGCCAAGAACGCCGACCGCGAGCCCGTGACCTTCCGGGCGCCGCTGGTCGTCGCCTCCGACGGCAACTCCTCCCGGCTCTCCGTGGCCATGGGTATCCGTAAGCGTGACGACCGCCCCATGGGCGTGGCCGTGCGCACCTACTTCGAGAGCCCCCGGCACGACGACGACTACCTGGAGTCCTGGCTGGAGCTGTGGGACAGGAGCGAAGACAAGGACGTCCTCCTGCCCGGCTACGGCTGGGTCTTCGGCGTGGGCGACGGCACCAGCAACGTCGGCCTGGGCATTCTCAACTCCACCACCGCCTTCAAGGACGTGGACTACCGGAAGCTGCTGCGCCGGTGGACCGACTCCATGCCCGAGGAGTGGGGCTTCACGGAGGAGAACCGGAAGGGCAAGATCCTCGGTTCGGCGCTGCCGATGGGCTTCAACCGGGTTCCGCACTACGCGCGCGGCCTGATGTTGGTCGGTGACGCGGGCGGCATGGTCAACCCCTTCAACGGGGAGGGCATCGCCTACGCGATGGAGGCCGGGCAGATCGCCGCGGACGTGATCGTGCAGGCACAAGGTCGCACCACCCAGCAGACCCGGGAACGCGTCCTGCTGAGCTACCCGGAGATCCTCGCCGACACCTACGGCGGTTACTACACGCTCGGTCGCTACTTCGTGAAGGTCATCGGCCAGCCCGAGTTCATGAAGTACGCGACCAAGTACGGGCTGCGTCAGCGCACCCTCATGAAGTTCGTGCTGAAGATGCTCGCCAATCTCACCGAACCGAACAAGGGCGACGCCATGGACCGGGTCATCAACGGCTTGAGCAAGATGGCGCCCGCGGCCTGACCCGCGGCCTCGACCGCGGTTTCTCGCGACGCCGCAAAAGAGCACGGGCCGAAGCGATAGCGGACGCCCACAAAGCACAGCGTTCTCGTGAGGGGCGCCCCCTTCGGGTGCTTTCGAAAAGGTGCCCTTCACCCCGAAAAGGATGCGGGACATGCAGGTGAAAACGTTCACAAGACCGCCGGGCACACGGCCCGGCGGGCTATTCGGCGGAGGAGGGTGAGCCGTGGAGCTGTACACACCGGTACTCGTGCTCGGCGGGATCGGCGCCGCCTTCGTGGTGGTGTCGATGGTCGTCGGAGCGATCGTCGGACCCAAGCGCTACAACCGCGCCAAGATGCAGGCCTACGAGTGCGGCATCGAGCCGACGCCACAGCCCGCGGGCGGCGGCCGTTTCACCGTCAAGTACTACATGACGGCCATGATGTTCATCGTCTTCGACATCGAGATCATCTTCCTCATCCCCTGGGCGATCCACTTCGACGCCCTCGGCTGGTTCGGTCTGATCGCGATCATCCTCTTCCTGGTGAACGTCTCCATCGCCTACGCCTACGAATGGCGCCGCGGAGGCCTCGAATGGGACTAGGCCATGTGCGGCGGACACACGACCTAGGTCATGTGCGGCGGACACACGCCCTGCCCCGCGCGTTCCACCCCCAGGCACCACAGACCCGGCAGTTCAGCCCCGAGGAGGTCCGAAGCTGATGGGACTCGAAGAGAAACTCCCCGCAGGGGTCGCGCTCACCACGGTCGAGCAGGTCGTCGGCCTGGCCCGTAAGACCTCCATGTGGCCGGCCACGTTCGGTCTGGCCTGCTGCGCGATCGAGATGATGTCGGTCGGCGGCCCCCACTACGACCTGGCCCGCTTTGGCATGGAGAAGTTCGGAGCCACCCCCAGGCAGGCCGACCTGATGGTCGTCGCCGGGCGCGTCAGCCAGAAGATGGCTCCGGTCCTGCGGCAGATCTACGACCAGATGCCCGAACCCAAGTGGGTCATCGCGATGGGTGTGTGCGCCTCCAGCGGCGGCATGTTCAACAACTACGCGATCGTCCAGGGCGTGGACCACATCGTCCCCGTCGACATCTACCTGCCGGGCTGCCCGCCCAGGCCGGAGATGTTCCTGGACGCCGTGCTCAAGCTCCACGACAAGGTGCAGAACACCAAGCTCGGTGCCCACCGGGAGCAGGAGATCGCCGAGACCGAGGAGCGGATGCTCCGCAGTTCGCTGCCGCTGGTGACCAAGGACTGATCATGAGCAACGAGTACGAGCGCGACCGCGACGAGGCGGCGGAAAACCTGCCCGACCAGCGTGGACGTGAACGGTTGGCCGCGCCGATCAAGCGAACCGGCATGTTCGGCGCATCGACCACGGGTGACACTTCCGGGTTCGGTGGGCTGCGGGTGCGGGGGAGCGCTCCCGTCCACAGCAGTCGACCCTTCACCGACCCCGACGACCCGCGTACCGCCGACTTCGACCGGGTCGCCGACGACCTGGAGGCGGCACTGAACGCCCTGGAACGGGCGGACGAGGTCGAACGGGTCGAGGTGGCGTTCGGGGAGATCACCTTCCACGTACGCCGCGAAGGACTCCTGGAACTGGCCCGGGTGCTGCGCGACGATCCCGCCCTGCGCTACGAGCTGTGCACCGGCGTCATCGGGGTGCACTACCCCGACCAGGCCGGACGCGAGCTGCACGCGGTCTACCACTTCCGGTCGATCACCCACAACAGCGAGATCCGGGTCGAGACCACCTGCCCCGACGCCGACCCGCACGTGCCCTCCATCGTGTCGGTCTACCCGACCAACGACTGGCACGAGCGCGAGGCCTGGGACTTCTTCGGGATCGTCTTCGACGACCACCCGTCCTTGACCCGCATCCAGATGCCCGACGACTGGGACGGCCACCCTCAGCGCAAGGACTACCCGCTGGGCGGTGTCCCGGTCGAGTACCGGGGCGCCACCGTGCCTCCACCGGACGAGCGGCGGGACTACAAGTGAACCGCCCGGCCACCACACGAGTGATTCGAAGGGCCATCCAGAAGGGAGGCACGGCATGACCGTCACCGAGGATTACATCGACGCCTCCGGTGGGGACTGGGACGACGTCGTCGAGAAGGCCCAGGGCAGTAGCGCCGAGCGCCTCGTCGTCAACATGGGGCCGCAGCACCCGTCGACGCACGGCGTGCTCCGGCTGATCCTCACCCTGGACGGCGAGACCTGCACCGAAGCCCGTGTCGGCATCGGTTACCTGCACACCGGTATCGAGAAGAACCTGGAATACCGGACGTGGACGCAAGGCACCACGTTCGTGACCCGCATGGACTACCTGACGCCGCTCTTCAACGAGACGGCGTACTGCCTGGCGGTCGAGAAGCTGCTCGGCATCACCGATCGGATCCCCGAGCGGGCCAGCGTCATCCGGGTCATGCTCATGGAGCTCAACCGGATGGCCTCGCACTTCGTGGCCATGGCGACGTTCGGCATGGAGCTGGGCGCCACCACGATCATGACCAACGGCTTCCGTGAACGCGAGATGATCCTGGACGTCTTCGAGCTCATCACGGGCCTGAGGATGAACCACGCCTTCATCCGCCCGGGCGGGGTGGCCCAGGACCTGCCCCCGGGTGCGGTCGGCAAGGTGCGGGAGCTGCTCAAGGAGATGCCCGAGCGCATCAAGATCATGCGCAAGCTCCTGGACGAGAACCCCCTGTACCTGGCCCGCACCAAGGATGTCGCCTACCTCAACCTGCCCGGTTGCATGGCGCTCGGCATCACCGGTCCGCTGGTGCGCGCCTCCGGTCTGGCCTGGGACCTGCGCAAGTCCAAGCCCTACTGCGGCTACGAGAACTACGAGTTCGACGTGCCGGTCTCCGACGGCGGCGACGTGTACGCCCGTTACCGGGTGCGCATGGCCGAGATGGAGGAGAGCCTCAAGATCGTCGAGCAGTGCCTGGACAAGCTGGAGCCCGGGCCCGTGATGATCGAGGACGCCAAGATCGGCTGGCCCGCCAAGCTGGCGCTGGGGCCGGACGGTCTGGGCAACTCCCCGGACCACATCGCGCACATCATGAGCGGCTCGATGGAAGCGCTCATCCACCACTTCAAGCTGGTCACCGAGGGCTTCCGGGTCCCGGCCGGCCAGGCGTACGTGGCCGTGGAGAGCGCCAAGGGCGAACTCGGCTGCCACGCAGTCAGCGATGGGGGCACCCGCCCCTACCGCGTCCACTTCCGCGACCCGTCGTTCACCCACCTCCAGGCCGTCGCCGCCATGTGCGAGGGCGGGACGGTGGCCGACGTCATCGCGGCCGTGGCCAGTATCGACCCGGTGATGGGAGGCGTGGACCGGTGAGCGAGAACAACGACAACGGAACCACCGAGACCGAACAGAGCGTCTTCACCGACGAGGTGGTGACCCGCCTGGCGCAGGACGCCAAGGAGATCATCAGCCGCTACCCGAAGCCGCGGTCGGCGCTGTTGCCGCTGCTGCACCTGGTGCAGGCCGAAGAAGGGCACGTCAGCAAGGACGGCATGAGGTTCTGCGCCGACCAGCTGGACATCACCCTCGCCGAGGTCAACGCGGTCGCCACGTTCTACACCATGTACCGCCGCCGTCCGGGCGGCGACTACCAGGTGGGCGTGTGCACCAACACCCTGTGCGCGGTGATGGGCGGCGACGAGATCTTCTCCTCCCTCAAGGAGCACCTGGACCTGGCGAACGGTGAGACCACCGAGGACGGCAAGGTCACGCTGGAGCACGTGGAGTGCAACGCGGCCTGCGACTTCGCCCCCGTGGTGATGGTCAACTGGGAGTTCTTCGACGACCAGACGCCCGCCACCGCCAAGCAGATGGTCGACGACCTGCGCTTGGGCAAGGACGTGGTGCCCACCCGTGGCCCGAAGAGCCTGTGCACCTGGAAGCAGGCCTCGCGCGTGCTCGCCGGGTTCGACGACGGGCGCGCGGGCGAAGGCGTCCAAGCGGCCGGTCCCTCGCTGGCCGGGCTCAATCTCGCCCGGGAGCGCGGCTGGGAAGCGCCGGACCCGAACAACCTTCCGACCCCCATCGACCAGGGTGAGGAGGGCGCCAAGTGACCACCCTGACCCCGATCCTTTCCAAGAACTGGGATCGTCCCGACTCCTTCACGATCGACGGCTACCAGTCCACCGGTGGCTACGACGCGCTGCGCAAGGCGCTGACGATGGAGCCCGACAGCATCGTCGACCTGGTCAAGGAAGCCGGTCTGCGCGGCCGTGGCGGCGCGGGCTTCCCCACCGGGATGAAGTGGGGGTTCCTGCCCAAGGACAACCCCAACCCGCGCTACCTCGTCGTCAACGCCGACGAATCCGAGCCGGGTACCTGCAAGGACATCCCGCTCATGCTCGCCAACCCGCACGTGTTGGTGGAGGGTGTGGCGATCGCGGCCTACGCGATCAAGTCCAGCCAGGCTTTCATCTACGTGCGCGGTGAGGTCCTGCACGTCGTCCGTCGGCTCCGCCAGGCGGTCGCCGACGCCTACGAGGCCGGGCTGCTCGGCAAGGACGTCCTCGGCAAGGGTTTCGACCTGGACGTGGTCGTGCACGCCGGAGCCGGCGCCTACATCTGCGGTGAGGAGACCGCCCTCCTGGACTCCCTGGAGGGTTACAAGGGCCAGCCCCGGCTCAAGCCGCCGTTCCCGGCCGTGGCCGGGCTCTACGCCTCGCCCACCGTGGTGAACAACGTCGAGTCCATCGCCAGCGTCCCGGGGATCGTCGCCAACGGCGCCGAGTGGTTCACCTCCATGGGCACCGAGAAGTCCGCCGGGTTCGGCTTCTTCTCGTTGTCCGGACACGTCACCAACCCCGGCCAGTACGAGGCGCCGCTCGGCATCACGCTGCGCGAACTCCTCGACATGGCGGGCGGGGTGCGCGCCGGGCACGAACTCAAGTTCTGGACCCCCGGCGGTTCCTCCACGCCGATCTTCACCGAAGAACACCTGGACGTTCCGCTCGACTTCGAGTCGGTGGGCGCCGCCGGGTCCATGCTCGGCACCCGCGCCCTCCAGATCTTCGACGAGACCACCTGTGTGGTGCGTGCCGTCGGCCGTTGGATCGCCTTCTACGCCCACGAGTCCTGCGGCAAGTGCACGCCCTGCCGCGAGGGCAACTACTGGATGGTCCAGGTCCTGGACCGGCTGGAACGCGGCGAGGGCACCGAGGCCGACATCGACAAGCTCCTGGACATCTGCGACAACCTGCTCGGCCGCGCCTTCTGCGCCCTGGGCGACGGTGCCACCAGCCCCGTCATGTCGTCGATCAAGTACTTCCGCCAGGAGTACGTCGACCACTTCGAGAAGGGCGGATGTCCCTTCGACCACTCCAGGTCCACCATCTGGGCGGACCGGCCGACCTCTGCAGCGGGAGGGAACCGATGACCGTCACCTCCAACAGCTCCGGCGGGTCCTCACCCGCCCCGGTCCCGGAGGATCTGATCACCGTCACCATCGACGGTTTCCAGCTCCGGGTGCCCAAGGGGACCCTGCTGATCCGGGCCGCCGAGCTGCTCGGCATCCAGATCCCCCGGTTCTGCGACCACCCGTTGCTCGACCCGGTCGCCGCCTGCCGGCAGTGCCTGGTCGAGATCCCCGACATGGGCAACGGCCGCGGAATGCCCAAGCCACAGCCCTCCTGCGCCATCACCGTGATGGAGGGCATGGTGGTCAACACCCAGTTGACCTCCGCGGTGGCGGATAAGGCCCAGCGCGGGATCATGGAGTTCCTGCTGATCAACCACCCGCTGGACTGCCCGGTCTGCGACAAGGGCGGCGAGTGCCCCCTGCAGAACCAGGCCATGTCCAACGGGCAGGGCGAGACGCAGTTCGTCGACGTCAAGCGCACCTTCCCCAAGCCCGTCTCGCTGTCGACCGAGGTGCTGCTGGACCGCGAGCGCTGCATCCAGTGCACGCGGTGCACCCGCTTCGCCGCCGAGATCGCCGGTGACCCGCTGATCGAGCTCATGGAGCGCGGCGCCCAGGAACAGATCGGCATCGCCGAGGGGGAGCCGTTCGACTCCTACTTCTCCGGCAACACCGTGCAGATCTGCCCGGTGGGCGCGCTCACCGGCGCCGCCTACCGGTTCCGGTCACGCCCCTTCGACCTGGTCTCCACCCCCAGTATCTGCGAGCACTGCGCCGGTGGTTGCGCGCAGCGCACCGACCACCGACGCGGCAAGGTCACCCGCCGCCTGGCCGGCGACGACCCGCAGGTGAACGAGGAGTGGAACTGCGACAAGGGGCGGTGGGCGTTCACCTACGCCACCCAGAGCGATCGGCTCAGCCGCCCCCTGGTCCGTGACGAGGACTCCCGGGCCCTGGAGTTCGCCTCCTGGCCCGAGGCCATCGGCATGGCCGCGCAGGGGTTGGCCGCCGCCCGCGGCAACGTGGGCGTACTGGTCGGCGGGCGCCTCACCTACGAGGACGCCTACGCCTACGCCAAGTTCGCCCGCGTGGCCCTGAACACCAACGACGTGGACGCCCGCGCCCGCGAGCACTCCGACGAGGAGGCCGCCTTCCTGGCCGCGCGCGTGGCGGGCAGGCCGGTGGACGTCGACTTCACCGCGGTGGAGAAGGCCCCCACGGTGCTGCTCGCCGGACTCGACCCCGAGGATGAGTCGGCCTCCGCGTTCCTGCGCCTGCGCAAGGGCATGCGCAAGCGTGGACTCAAGGTGTACTCGCTGGCCTCGCACTCGGCCCTCGGCCTGACCAAGACCAAGGGCACGCTCGTTCCGACCGTTCCGGGCGACGAGGGCAGGACCCTCAACTCCCTGGACGTGGAACACCCCGAGATCGTCGAGGCCATGGGCCAGGAGGGCGCGGTCATCCTGGTGGGCGAGCGGCTCGCCGCCGTCCCCGGCGCGCTCACCGCCGCGGTCGCCCTGTCCGAACGCACCGGAGCCCGCCTGTCGTGGATCCCGCGTCGGGCGGGGGAGCGCGGCGCCGTCGACGCCGGCGCGCTCCCGAACCTGCTTCCCGGTGGACGCCCCGTCGCCGACGCCTCGGCCCGTGCCGAGGTCGCCCGCGCCTGGAACGTCGGTTCTCTGCCGAGCGGCCCCGGTCGCGACACCGACGCGATCATCGCTGCGGCCGCAGCCGGCGAACTGGACGCCCTGGTCATCGCCGGGCTCGAACTGGACGACCTGCCCGACCCCGAGGCGGCCCGCGCCGCCCTGGCCCGGGTTCCGTTCATCGTCAGCCTGGAACTGCGGGCCAGCGACGTCACCGACCGCGCCGATGTCGTGCTCCCGGTGGCCGCCGTCGCCGAGAAGTCCGGCACCTTCGTCAACTGGGAGGGTCGTCACCGACCCTTCGGTGAGGCGCTCAAGGTGCCCGGAGCCCTCTCCGACCTGCGGGTCCTGTCCGCCATCGCGAACGAGATGGACGTGCACCTGGGTCTGCCCGACGCCGCGGGCGCCTACCGGGAACTGCTGGAGTTGGGCCCGTGGGCGGGAGACCGCCCCGTCGGCCCGGCCGTGCGCCCGGTGGTCCCGCCCGAACCCGGACCCGGCCGCGCGCTGCTGTCCACCTGGAAGCAGCTGCTCGGCACCGGCCGCATGGAGGACGGCGAGCCCTACCTGGCGGGCACCGCCCGCAAGGCGCGCGCGTACCTGTCCAAGACCACGGCCGACGAGGTCGGCGTCCTCGACGGCGGCTCGCTGCGCGTCACCGGTCCCCTCGGGACGGTGACCGTTCCGGCGGTCGTCACCGACATCGCCGACCGGGTCGTCTGGCTCCCGGCCAACGCACACGGCTGCGACATCCGTCGTGACCTGGGCGCCACGGCCGGGCAGACGGTCGAACTGGCCGCGCCCACCACCAACGGGAGGCAGCAGTGACCCCCGCCGCTCTTGATCCGCGCGTGGTAGATCTGGCCGCGGAGAGCACCCTGAGCGCCTTCGGGAACGACCCGTGGTGGATCACCACCATCAAGGCGCTGGGCATCTTCGTGTTCCTCATGGTCTGCGTGCTCATGATGATCATGGCCGACCGCAAGGTCATGGGTCGCATGCAGCAGCGACACGGACCCAACCGGATGGGCCCCTTCGGCCTCCTGCAGTCCCTGTTCGACGGGATCAAGCTCTCCCTCAAGGAGGACCTGATCCCGCGTGGCGTCGACCGGTTCGTCTACATCGCCGCCCCGATGATCGCCGCCATTCCGGCGTTCCTCGCCTTCTCGGTCATCCCGATGGGGCCCGAGGTGAACATGTTCGGGGTCATGACCCCGTTGCAGCTCACTGACCTGCCCATCGCCGCGCTCCTGGTGCTGGCCACCGCGGCACTGGGCGTGTACGGGATCGTCCTGGGCGGTTGGTCCTCCCAGTCCCCGTACGCCCTGCTCGGTGGCCTGCGCGCCTCCGCGCAGGTGATCAGCTACGAAGTCGCCATGGGCCTGTCCTTCGTCGCGGTCTTCATCATGGCGGGCACCCTCACCACCTCCGGCATCGTCGCGGCCCAAGAACACCTGTGGTTCGCGGTGCTGCTCCTGCCGTCCTTCCTCATCTACATCGTCACGATGATCGGCGAGACCAACCGGCTCCCGTTCGACCTGGCGGAGGGCGAGGGCGAGATCGTCGGTGGCTTCATGACCGAGTACGGGTCCATGAAGTACACGATGTTCTTCCTCGCGGAGTACGTGAACATGTGCACCGTCGCCGCGGTGTCCGTGACGCTCTTCCTCGGCGGCTGGTACGCGCCGCCCGGCGTCACCGCGATCATCCCCGGGGCCAACGAGGGCTGGCTGCCGCTCGTGTGGTGGCTGCTCAAGTTCGTCTTCATGATGTTCCTGTTCATCTGGGCACGAGGAAGCCTCCCGCGGGTGCGCTACGACCAGCTGATGAAGCTCGGCTGGAAGGTCCTCATCCCGATCCAGCTCGTATGGATCACCGGCGTGGCCGTCGTGCGCATGCTCATCCTGGACGGCGCCTCTCCGATCATCATCGGGGCGGTCATCGCGGCCTTCACCGTCGCGACCATCGCCGCCTTCGCCGCGTGGGTGCGCTTCGTGCGCCGCGAGCGGGCGGAGGAGGCCCTGGCACGCGCCGAGAACGCGCGCCGCGCTCACAAGGAACCCTCCTTCGGCGGGTTCCCGGTGCCACCGAGCACCGCCGCTCACTACGGCAGCAGCGTGCTCGCCGAACCGTCGCGGACGGCCTCGGCCGGCACCGTCGAACGCAACCAGAAGAAGGGGGAGGTTACCGGTGCTTGAGTGGCTCAACCCCGTCAAGGGTTTCGGTGTCACCTTCCACACGATGTTCAAGAAGGTGCCCACCGTCGAATACCCGGAGGTCAAGCGCCCCACGGCGCCGCGCTTCCACGGACGGCACCAGCTGAACCGGTGGGCCGACGGCTTGGAGAAGTGCATCGGGTGCGAACTGTGCGCCTGGGCCTGTCCGGCCGACGCCATCTACGTGGAGGCCGGTGACAACACCGACGACGACCGGTACTCGCCCGGAGAACGCTACGGGCGGGTCTACCAGATCAACTACCTGCGCTGCATTCTCTGCGGTCTGTGCGTCGAGGCCTGCCCGACCCGGGCGCTCACCATGACCAACGAGTACGAGCTCGCCGACGACAGCCGGCAGAGCCTCATCTGGACCAAGGAGCAGCTCCTGGCGCCTCTCACCGAGGAGATGGAGCAGCCTCCGCACCCGATGCGGCTCGGCGACGACGAGCAGGACTACTACGCCACCGGGCGCGGTCAGCACGGCACGCAGGACCGGCCGGAGAACGCGGAGGCCCCACGGTGACCCCGCACAACGACATAGCGGCCATGCTCGACGCCTCCCGGACGGTCCACCTGGCCGCGGGCGCGCCGATCGGTTCGGGGGAGACCGCCCTGTTCTGGGTGCTGGGCACCATCGTGCTGCTCGGCGCCCTGGGCGTGGTCTTCTCCCGCAAGGCCGTCCACTCGGCCCTGTCGATGGCGCTGACCATGGTCGGTCTGGCGATCTTCTACGGCGTCAACGAGGCGCCGTTCCTCATGGTCGTCCAGATCGTGGTCTACACCGGCGCCGTCCTCATGCTGTTCCTGTTCGTGCTGATGCTCGTCGGCGTCAGCTCCTCGGACTCCCTGGTGGAGACCCTGCGCGGACAGCGGCTCATGACGGCGATCGTCGCCATCTGCTTCGTCGGCGCCCTCACCACCGGGATCACCCGCATCGCCGTGGGCGACCCGGCGGGGATCGCCGGCGCGGCCCCCGCGGGAGGAACCATCCCGTGGCTGGCCGGTGAACTGATCATGCGCTACCTGGTCGCCTTCGAGGCCACGGCCGCGCTGCTCATCACCGCCGTGCTCGGCGCCATGGTGCTCGCGCACACCTCCCAGATCGGCAAGCGCCGTACCCAGAGGGAGATGTCCGAGGACCGCATCCGCGGCGACCACCCCACCCCGTTGCCCGGACCGGGCACCTACGCCCGGCACAACGCGATCGACATGCCCGCGCTGCTGCCGGACGGCACGGTCTCCCAGCTGTCCCTCAACCCCGTGCTCACCGCGCGCGACCCCCAGTACCAGAAGGGCGTGCCCATGGACATCCGGGCGACCCCGCTCCAGGGCGGGGGGTCCGACGCGATCCGACCCGAGGACGACGGACCCACCGCCGGAAAGGGGGCCCGACCCACCGGAGACGGTGAGGACGGCGCAGCCCCGGCGGTCGACGACGGCACCAACGGCAATGGGCAGGAGGTCGAGTCCACGTGGACCCGATGAACTACATCGTCCTCGCGGCGCTTCTGTTCACCATCGGCGCGGTCGGCGTCCTCGTCCGACGCAACGCGATCATCGTCTTCATGTGCGTGGAGCTCATGCTCAACGCCTGCAACCTGGCGTTCGTCGCGTTCGCCCGGATGCACGGGGACATCGAGGGCCAGGTCATCGCGTTCTTCGTGATGGTCGTCGCCGCCGCCGAGGTGGTCGTGGGCCTCGCGATCATCATGCAGATCTTCCGAACCCGCAGGTCCGCGTCGCTCGATGACGCCAACCTGCTCAAGCACTAGAAGGCGACGTGGCTGTGACACGACATCACGCGTACCTCGCCGCCGAACCCGCGGCGACCGCGGCCGACAGCGTGGTGCTGTCGAACGCCTGGCTGCTGATCGCCCTGCCGTTGGTGGGCGCGGCGATCCTGTTGCTGGGCGGACGACGCACCAACGCCTGGGGGCCCCTGCTGGCCACCGTCCTTCCGGTGGTCTCCTTCGTCTGGGCCGTCCTGGCCCTGTTCGACCTGCTCGGACGCGGCGCCGACGCGCGCAGCGTCTCCGTTCCCGTCTACGAGTGGTTCGCGGTCGGCGACTTCTCCGCGAAGATCGACCTGCTGGTCGACCCGCTCTCCATCACCTTCGTCCTGCTCATCACGTTCGTGGGTTCGCTGATCCACGTCTACTCCCTCGGCTACATGGCCGAGGACCCGGGCAAGCGCAGGTTCTTCGCCTACCTCAACCTGTTCGTCGCCGCCATGCTCGTGCTGGTGCTGGCGGACAACTTCGTCCTGCTGTTCCTCGGCTGGGAAGGTGTGGGCCTGGCGTCCTACCTGCTCATCGGGTTCTGGCAGTACAAGCCCACCGCCGCCACCGCGGCCAAGAAGGCGTTCCTGATCAACCGGGTCGGCGACATGGGCCTGCTCATCGCGATCATGATCATGTTCACCGCACTGGGCGCGGTGAGCTTCAGCGACGTCTTCGCGGCCGTACCGGGCGCGAACGACGGCGTCCTGCTCGCCATCGGTCTGCTGCTCCTGCTGGGTGCCTGCGGTAAGTCCGCGCAGCTGCCGCTCCAGGCGTGGTTGCTGGACGCCATGGAGGGTCCGACCCCGGTGTCGGCGCTCATCCACGCCGCCACCATGGTCACCGCCGGTGTGTACCTCATCGTGCGCGCCGGCCCGATCTTCGAGGCCGCCCCGGTGGCACAGCTGACCGTCATGACCGTCGGCGCCGCCACCATGCTGGCGGGTGGGATCATCGCCTCCGCCAAGGACGACATCAAGAAGTCCCTGGCCGGATCCACGATGAGCCAGATCGGCATGATGGTGCTGGCCGCGGGCCTGGGCCCGATCGGCTACGCCGCTGCCATCGCCCACCTGGTCACGCACGGCTTCTTCAAGGCCGGGCTGTTCCTGGGCGCCGGTTCGGTCATGCACGGCATGAACGACGACGTGAACATGCGCAAGTACGGCGGTCTGGCGTCGAAGATGCCGATCACCTTCGCCACCTTCGGCCTGGGCTACCTCGCCATCATCGGTTTCCCGCTGCTGTCCGGTTGGTGGACCAAGGAGAGCATCATCTCCGCCACCTTCGGCCTCGGCGGCAACCTGGGCCTGGTGTTCGGTTCCCTGGTCATCCTGGGCGCCGCGCTCACCGCCTTCTACATGTCGCGGATGGTCTTCATGACCTTCCTCGGCAAGAAGCGTTGGGACGAGGGCGTGCACCCGCACGAGTCGCCCGTGAGCATGACCGCCCCCATGTTGGCGCTGTCGATCGGCTCGATCGCCCTGGGCGGTTTCCTGGTGGCCGGCGACCGCTTCGCCGCGTTCCTTCAGCCCGTCACCGGCGCGGAACTGCCCCACTTCACGGTGGGACACGCCTTCGCCTCCCCCTACGGCATCGCGGCGATGGTCGTCCTGGTCCTCGGCGTGGCCGCGGCCTGGGCGATCTACCTGCGCAAGCCCGTGGAGCGCACCGCCCCCAAGGGCAACCTCGTCACCGACACGGCCCGCAACGAGCTGTACGGCAACGAGATCAACGAGGGCCTGTTCATGCGACCCGGCCAGGTGCTCACCAAGGCCCTGGTCGTCATCGAGGACAAGGTCATCGACGGCGCGGTCAACGGGATCGGGGCCGGGGTCCGCGACTCCTCCACCGGACTCGGGAAGACACAGACCGGGTTCGCCCGCACCTACGCGCTCACCATGCTCATCGGCGCCGTGATCGTCGCCGCGACGCTGGCTGTGAGGTTCTGACATGATCCCCTGGCTCACACTCGCCATCGCCCTTCCGGCGATCGGCGCGATCCTCATCTGGGCGCTGCCCCGCGTCAGGACGGCGGCCGAGACCGAATCCGCCTCGGCCCGGGCCGGCGCATCGGCGGAGGCGGGCGGTGGCGGTACCGCGGTCAAGACCCGGCCCGCCGCCAAGACCGGGGCGGGTACCGCCTCCGCGGAGAACGCCAAGCGCATCGCGCTGATCGTCTCCCTGGCCACCCTGGCCCTGGTCGTGGCCATGGCCCTGAACTTCGACACCGCCACGGCGGGTGACCTCCAGTTCGAGGAGGTCTACCCGTGGATCCCCTACTTCGGGGTCCACTTCGCCGTCGGTGTGGACGGCATCGCCCTGACGATGGTCCTGATGTCGGTGGTCCTGGTCCCGCTGGTGATCCTGGCCGCCTGGAACGAGCACTCCGACAAGGAAGACGGCGGCCGCGGCTACTTCGCCCTCATCCTCGCCCTCGAAGCGATGATGGTCGGCGTCTTCGTCGCCACCGACGTCTTCCTGTTCTACGTGTTCTTCGAGGTCATGCTGATCCCGGTCTACTTCATGATCGGGCGATACGGCCGGGGCGCCGAGCGTGCCAAGGCCGCGATGAAGTTCCTGCTGTACAGCCTCGCCGGCGGCCTCATCCTGCTGGTCGCGGTGATCGGCGTGTACGTCATCGGCGGCACCTTCCTGTGGAGCGAACTGACCGCGTCGGGCAGCGCGCTCGCCGCCGTCGACCCGGCCACCGCGCGTTGGCTCTTCCTCGGGTTCTTCATCGCCTTCGCGATCAAGGCCCCGATGTGGCCGGTGCACACCTGGCTGCCCACCGCCGCCGGGTCCTCCAGTCCCGGCACCGCGGTGCTGCTCGTCGGTGTCCTGGACAAGGTCGGCACCTACGGAATGCTCCGGTTCTGCCTGGAGCTGTTCCCCTCCGCCGTGTCCTGGTTCGTGTGGCCGGTGGTGGGGCTCAGCGTGGTGAGCATCATCTACGGTGCGATCGTCGCCATCGGACAGACCGACATGATGCGTCTGGTGGCCTACACCTCGATCTCCCACTTCGGGTTCATCACCCTGGGCATCTTCGTCCTGACGCCGCAGGCTCAGGCGGGGGCCGCCCTGTACATGGTCAACCACGGGTTCGCCACCGGCGCGCTGTTCCTCATCGTGGGCTTCCTCATCGCCCGTCGCGGGAGCTCCCGCATCGAGGACTTCGGGGGCGTCCAGAAGGTCGCGCCCAAGCTCGCCGGGGTGTTCCTGGTGACCGGTCTCGCCGGTCTGGGCCTGCCCGGACTGGCCCCGTTCGTCAGCGAGTTCCTGGTGTTCGTCGGTGCCTACGCCTTCAACCCGGTACCCGCGATCATCGCCGTGGTGGGTGTGGTCCTGGCCGCGCTCTACATCCTGTGGATGTACCAGCGCACCATGACCGGACCGACCCCGGAGAAGCTGTCGAAGCTGCCCGACCTGTCCGCGCGTGAGACCTGGGTGGTGGCACCGCTGCTCGCCCTCATCATCGCGCTCGGTGTCTACCCGCAGCCCCTGCTCAACGTGATCAACCCCGCCGTCGAACGCACCGTGGAGATCGGGGCGGACACCGCCTCCGACACCACGAATGCCGAGGGCGACACCGAGGAAGGAGACGAGGAGTGAACGCGCTCTACGTCGCCGACGGGGCGCCCCCGTCGCTCCCCGGCATCACCGATGCGCCACCGACCCTGGACTGGTGGCTCCTCGCCCCGATCCTGGTGGTCTTCGGCGCCGGTGTGCTGGCGGTGCTGTTCGAGGCCTTCATGCCCAAGAAGGTCCTGCGGCCGGTGCAGATCACCGTCGCCGCCGTGGCACTGCTCGTCACGTTCGTCCTGATCGTCCTCCAAGTGGAGGCGGTCGGCGACGGCGTGATCGTGGCGGGCGGAGTCCTCGCGATGGACCGCGTGGTGCTCTTCCTCCAGGGCACCATCGCCGTGCTGGCCCTGATCAGCCTGATGCTCATCGCCGAACGGCGTGACGGCCGCGACGCGTTCTCCGCCCAGGCCGCCACGGTCCCGGGCAGCGAGGAGGAGCGCAGGCACATCCTCGCCGGGTCCCAGCACACCGAGGTCTACCCGCTGGTGCTGTTCGCGGTGTTGGGCATGCTGCTCTTCCCCGCCGCCAACGACTTCCTCACCATGTTCATCGCCCTTGAGGTGATGAGCCTGCCGCTGTACCTGCTGTGCGGGCTGGCCCGCCGCCGTCGCCTGTTCTCCCAAGAGGCCGCGGTCAAGTACTTCCTGCTCGGCGCGTTCTCCTCGGCGTTCTTCCTCTTCGGCATCGCCCTGGTCTACGGCTACGCGGGCTCGGTGAACTTCACCGCGATCCGCCAGGCCGTGGACGCGGGCGGCGCGGAGATCTTCGCCGACGGCAACGGTGAACCGCTGCTCATCATGGGCATCGGCCTGGTCGCGATCGGTCTGCTGTTCAAGGTCGGCGCCGTGCCCTTCCACAACTGGAAGCCGGACGTCTACCAGGGTGCGCCCACCCCGATCACCGCGCTCATGGCCTCCTGCACGCTGGTGGCCGCGTTCGGCGCGCTGCTGCGGGTGTTCTTCGTGCCCTTCGGCGGTTCGGTGGCGATCTGGGAGCCGATGCTGTGGACGGTCGCCATCCTCACGATGGTGGCCGCCGCCGTCATTGCCGTCACCCAGCGTGACATCAAGCGGCTGTTGGCCTACTCCTCGGTCGTGCACGCCGGTTTCATCCTCACCGCCGTGATCGCCTCCAGCACCGAGGGCCTCGCGGGCGCCATGTTCTACCTGGCCGCCTACGGGTTCACCACCCTCGGCGCGTTCGCGATCGTCACCCTGGTGCGCACCAGGGACGGCGGTCAGGAGCTCGGCGACCTGGAGGGCTGGGCCGGGCTGGGACGTCGTGCTCCCGGACTGGCGCTGGCGCTGTCGCTGTTCCTGTTGGCCTTCGCCGGCATCCCGCTCACCAGCGGGTTCATCGGCAAGTTCGCGGTGTTCGAGGCCGCCATCGCCGCGGGCGCAACCCCGCTCGTGGTCGTCGGTGTCATCAGCAGTGCCGTGACCGCCTACTTCTACGTCCGGATCATCGTTGTGATGTTCTTCCGGGAATCCGAGGGAGAAGGCCCCACGGTGGCTCGCGCGGGCGCCCTCACCGGCGGTGTGATCACCGTGGGTGTGGCGGCCACGCTGGCCTTGGGGATCTTCCCGGGGCCGGTCCTGGACAACCTTCTGCCGGACTCCGAGGCCGGGCAGGAACCCGCGGCGGTGATGGTCCACCAGGTCACCGAGGAGTGATCGTGGACCCGGGTGTGGCTTTGGACGATCATTCCGGGTCGGATACCGTGGCAAGACGGATCATGTTCATGTGCTGAGCGTGCGGCGGCCCCCTCACAGGGGGTCGCCGTCACGCCCGTTCAACAGGTGGAGCTTTACGGTGAGCGGTGCTGTCCCGAGCGGGTTTCTCGCTCTGCCGAGAGTCGACCCGGCCCTCGCCCGGGAGGTGCAGGACGACCTCGAAAAGGTGGAGGAGTTGCTGCGGGAGTCGGTGCGGTCCAGCGACCCGTTGCTGACCGAAGCGGCTTCCCACCTGTTGGAGGCCGGCGGTAAGCGTTTCCGCGCCATGCTGGTGCTGCTCGCCGCCCACTTCGGCGATCCGAAGGTCCCCGACCTCATCGCCGCGGCGGCCGTCGTCGAGCTGACCCACGTGGCCACGCTCTACCACGACGACGTCATGGACGAGGCCGAACTGCGCCGTGGCAAGACCAGCGCCAACCAGCGCTGGGGCAACAGCATCGCCATCCTCACCGGCGACTACGTGTTCGCCAAGGCCTCCACGATGCTGGCCGACCTGGGCACCGAGGCCGTTCGCCTACAGGCGGAGACCTTCGCGCGACTCGTGCAGGGCCAGATCCTGGAGACCTCCGGTCCTCGGGACGGCATCGACCCGCTGGATCACTACCTCAACGTCATCGACGACAAGACGGCGTCGCTGATCGCCTCTTCGGCGGAGTTCGGCGGCATGTTCGGCAAGGTCGACCCGGAGACGGTCAGCACCCTCACCCGCGCCTGCGACGCGCTGGGCATGGCGTTCCAGCTCGCCGACGACATCCTGGACGTGGACGGCGACCGTTCCGCCTCCGGCAAGATCCCCGGCACGGACCTGCGCGAGGGTGTGCTCACCCTGCCCATGTTCTACGCGATGCGCTCCGAGGACCCGGCCGACGAGCGGCTGAAGTCCCTGCTGGGCCGGCCGCTCGACGACACGGAGGCCGAGGAGGCGCTGACACTGCTGCGTCCCCACGCGGCCATGGCCGAGGCCGAGACGACCCTGCGGCACTGGGCCGGCAAGGCCCGAGGAGAGCTGCAGACCCTCCCGGACATCCCGGCGCGGGAAGCGTTCCTTTCGCTGTGCGACTACGTGGTGGAACGCTCCGGCTGACCTACCTCACGATGTCTTCACGCGGGCCCTTCCCTGATCGGGGGAGGGCCCGCGTCGTGTTCGGTGGGCTCGGACCTTGGGGGAGCGCGGGCTGATCGTCTTCGGGTTCCCGGACCACGAGGAGGACGTCCGCGGGTATCCGCCCGTCGGGCTCTGTTACGACGTCTCCCGAAGCGAGTTCTCCACCGTCTACGACGACTGCGTCTGAGCTGGGTCCCCGAGAACAAGGACCGCCCCGCGAACAAGGGACGGCGCCGCCCCGAAAACCGGGACGGCGCCGTCGACACGGGGAGTGCCGTCATATGGCTTAGCTGATCACGGGGAGCGCCTCGGAGCCGGGCAGGTCCATGAAGGTGGGGTGCTCGACCATGCCCTCGGGGGTCTCCTGCTCGGCGGTGCCGCCCTCGATGGAGACCAGGTCGCTGGTGTCCAGGTCGTGAACCAGGTCCGTGCCCCGGCTCAGGCCGGCCACCAGGTCCTCGGCGGCGGTGGTGTCCAGGCCCTCGGCGATCTGGGGGAGCTGCGCGTCCGCCAGGGGACCGTTCACGTCGACGGGCTTCGCCTCACCCGAGGACATGCCCTCGGCCAGGCCGTCGGTGAGGTCGGTCAGACCCGGGGTCTGGGGAGAGCTCTGCGGAACGGTGGTGACCTCGTCGTCCCAGGCCCGGTTGCCCACCATGCCCAGGACCTCCCTCTCGCCCAGGTCCACGAAGTTGTCCGCGGTGACCGGGTTGGACTCGACGACGTCCTGGAGCCGGTCGGGGGTCTCCACGCCGAAGCCGGCGGCCAGGTCCCACACGTTGGGCGCCGTGGGCAGCGCGGTCTCGGAGTGGCTCATGGGCAGGGTGGGCCCCTCCAGCTCCGGCAGGGTGAGCGCCTCGTCGCGCAGGTCGGTGACGGCCACCGCCGTGTGCGGCACCACTTCCTGGATCTTGGTCTCCACGACGCCACCGGCTCCGCGAGCGGTGTCCTCCACCGCGACCCCGGCGTCCTGCGCGCCGGCCTCCAGCGACTCACCGGCGGTGTGACCGATCGTGTCGTGCGGGTCCCCGTCCAGACCGGTGGCGTCCTGGGTCTCGGTGACGGTGTCGGCCAGTCGGGAGTCGGGGAGGGCGGCGCCCAGGTCGGGAGCGCCGTGCTCGGGGTCGTTCGCGCTCGCCTGCAATTCCTCCACGGCGGTTCCGGCGATCGGCCCCACACCCTCGGGTGCGAGCTTGTTCATGGTGGGCGCCACACCCTCGACGAGGGCCCGCTCGACCGTGGGGGCGACGGCGTGCATGGGCGTTTGCAGATCCTCGGCCCCGGCGACACCGGCGCCGAGGGCCACGAATCCGGCGGCGCTCGTGGCGAGGATGATCGTTCGGGCGGTCACGCGCTTGGGCTGGGTCATGGGTTTCCTTCCTGAAGCTGCTGATGGGGCGGCCGCGAGAGGCGGCCTGGGTGAGCCGGGATGGACACCGGCTGACGTGAACCACGTGAAGAACGGCACGGGACTCAGGTCAGCTCCCAGACGGAAGCGATGGAGAGCGGCTGGGAACGGTCCGAAGGGCGCACGGAAGGCGCGCAGGGGCACGTGGGCAGGCGTGGGAACACGCGAGAACGTGCGGTCGGGCCGTTCGCTAGTCGGGGGAGACCGTGGGGTCGTCCGCCGGGTCCGCGGGTGTGGCGTGCGGGGACCCGGCGCGCACGAGCGCGGTGGCGACGTCGGGGCCGGGCAGCGCGGCGGTGGCGAGGTAGCCGGCGACGGCGGCGGGCGCCGACGTCGGGGCGTTGGCGGAGGAGATCGCGGAACCGGCGGTGGCCTGGACCTCGGGCGGGTCGATGGGGTCGCCGGTGAGCGCCTCCGCGGGCTCGGAACCGTGTGCGGGGGCGATGGCCCGGTGGTCCGCGGCCGTGGAACGGAGCGGGCCGGAGGCGATCGGATCCTCGGTGACCTCGGTTCCCTCGTCGACGGATGCCTTCGAGGGGTCCGGGGAGTCCGGTTCGGCGGAGGTGGTCGACTCCTCGGGGACCGGTCCGGTGCCGGAACGCGCGGAAGCGACCGGTTCGACGAGGGCCGGCACGAGGCCCTGATCGGCGGTCTCCTCACGGGTTCGGTCGATCTCGGTGACGACCCCGCGCACCTCGTCGCGTACCTCGGTGACGGCGGGTTCGGGCAGGGCGATGGCGGAGGCCGCGGCCTCACCGGCGCCCTGTTCCACACGCTGGTGGACGGTGCCGAGGGTGTCGGTCACCGGTGTGGTCACCGGCTCGGTCACCTCGTCGACCCGTTCCAGGCCCAGGTTCCCCAACGGATTCGATCCGGTTTCGGCCTGCGCGGGCGCGGAGAGCAGCCACAACGCGGCGAACAGGACACCGAGCAGGAACAGGAGGGCGGACGCGGCCGCGCGCAGGCCCGAGACGGCACGGAGCGTGCCGGTCGGACTGATGCGAGGCTTCACGAGGACCCTCCGTGGCAGGTGGCCGGTTCGGGGGCGAGGCAGAGCTCGCCGCCCACGACCAGACGTTAGCACAGAGTCACTGAGGGTAGTTTCGGTTTGCCGGAACGGGGAAACTCACTCTCGAGGAGCGGAGGTCGTGGGAGGTGTCGGTGCGTCCGGGAGGTCGGTCGCCGCCGCGCGCTCGGCGGATCGACGACGGGACGAACGCACCTGGTCGAAGGCGAACACGCACACGGCCAACCAGACGAAACCGAAGCCCACCCAGCGACTCGGGGGCATCTCCTCGCCCTGCATCAGCCAGCCGATGAGGAACATCATGGTCGGCGTGATGAACTGGAGCATCCCGATCACGCTCAACGGCACCCGGCGTGTGGCCATCCCGAACAGCAGCAGCGGCAGCGCGGTCACCAGGCCACCCCCGACCAACAGGGCGGTGTGCCCGGGCGAGACCGAGAACATGGAACCGGAGCCGGTCGCTTCGAGGTGGATCACGTAGCCCAGCGCGGGCAGGAACATCACCAGGGTCTCGACGGTCAGACTCTGCAACCCGTCCAGGCTGACGTACTTCTTCACCGCGCCGTACGCGGCGAAGGAGGAGGCCATGAGCAGGGAGAGCCACGGGGTCGACCCGTAGGCGACGGTCATCACGACCACCGCCGTCGCGCCCAGACCCACGGCGACCCACTGTGCGACGCGCAGGCGCTCGGCGAAGAACACCACGCCCAGGCAGACGGTCATCAACGGGTTGATGAAGTAGGCCAGTGAGGCCTGCAGGGTCTGGGTGATGGAGACCGAGTAGATGAACCCCCACCAGTTGATCGAGATGAGCACGGCCGCGGCGGCCACCGGCAGCAGCCGCCTGGGGTCGCGCAGGACGGGGATCAGCCACGCCCAACCGCGCCTCGCGAGCAGTAGGAAGAGGCACATCGCGCCCAAGGCCCACACCATGCGGTGGGCGAGGATCTCGGCGGGTTCGGCGGCGGAGAGGAACGGCCAGTACATGGCCGCGAAGCCCCACAGGAGGAAGGCGCTCGCCCCGAGGGCGACACCACGATTGGATTCCGGCACAACGGCAATGGTAGGACGAATCGTGCCTCCTGTCCTCCCCCTTCTTGTGCCCGTGGATAGTCTGGAGACATGTTCGGTAGAAACGCCACCATGGTCGAACCCGCCCGCGCCCTTCCCGGCCGGGACACACCGATCGAGCCGCCCTTCGGTCACACCGTCCTGGGCACCTCGCTGACCCCGCCCTACCCGGAGGGCAGTGAGATCGCCGATCTGGGCATGGGCTGCTTCTGGGGCGCCGAGCGCGTGTTCTGGCGGCTGGGGGCCGAGCGTGGTGTCATCACCACCGCTGTGGGATACGCCGGCGGGTACACGCCCAACCCCACCTACGAAGAGGTGTGCTCGGGTCTGACCGGTCACACCGAGGCCGTGCGCGTGGTCTTCGACCCGAAGCTGATCTCCTACGAGGAGATCCTCAAGGTGTTCTGGGAGGGACACGACCCGACGCAGGGCCTGCGCCAGGGCAACGACGTCGGCAGCCAGTACCGGTCGGGGATCTACTTCCACTCCGAGGCCCAGAAGAAGGCCGCCGAGGCCACCAGGGACGCCTTCCAGCCTGCCCTGGACCGATCCGGCTACGGGGCCATCACCACCGAGATCGCCCCGCTGGAGACGTTCTACTTCGCCGAGGACTACCACCAGCAGTACTTGTCCGACGCCAAGAACCCCAACGGTTACTGCGGCATCGGCGGCACCGGCGCCAGCTGCCCCATCGGTGTGGCCACCGGCAACGACTGACCGCGCACCTGAGCGATTCCGGCCGGAGTGGAACCTTCCACTCCGGCCGTTCGTGTTTCCGCGCGCCCACCGGCCTCCCCACGTTCGAACCGAGGTGGCCGGAACCGGACAGCAGGTCGATGCGCGGATATTCCCCAGGTCATAGGCACCGCGATAGAACCGACGGAACCGGCGCAGAGGTGACAGCGGGTTGTGTTCAGTCACTTTCTGGTATTCATGGGACGGCCCGTGTCCCCTGATGAGTGAGAACTCCCCCGATCCTGTGCTGGAGGCGGATATTGACCGAACGTCGATATCGGAGGGACGAGAGGAACTTTCTCCCGAAGGGTCCCGAGCCTTTCTGAACCGGCGGCCGTGGCTTTTTCTGGCCCTTTCCTTGGCGACGGGCTTCGGCTGCGGAGCACTCGCGGCGTTCGTGAACCGGCTCAACCCGGAGGAGATCGGCTTCCTGGAGTCAACCGTGGGGCTCTACGTGGTGCCTCCGGTCATTCTCGGCCGGTTGGCGGTCCGGCCCAGGCCGGCTGCTGTCTCCGGTTCGGTTGCCTACTTGGCGGCGATCCTGGGGCACCTGACGACCTCACTGCCGGTCATGGGTGATCACGACTGGTCAGAGTACCGGGCCTGGGTGTTCGTCGGTCTCATGATGGGTGCCCTGCTGGGGTACCTCGGGAACAAATTCCGATCGCGGTCCACGTCGGTTCGGGTGTTCGCCGCCGGCTTTCCTCTCGGTCTGATGGCGACCTTCCTATGGATTTGGGCTCGGACACTCTCCGAATCCGAAAGGGTCGTTGTCCACCCGCTATCGGCACTCTTGGAAGGGGCCTTGGCCCTGCTTCTGCTGGTGCTCTGCCGTGGAGGGACCGCCCGGGGTGTGGCATTGCTGTGCGCGGTCGCACTCGTCCTGCCATTGTCCCTCTGCGTCGCCGCGCTCTTCATGCTCGTGTGGGTGGCGAGTGGGGACTACTGATCGCCATCCAGGAACCACGGACCGGGCTCACGGGGGACCTGAGGCAGTGAGAGGTCTCGATGAGTGAGGAATCTTCTGGGCGCTCGCTCATGGTGCGCGCCCAACGGCTCCTTGGACTGGACGAGCGTCCGGAAGTCCGACCGTCCGCGCTTCGTGCGTTCTGGGACCGTCACCCGTGGGCGCTCCTGCTCCTGATGGCTCCCCTGGGCGCTATGGGCGGGGTGCTCTCGGCCCTGTACATCCTCAAGATCAACGAGTATCCGAGCGTTTCGTACGGACTGTTCGTCCTACCGGCCGCGCTGGCCGGCTGGTCGGCGTCTCGTCCGGGGCACGCTGCGCTGGCCGGCATGACCACCCTGTTGTGCGGGGTCCTCGGCCATGCTGTCGGATCCCGGTTCATCGAGTACGCGCAGAACGACTTGGAGTACCGGGGCTGGCTGGTCATCGGTCTCGTCGCGGGCGCTCTGCTGGGCTTTTGGGGACATCGTCTCCGTTCCCACCAGGCGATGCGACGTGTGATGGCCGCCGCCATGATCATCGGCCTGCTCCTCGCTCCTGTTCATCGTTGGTACGAAGGTACGAGCTATCCGATGGAGTTCGTCGATCCGCGCGTGTACGTCTTCGACTTGTGCGTGATCTCCTTGGTGCTCATCGCCTGTCGGGGTCTGGCTCCGCGGGTTTTCGCCTTGGTGATCAGCGCGCCGTTCGTCGTGATCTTCCACGTCCTCTCACTGCTGTCCTCGATTGTGCTGTGGCGTGCCGGCGGCGGTATTTGAAGGGCTTCGGGGAAGGCGACGGCGGGACGTGGTCAGCCGCGTGATCCCAGGTGAAAAACCCGGCGACGGCGGCGATCGTCCCGGGGATACTGGTCTCCCATGGATGAGGTCGAAGTCGTCATCGCCCATTCCGAACGTGCGACCCTGCGCGTCGGCGACGTGTTCCTGAAGGTGGACGCCGATCAGGCGCGCATCGACGCCGAGGCCGAGGCGATCTCCCTGGCGCCGGTCCCGACCCCGGAGATCCTGTGGCGCAAGCCGCACGTGCTCGCGACCGCCGCGCTCACGGGGACGACGCTCGGGCGCCTTGGTGGGCCGTCGACCGGGTCGTCGGGGGCGTGGGCCGCGGCGGGCGCCGCCATTCGGAAGCTGCACGACGCGCCGCTGCCGTCCCGGACGGGACAGGCCGGCCGGAGCATCGTCACGCTGGCGGCGAAGCTCGACAAGGAGTGCGGGCTGCTCGTGATGAACGGTGTCCTGCCCGCTGACCTGGTCACACGCAATCGGCAGGTCGCCGATGCCGCGCTGCGGCCGTGGACCCCGGCGTTCACACACGGCGACCTACAGATCGCGCACGTCTTCGTCGACGGCGACGAGGTCACGGGCATCATCGACTGGTCCGAAGCGGGCCGGGGTGATGCCCTGTACGACCTCGCGACCTTCACGCTCGGACACGAGGAGCACCTCGACGACCTCATCGCCGGCTATGGCACCGACATCGACCTCGCCGTGATCCACGCGTGGTGGTCGTTACGCAGCCTGCTGATAGTTCGCTGGCTGAGCGAGCACGGCTTCGACCCCTTCGAACCGGGCTGTGAGGTAGACGTGCTGAGGGCCCGGATGTGAGGCCGCATGGGTGGAACCGATGCGGCAGCGCGAACAGCTCCTTCCCTGACTCGGCGGTATACACCCGGGTCGGAGCCGTGCCCGGTGCCGCACCGGGTGTCGTGTTGCCGGTGCGGCCTGTCAGGGATCGAGGGAGCGAGGTGGATCAGCTCAGGAGGGTGATCAGGGGTTGGGCCATGGCGCCGGCGATGGCGGCCAGGGCGTAGCCGGTGAGCAGGTGGCCGATCCGGTGGCGGGGCTTACGGTGGCTCGCCGGGCGGCGCGGATGGCCGGACCTGCGCGGGAGCGGGGGTGGTGGTACGTACTCCCGACGGGGGTGCGGGATCTGGAGGGGGCGGTCGGGCTCGACGTCCTCGTCGGGTTCGCGGGCCGGTTTCGGTGTGGGGGCGGGTTCGGGCTGTGAGGTGTGTTCGGGGTGCTGGCCCCGCCACGAACAGGAACTCTCGGGGGTGGCGCGGCGTATTCGTTCGGGTAGGTCGCCGCGTTCGATCCGGCGGCGGAGTCCGGGGGTGTCGGGCATGTTGGCCAGGAGTTCGCGTTCCCTTGGGGTGCGGCCTAGCGAGACCAGCGGCGGGAGTGATGCGGGGCCGGTTTTGTTCCTCTGGTGGGGGGTGTCGGTCAGTGTCGGTCGGGTGCCGGGTCGGTGGGGGTGTGGTTGAAGCGTCGGCCTCGGGGTGCGTCCAGGACCCGGCGCAGGTCCATGGGGATGGTTTCGGTGCTCATCGCCCACCTCCGCAGACACAGGTGATCGAGGTGGAGACGGCCCTGGTGGGGGTGGGGTAGGTGAACTCCGTCCAGAGCACCGTGCCGAGCACGGTCGGCTGAGTGGGGTCGGCCCAGCGCTGGGTGCCCCATTCACTGGCCAGTCGGTGGATGAGGAGGAGACCGCGCCCGGATTCGGCCTGTTCCCATTCCTCCACCGAACGCCGAGGCGGCGGGCACATGGGACGGGTGTCCAGGGGTCCGTCGTCGATGATCGACAGGCGCAGGGTGGTCTCGCGGCCCATGACGATCGGGGTGGAGAGCAGGCGGACCACCGTGCCACCGGGGCGCTGAGAGCGCGAATGCGTGACGGCGTTGGCGAAGGCCTCGCTGCCGCACAGTTCGATGTCCTCACGCAGGGAGAGAGGAACCCCGGCGAGGGCGTGCAGGTCAGAGCGCAGATCCGCTCGGAAGCGCGTGCAGGTGGAGGAGGTTTCGGGGTAGTGGCGGGCTTCCCACCGCCGTCCCGGGTAGGCGGGCATAGGGATTTGAGGGACAATGGACACGTCGGCAACTCCTGCTCAAGGGTTGGTTGTCGGCCGGCCTCGGTGGGTGGTGCTACACCCCCGAGGCCTCTCTCATACGCGAGGTCAAAGCTTGCATACTTGCTGACAAGGATGAGAGCACATTCCGGCTTCCTGTGCAATAAGTTTGTATACAAACATGCATGGGTTTAGGGTGGATGCCATGAGTGACGAGACCACTGACGCTCGCCCGCAGCAGGTGCGCATCGCTGATGACTTGCGTAATCAGATCCGGCGATCCGAGCTGGCGCCAGGGGACAAACTCCCCACCCTTCATGTCCTTGCCAAGCGATACGACGTCAGCGTGATGGTGGCTCGCCGCTCGATGGATCTACTGCGCCAAGAAGGTCTATTGACCAGTAAAAAGGGCAGTGGAACCTACGTTCGTGAGCCCAAACGGACGCGTCGATACGGGCTTCAGCGCTACAGCCGATCCGTCTGGGGCGGACCGGGCCCTCAGGGAGTTCTGCAAGCCGAAGGCTCTGAGCAGGGCCAGAAGGTAGAGCAGGAGTCCGAGGTCGTCCAGGTGCCCGCGCCTGGCTTCGTCGTGGAAAGGCTCCCGGGCGTCTCGGAGGGAGATCTCGTCCACGTGCGTAAACGCGTCACGAAACTCGATGGGACCATCAACCAGACCGTGGACAGCTACTTCAGCATGGCGACCGCTGCGCGAGCCCCCGGAATCCTGGCAGGAGAAGGTCCAGGCGGACACATCTCCGACATCGACAAGATCAGCACCGTCCAAGAGATCCAGGAAGAGATCAGCGCACGTATGCCGACCGGGCCGGAAGCGGGCCGATTGCGGATCCCCCAGGGGACTCCGGTCTTCGAAGTGATCCGGACCTATCACACCGAGGATGGACCACTCGACGTGGCTCACTTTCTGATCCGCGCCGACATGGCCGTTTTCGACTACCGCTTCCCGATACCGGACTGACTCCCACATCACCATCCGAGATGCCGCCCTTGGTGGGCGGTCACGCTCGACCCACCGACGAAGCCGTCTCCGTCACCTGGCTCGACCCGGAGGAGGTCCCCTTCATTCGAGCCCATGACGGAACCCACCTGCTTTCCGAGCGCTGAGGCGGCACACCGGAGCCCCCGGTTCGGCGGCGTGTCGGGGCGGTAATCGAAGAATTCACAGAGGGTACCGACGACCAGGTCAGGCGGTGTACCTTGGCCTGCGGGTGACATATGTCGAACCTATTCGGGTTGATTCCACGTATAACGAAATGGTATCGGTAGTGTGTGCGAGTAGAGACAGCCCCCGCCGGTAGACAGGCGCCCTCACAGTCATCCCCATCCACCTCGTGGATGGGGTTCGCCCGTGTGGCCGCGATGGCCGCGGTCATCGGCGTACACGCCTACTCACCACTGGTGAGCACGGTCTACGCCGAACTCGGCGGGTACACATGGTGGTCCGCCAACCTCATCGACGCCGCCACGCGCTGGTGCGTCGCGGTCTTCGTGATGATCAGCGGCGCCCTGTTGCTGCGCCCGCGCGATGAGAGCGTGGGCACCTTCTACCGCAAGCGGTGGGCCAAGATCGGCATCCCGCTCGTGGCCTGGACGGCTCTCTACCTGATCTGGGAACGATGGCGCGATGGCCTGGGCGCACCCGACGCCGCCACCCAGGCCGCGTCGGGCGCCCCCTCGATCCACCTCTACTTCCTGTACGTCATCGCAGGTCTCTACCTGTTCACACCGTTCTTCCGGACGGTGGTCGCGCACAGTTCCCGCACCGCGCTGTGGTGGTTCGCCGGTGCGGCGTTCAGCGTGGGTGTCTTCGATCAGCTGCTGTCCCTGATCGACGGGGCCGGCGGCGTGAGCGCCGCCACCCGGTTCCTGCCGTTCCTCGGCTACTACCTGGTGGGGTGGTTGCTGATGACCACCGAGAACAGCCCCCGGACCACCCGGTTCGGGATCGCCGCGCTCACCCTGGGCGTGGCCGGCACGGCCCTGGGCGCGGGGATCGCCGCCCACGTGGAGGGTGAGTGGGGCGCGGGAGGCGAGTACTTCTACGCCTTCCTGTCCCCGCCGATGATCGTCGCCGGAATCGGTGCCTACCTGGTACTGCGCGCCGGCGGCGAGCGCCTGGCCATGGCGGAGAGCCCGGCGGCCCTGGCCACGAAGAACGTCGTTCGCGTGGTCTCCGGACTGAGCTTCGGCGTCTACCTCGTGCACGTCATGGTGATGTACACCCTGCGTGACCTGGGCGGCATGCCGGAGGGCTACCTGGCGCTGTTCGCGGCGGCGGGATACGCGGTGGGGGCCGCCGTGATCAGTCTGATCCTGGTGGCCATCGCCCAACGGATCCCACTCCTGCGCACCATCGTCTGAGCGAGGATCCGGTTCACTCCGTGGGGGTGGGGGCGTAGGCGCGGGCCTGGATCCCGTACAGGTCGGCGTACCTTCCCCTCAAGGCCATCAGCTCGGCGTGCGTCCCCGACTCCACGACCCGGCCCCGGTCCATCACCAGCACCAGGTCGGCCCCCGCGACCGTGGAGAACCGGTGGGAGACGATGAGCGTCACCGCGCCGGACCGCAGGGCGTGCGCCCTGGCCCGTTCCATGTAGCGGCGGAAGATCGCCTCCTCGCTGTGCGCGTCCAGGGACGCGGTCGGCTCGTCCAGCACGAAGAACAACGGCGCCTCTCGCATGGATCCCCGGGCCAGGGCGGCGCGTTGCCACTGGCCCTCGGACAGGTCGACCCCGCCCAACTCCCGGCCCAGTTGTGTCTCCAACCCCTGCGGCAACCGATCCACCACGGACCCGGCGTCCGCCGCGTCGATGGCCCGGCGCAGCGCGTCGGCGTCGTCCAGACGCGACAGGTCACCGAGCCCCACGGTCTCGCGGAACGGAAGGTGGAAGCGGCCGAAGTCCTGGAAGACGGCGCTGGACCGGGACCGCCACGCCTCGGCCGAGAGCCCGTCGAGGTCGTGTCCGTCCACCCGCACCGTCCCGCCATCGGCCCGGTAGAAGCCCAGCAACAGTTTGACCAGCGTGGACTTACCGGAACCGTACTCACCGACCACCGCCACCACCGAACCCGCCGGCAGGTGGGCGTCCACCCCGTCCAGGGCGGCACTCTCGGCGCCGGGATAGGTGAACGAGACCCCGTCCAAGGAGATCCCCTCGCTCAGGATCTCGGGCGGCCGGGCGGTGGCATGGTCCCGAGCGCGGTCGGCGGCCACGCGTGCGCGCAGCCACAGGTACGGTTCCACGACCCTTCGCCCCCGCGAGGTCGCCGCGGTGGCCGCGACCGTGGCGCGCATGGTCTGGCTCAAGGTCACCGCGAGCATCACCGTCAACACCAGGTCGCCGGCGGTTCCGACCCCGCGCGAGGTCTGCCAGATCACCAACGCCACCCCCGCGGCGAACCCGGCCACGAACAGCGTCCACCCGGCCAGGCTCCACAGAGCCGCCGCGCCCCGAGCCCGGAAGCGGATCCGTTCGGTCTCCCGCCAGGCCTGCCCTTGCAGACCGAGGAGGCGTTCGGCCGAACCGGCGGTTCGTACCTCCTTGGCGCTCGCCGCCCCGGTCAAGGCTTCGAACAGGTACCGCTGGACCCGCTGCGACTCCGCGCCGGCCACCTCCGCCCGCCGCACGAGTTCCTGACCTCGTCGGTGCGCCCACACAGGCAACAGGGCCAGTGGGATCAGGGCGGACAACGCCGGGTGCACGGCGCCCAGCAACGCCACGGTGACCACCAGCTTCAGCACGCTCGACACCGTCAACAGGGCGTTCCAGGCGCTGCGGGCGATCTGTCCGGTACCGCGCCGCACGATGTCGACCCGGTCGAGGAAGTCGCCGCGTTCCAGGTGTTCCATCCCGCGCAACGAGGCGATCTCCCGGTGCACGAGGGGGTGGACGCCCAAGCGCCCGGTCCGGTCGGCGGCGGTGTTCAGCAGTTGCCCGGACATCTCGTCCAGGGCCGAGGTGAGGGCGTAGGCCAGGGCCAGGCCCACGGCTCCCACGAGCGCGGCGGTGTGGTGTCCGGCGGCGGTGGCGTCCACCGTGGCGCGCAGCGAGTAAGCGACGGCCGGCACGGCCACCACGGACAGGGCGATGACGGCCGACGACATGGCGGTCACCGCGGGCAGGTGCCGCCAGGACAGCCTCAGGACCTCGATCCACAGGGCCGGGTACCCGCGCATCACGCCTCCTTCGCGTCGTCACGGAAACGGCGGGCCTGCACCGCGAACATCTCGGCGTAGGACCCGCCCCGGGCGACGAGTTCGTCGTGGGTGCCCGACTCGGTGATCCGCCCGCCGTCCAGCAAGGCGATGCGGTCGGCCCGACGGACCGTGGACAGTCGGTGCGAGATCAGCACGATCCCGGTTTCGGAGCGTCGCTCGGCGAGCTTGCCGAACAGCTCGAACTCGGTACGCACGTCCAGGTGCGCGGTGGGTTCGTCGGCGACGATGAGGTTCGCCCCGCGACGGGCGGCGAACAACGCCCGGGTGAGGGCGAGCTGCTGCCACTGGCCACCGGACAGGTCCACCCCGCCGCTGCGCGCACGTGAGAGCGGGGTCCGCCAACCATCGGGCAGCCAGGACAGTACCGACACGAACCCGGCCTCCTCGGCCGCGGCGCGCAGGTCCGCCTCGTCGTCGCCCGTTCCACTGCGCGGGGGAGCGCCCAGCACGACGTTCTCCCTGGCGGTGAGCGGGTAGCGGTTGAAGTCCTGGAAGATCACCGACAGCCGCGAACGCCAGTCCTCGGGTTCCAGCTCGGCCAGGTCCGTACCGTCGACGGTGATCCGTCCGGAGGTGGGCCGGTAGAGCCCGCACAACAGCTTGATCAGGGTGGACTTGCCCGCCCCGTTGAGGCCGACGATCGCCAGGAGTTCGTCGGTGCGGACCCGCAGGTCCAGGCCGTCGAGGACGGGGTGTTCGGTGCCCGGGTAGGTGAAACCGACATTCTCGAAGCGGACGAGCCCCGCCGGACGCTCCGGCAAGAGCCGGGCGCCGTCCGCCGGTTCGATCGCGGCCTCGTCCATGGACTCCCAGCGCTCGCGCAGACGGGCCAGGGAACGCCGCACACGGCCGGCTCCGGACATGTGGAACAGGTCCAGGCTCGAACCGCCGGTCTGATACAGCGACCAACCGGCCGCCAACACGGCGGTCTGCACGGTGACGGTGGTCGCTCCGTCCAGCGCCGCCCGGGTCACGAGGAAGTAGGCGGGGACCAGTCCCACCAGCATCAGCAGCACCATCACCCACTCCATGCGGATGACACGGTCCACGCTCCGCCACAGCGGCCCGTTGACCTCGCGCAGCTGGGACTGCATCCGGTCGACCATCCAGTCCCGCAGCCCGAACACACGGATGTCCTTGCCCTCGGCGGGCGAAACGTTGGCCTCTCGCCAGACGTCGGTGTGCAGCTCGCCCTTGGTGGCGCGCTCCCAACCACCGGTGACCAGATCCAGGAGCCGGTACCGGACGACCACCGTGATCACCGCCGGCACCAGCACGATCGGCACCAGCCACCAAGAGAAGCGGGCCAACACCACGCAGGTCGTCACCGTGCCAGCCAGCCCGCACAGCCAGCGAATGGTGGCGACCGTTCCATCGCCGGGAGTGGACTCGATCCCGTGCTCGGGGTCGGCGCGCACCTGTCGCAGCAGGACCTGGTTCCGCCGATCCTCCAGAGCGGCCACGCCCCGCCGCGCGCCGGCCGCACGGATCAGCCGTCCCCGATACGCGCCGTCCACCCGGGACCTGACCAGGTACTCCAAGGGTTCGGCTGCCGCTTCGCCCATCTGTCCGACGAGCATGACCAGCGCCAGCAGAGCCAACGGCATCAGCGCGGTGGTGAACAGTTGTGGTCCCGACGGTCCGAGCAACGTGCCCACCAGGGCGGACAACGCCACCGCGGTGACCGGGGCGACCAGCCGATCGGCCAGCCGCACCACCACCAACACCGCACTCCAACCCGGGCCCACATCGCGCAGCAACACCAGTTGGGCGAACAGGTCACGCACGAAACGCATTCGACTCCCGTCCTGGGGGCCACGGGGAGCGGCCCGGTCCGGATTGTGATGCGCGTGGACGGTCGCCGGTTCAACGACGGTGGCCCCCGGAGGACGGAACCGGGGGCCACGCAGGGGGAGGGTACGAGGGGTCAGGGCCGCTCGGCAGGCTCCTTCACGTCCGCCGTCGCTCGGGCGGTGGCGCGACGCCGACGCAGGTACGCGATCAGCGGCAGCACCGCGGCGACCAGCACCAGCGCGTACAAGCCGACCGAGATGCCGCTGCTCACCAGGATCGACGGATCGCCCGAGGAAGCGGCCAACGCGCGACGGAACTCCGTCTCCGCGATCGGGCCCAGCACCACGCCGATGAGCGCCGGGGCCACCGGGACCCCGAACGTCCGCATCACCAGACCCAGCACCGCGATCGCCAACAGCATCACCAGGTGCGTCACCGAGGTGTTGATCGCGTACACGGCCAGCACCGAGAACAGCGTGATGCCCGCGTACAGGTACGGCTTGGGCAGCTTCAGCAGCTTGGCCCACAGCGGCGCGAACGGCAGGTTGATCACCAGCAGCATGACGCTGCCGATGAGCAGTGACGCCAGCAGCGTCCACACCAGGTCGGCGTTGCGCTCGAACAACACCGGCCCCGGCTGCAACCCGTACTGCTGGAACGCCGCCAGCATGATCGCGGCCGTCGCCGACGTGGGCAGGCCCAACCCGAGCAGCGGCACCATGGTGCCCGCGGCACTGGAGTTGTTGGCCGACTCCGGTCCGGCCACACCTTCGATGGCGCCCTCACCGAACTCGCTCTTCTCACCCGTGCGACGCTCACGGCGCTCGGCGAGCTTGCGCTCCATACCGAGCGAGAGGAACGTGGGGATCTCCGCACCACTGCCGGGGATCGGCCCGAAGGCGCTGCCCAGCGCGGTGCCGCGCAGCCACGGCTTCCAGGAACGGCGCAGGTCCTTGCGGCCCAGCCACGGACGCCCGGTGCGGATCGCCGCGAAGTTCGGCGCGGACTTGCCACGCGCCGCGATGTACAGCACCTCGCCCAGGGCCAACAGGCCCACGGTCACGATGACGATGTCGATGCCGTCCATCAGGCTGGCGGCGCCGAAGTCGAACCGGGCCGTGCCGCTCTGGGCGTCGATGCCCACCATGCCGATGGCCAGACCGATGAGCAACGACGTCACACCGCGCAGTACCGAACCCGATACCACCGCGGCCACCGCCACGAACGAGAACACGGTCAGAGCGAAGTACTCGCCGGGACCGAAGTTGAGCGCGAACTCCACCATGACCGGCGCGAACAGCGCCACGACGAGCGTCCCGATGATGCTCGCCACGAACGAACCGATCACCGCGGTGCCCAGCGCCTGTGCGGCCCTGCCCTTGAGGGCCATCTTGTGGCCCTCGTAGGTGGTGGCGATCGACGACGCCTGTCCGGGGGTGTTCAGCAGGATCGACGTGGTGGCGCCACCGAACATGCCGCCGTAGTACACGCCCGCGAACAGGATGAACGCGCTGGTCGGGTCGAGTCGGAAGGTCACCGGCAGCAGCAGGGCCACCGCCATCGCCGAGCCCATGCCCGGCAGGACGCCCACGGCGGTGCCCAACAGCACGCCGAGGAAGGCCCACACGAGGTTCTGCGGGGTCAGCGCCGCGGCCAACCCGTCCATCAGGTTGATCAGAGTGTCCATCACAGCACCAATTCCAGGAATCCGCCCGGCAGGTTGAGCCCGAGACCGAGCGAGAAACCGACCTGAACGGCGGCCGACATCGACAGCGCCACGATCGCGTCACGCAGGTGGGCGCGAGCACCGAACGCGTAGGCCACGACCCAGAACAACAGGGCCCCGGCGAGCAGCCAGCCCACGAACTCCAGCAGGGCGGTGTGCACCACCAGACCCGCCAGGACCAGCAGGACCGGTCGGCCCTCGAACCAGGCCAGTGGGGACGCGCCCTTCCCGCTGCCCAGGTTGCGCAGGTTCACCACGCTCATGCACACGGCGGCGATCAGCAACAGCACGCCCACCGCGCCGGGAAAGGCGCCCGGGCCGGGAGGGGTGACGTTGGGCGGGGCCTCGATGGTGACCGCGCCCCACACGGCCACCAGGCCCAGGATCGCGGTCAGCGCGGGCACGATCCACGCCGCCGGCCCTCGCCACACGGTGTTCTCGGGGTCCGGGGCCGCGGCCACCGCGGTGCTTCCGGCGTCCGTCTCCGTCCCCGGGGTCTCGACGGCCTCCGTGGCTTCGGGGGACCCGCTGCCGTCGGTGGTCTCGGACGGGTCGTCGCCCGCCGCGTGCTTCTCGTCTGTTCCGTTGGCGCTCACAGTCCCAGCTCCTCCACGGTCTCCTGGGTCAGGGCGATCTCCTCGTCCAGGAACTCCTCGAACTCGGCGCGCTCCTGGTAGGTGTCGGTCCACCGGTTGCGTTCGAGGGTGTCGGCCCAGGAGTCCGAGGCCAGCAGCTCCCGCACCAGTTCCTCCAACGCCTCGATCTCCTCCTCGGTCAACCCGGGCGGGGCGATGACCCCGCGCCAGTTCGACATCTCCAGGTCGTAGCCGAGCTCGGTCATGGTGGGGATGTCCACCCCGTCCAGACGTTCGGGGGAGGAGACCGCCAGCGCGCGCAGCGGGCCGTCGTCGGCGATCTGGTCGCTGAAGTCGCCCAGCGTGCCGAACCCGACTTGAGAGGTGCCCGACAGCAGCGAGGTGAGGGTCTCGCCACCGCCCGAGTAGGGCAGATAGTTGATCTCGCCGGGGGAGATGTCCATGCTCTGGGCGACCTGCGCCGCGAAGATCTGGTCCACGCCGCCCATGGAACCGCCCGCCACGGGCAGGGTCGAGGACTGTTCGCGCCAGTCCTCGGCGAGGTCGTCGATGCTCTCGTAGGGCGAGTCCTGTGGGACGACGATCGCGAGGTACTCCGAGGCCAACTGGGCGATGGGGGTCGCGTCGGCCATCGTGTACGGCGACCCCGTGGTCTCCACCGCCCCCACCATTCCGAGGCCGGTCATGGTCAGCACGTTGTCCTGACCCTCGCGGTTCGCGGTCTGGGCCAGACCGATGGTGCCTCCCGCCCCCTCGGCGTTACGGACCTCGACGTTGAACCGCAGGTCCTCGTCGCGCAGGCCGTTCTGCATCTCGCGGGCCAGCGTGTCCCAGCCGCCGCCAGGGCCGGCCGGTGCGATGAGCAGGAGTTTTTCCTGGGAACCGTCACCGGAGGCCGCGCTCTGACGAACGTCGAACAGCGCCGTTCCGACCAGGAGGAGGGCGCACAGCCCACCCACCAGACGGAGCATCACGCCACGATCGCGCATGTGTCCTCTCCTTCCTCGATCGTCTGTGCACGTCCCCCGGTGCTCAGACGCAGGGGGAGAGCCAGGACACAGTGTGACCCGGCACACGGGAAGGTGAGGGTTTTGTTAAAACTGCCGTCATATTGGTCGTATTGTTCGTGACACGCGCTTCGCCCCCCGACGACCTGCGCCTTCGCCGGCCGGATCACCCGCACCCCCGGCCACTGGAGTCCCCATGTCCTCACCGCCGGCCTCGGGCCGACTCACCCTCACCGGCTCCCTGTTCATCGGCTACGTATGTCTGTTGGCGGTGGCCCTCGCCGGGGTCGGGCTCCTGTGGATGCTCCAAGCCGACCGGGCGACCGACCGCCAGTACGCCGAACGGGTCCTCACCGTGGCCCGCTCCGTCGCCGTCATGCCCGCGGTGGTCGACGGGATCCAGGAACCCGAACCCAGCGCCGAACTGGACCCCCTCGCCGATCGGGTCGCCGCGGCCACGGGGGCGGACTTCCTGGTCATCGCCGCGCCCGATGGAACCCGCTACACCCACCCGGACAAGGACCGCATAGGGCGAACGGTCTCCACCCCGCCCGGCCCCGCCGCGGAGGGGGTGGAGTGGACCGGGGTCCAGGACGGAACCCAGGGCCGCACGGTTCGCGCCAAGGTGCCCGTCTTCGCGGAAGGGGGATCGGTCAGTGGCGGTGACGCGCGGGGCGAGGTCGTCGGCTACGTGTCACTCGGCATCCTCACCTCCAGCGCCGCCGGGGACGCCCGCGCGGCGATCCCCGGGATCCTCGCCGCGACCGTGCTCGTCCTCGCCGTGGGCGTGGTCGGCTCCTTGGCACTGTCCCGACGACTGCGCGCCAAGACGCACGGGCTCGAACCCGCCGAGATCACCGCGCTGCTCGAAAGCAGAGAGGCGCTCCTGCACGCCGTGCGCGAGGGTGTCCTCGCCGTGGACACCAACGACCGAGTGGTCCTGGTGAACCCGCCGGCCCGCGCCATGCTCGACCTGCCCGAGGACGCCGAAGGTCGACACCTGGACGCCCTCGACCTGCCCGAACGGGCCCGCGACATCGTCTCCGGCGTCGACCCCGGCGAGGACCTCATCCTGCTGTCCGGCGACCGGATCCTGGTCGCCAACCGCATGCCGGTGCGCGTCCGCGGCGCCGAGGCCGGGGCGGTGGTCACCCTCCGGGACCGCACCGAGGTGAACCGGCTCACTGGAGAGCTCGACGGAGCCCGCACCGTCACCCGAGGGCTGCGGGCCCAGACCCACGAGTTCGCCAACCGGGTGCACACCGTCGCGGGCATGCTGGAATTGGGTGCCCACGAGGAGGCCCGCGACTACCTGGCCGACCTCACCGCCACCCACACCCGCACCACGAGCGGTATCGCCGAACACGTGCGAGACCCGGCGCTGGCCGCCCTCGCCCTGGCCAAGTCGGCCCAGGCCTCCGAGAGGGGGGTCGACCTGGGTTTGTCCCCGATGACCAGCGTCCCCGAGTGCCTTCAGGGCGAGCCGCGCTCCGACGCGCTCCTCGTCCTCGGCAACCTGGTGGACAATGCCCTGGACGCGGTCGCCCACGGAGGATGGGTCGAGGTCCTGGTACGACTGCACAGGTCCGACGACACCGACCTGCCGCACGACCTCCTGGAGATCCGGGTGACCGACTCCGGGCACGGGGTCGCGGACGACGTCGCCGAGGAGATCTTCCGGTTCGGGTTCACCACCAGGGCGTCCCGGGACGGCGGTACCAGAGGTTTGGGCCTGGCCCTGGTCAAGCAGGTCTGTGAGAGCAGAGGGGGAAGCATCGAGATGGAGGCTCCCGACGCGGAGGCGGGCGCGGTCTTCACCGCCTGCCTGCCGGTCGAGGCACCGGCGGGGGTGGCCGGATGATCCGCGTCCTGGTCGTCGACGACGACGTGCGCGTGGCCCGCAACCACCAGGAACTGGTGGAATCGGTGCCCGAGTTCACCGTGGTCGGGGTGGCGCACACCGCCGCCGCGGCCCTGACCCAGGTGCGCGGACACCGTCCCGACCTGGTCCTGCTGGACCTGCACCTGCCCGACGCCTCAGGACTCTCCGTCATGCGCGCCCTGCGCTCGTCCACCGAGTCGGGGACGCCCCAACCCGACTTCCTGATGATCACCGCCGTCCGGGACATCGCCCAGGTCCGCTCCGCGGTACACGGCGGAGCCGTCCACTACCTGCTCAAACCCTTCCCGCTCAGCGTCCTGCGCGACCAGCTCGAACGGTTCGCGGTGGCCCGGCGGCAGATGCAGGGGCAGGGGGAGGCCACCCAACAGGACGTGGACCGACTGTTCGGACTGTTGCGCCCGCCCGCCGCCCGTTCCCTGCCCAAGGGCCTGACCGCGACCACCGTGGACCTGGTCGCGGGGGTGTTGCGCGAGGCCGAGGGAGAGCTGTCCGCCGCGGAGGTCGCCGAACGCTCGGGGGTGTCCAGGGTGACGGCCCGCCGCTACCTGGAGCACCTGTGCGCCGACGGTCGGGCGGAACTGCGCATGCGTTATGGTTCCGCCGGTCGCCCCGAACATCTCTACCGCTGGGTCGTCTGACCCCGGACGCACCTCCCGACACCGCCGCCGGGTCACTCGGTCGCGGATGGCCCACCGATGTGTTCGCGCCATGGGCCACTCGCCACGAGCCAGCGCGGAACGAGTTTCACGGGAAAGGGGGAGTCGGTCTCGAAGAGCTCTTCGCCCTGGCTCTGCCCGATCTCCTGGTAGCCACCGTCCTCCAGACGGAACTCCACGATGCCGGGCTTCTCCGGATGGGGATTGATGATCCAGTAGCTGGGGATGCCGAACGCGGCGTACTCGTACCGTTTCGTGTGGTTGTCACGGAGCACGCTCTCGGGGGAGATGATCTCCACGGCCAAGAGCGGGGGAACGGTGTAGTAGCCCTCCTCCGGCGGTTCCTGGTCGAAGACCGCCAGGTCGGGGATGCGGTGCCGACCCGGGTCTCCGTTGAGGATGATGCCGGGGCCCTCCCCGATCTCCAGATCCTCGGGAGCATGGATGCCGAGATGGAAACCCAGACGGTAACTCACTCGTGTGTGCAAAGGCTTGGGCGCGGGCGACACGTCAAGCCTCCCGTCGACCAGTTCGTACCGCCGTCCGTCGTCCGGCGTGTTCTCCAGGTCGTCCACGGTGAGCCGTCGTTCGGGTGCTTCCGGCCGGATACTCATCGATTTGTTGGACGTGAAAACCCGGTCTTTCAGGACCGGGAGGAAACGCCCTCTCCCTTCCAGGTGTAGCCATAGCCGTCCGCTCGTTGGAGTAGACGCATGTGCTTGTAACGGATGCTTTGGACGGTGCCTTGGGTGGTGGTGATGTTGAAGCTGCCCGAGGCGCGTACCGCGACCCGGCCGGTATAGGTGCCGGTCTTCTTTCCCTGGGGGACCACGGCCCGGACCAGATCGCCGGTGGAGAACCCGAAGAACTCCTTGGTTCGGGGCAGGCGCAGCCTCGGGAATCCGTGCTTGTCGGGGCGGGTGCGGGCGTAGGAGCCCCGGCCCGCACATCCGGCGACCAGGACCCGGTTGGTGGTCTGGGTGATGGTGTCGATCTTGCCCACAGATAGGGCGTCCAGAGTGTGGGTTTTCGGTAGGTGGTTGCGGGTCCGGTTCCACTTGGTCCGACCACCCGAACCGACATGAGTAGGCAACCGTTCGTTCAGAGCGCGCCAGAGCGCCCATCGGGTGGACTGCACCGCCGCCGCGTCTCGCAAGGGTGCCTTGGCCCGAGCCAGAATCCGAGCCAAGACCTGCTTGTTGGTGATGAACTCTTCGACGGGCCGGTTGTTCTTGGCCTGGTTGCAGGTCACGCACGCCAACACCAGGTTGGACACCCGATCGGACCCGCCTCGGGAGCGGGGGTGGACGTGGTCCAGGTTGAGTGGTGTGTTCGTGGCCCCGCAGTACACACAGGCACGGTCGAACTTGGCCAGCAGGTACTCGCGTACCTCATAGCCGTGCAGGGTGCCCCGTTGATACTCCACGCCCTCTAGGGGCTTGCCGGCGGACAGGGCGTGGGTGTCGAAGGCGACCCGTTCCACGTGCACCGCTTTGACCGGTGCCCATCGGGTGAGCCGGTCCACCCAACCGGTGGTGTTCTCCACCCGGTGTCGCAGGGACGGCGCGAGCCACCCTTGGGGGCGGGTGCGGTTGGCGAACCGGGGTGCGCGGTGGCGCAGGTTCCGGAAGCGACGACCCCGCCTATAGGCGGAGCGTTGGCCGATTTTCTTTCGGATTCGCGCACCACGGTGGTCGAGCTGGATCGCGTACCGGCCGCGTCGTTCCCCGGCATGCTGGGTGAACACCGCGATACCGGTGTGTTTGCTGCCCGGGTCGATCCCGACCTGGACACCGTCCACCTCGGACTCGGCGATGGTGCGGTCCTTGAGCCGGATGGTGAAAGGGGTGTGCCGGGCCACCACGGCCCGACCCTTGTTCAACAGTTTGCGGGCCCTGGCCGGGTGACAGGGCTGGAGCGGAATCTGGTTCTTGTCCAGGACGAAGACGGATGGGTGCCGCTCACGCGGCCTCTCCCCAGCCAAAGGCCGGGTGGTGACGCCACCGACATCAGGTGAGATGAGGGTGGTCTCCCCTCGCACATGGTCCGCACCGGATACCACCCTGGGGTGGTGCCGAAGTCCCGTTTCGTGCCCGATCCGGGGCGTGTCTACCGACTCCGATTCCAGAGCAGGCCGCTGAGGAAGCACGGCCTGGTGGGTCTTCTGCCCTGTGCGGAACGTAGCCATCGAGGTCACCTCCCCGTAGGCGATGGCTGGTGCTGGTAAAGACGGCTCTCAGCCACAAGGGGCTGAAAAGCCCGGTCCTTCAGGACCGAGATCCCTTTACACTGCCTCCTCGGTTGCATGAAGACCAGTATTCAGCGTCACCCTGGGTTACCGGCGGGTTTCCACAGGACGGATCCGATCCCATGGATCGAGGCCGGCGTGTTCCGGAGGATCGTGTTCCGCCGAGGAATGTCGGTGGTGGGTGTCACACTCGGGGCATGTTGGATCACCTCGGAATCCAGGTCACAGACCCGACCACCGCCGCGTCCTTCTACGACGCCGTCCTCGCGCCCCTGGGACACCGCCGCATGCTCCAGTTCGGGGAGGTCATCGGCTACGGCTCCGACGACCCCGCGTTCTGGATCTCGCCCAGCGAGACGGACGGCCCCGCGAGGGAGTCGCACATCGCGTTCACCGCGGCCGACCGGGCCGCCGTCGACGCCTTCTTCGCCGCCGCCGTCGAGGTCGGGGCGGAGGTCCTGCATGAGCCGAAGGAGTGGCCCGAATACCACGAGCACTACTACGGCGCCTTCGTCCGCGACCCCGACGGCAACAACGTGGAGGCCGTCTCCCACGGTCCGGCCCGGGGCTGACCGGGCACGGCCGGCCCCGGGCCGGGTTCACCCGGAGTCGGCCGCGGCGTGCGGGTTCCGGGCGGTGGCCAGTTCGGCGGCCCGCACCGCGCTGGTCACCGCCACCTCGCCCAACAGGCCGGGCGCGGCCACCTGGTCCCCGACCAGGTACACGCCCCCGCCCCGGTCGATGGCCGGACGATCCCGCCAGGTGGTGCCCGGTAGGTCCAGCGCCCCGGTGCGCCCTCGCGCCACCTGATCGCGCCGCCAGGTCAGCCGGTCCCGCCAGTCGGGCAGCGCGGCGTCGAGCAGCGCTTCCAGGCGGGCGTTCGTCTCCGTTCGACCCTCACCCGGGCGGACCGGAAGCTGTGCCTGGACCAGGTCCTCGCCCGCCGGGGCGAGCGTGGGGTCGACGACGGTGTAGCGCTCCAGGAAACCGGCCTCATCGGCGTCGAACACCAGGAACGGATCGCGGTGACGCCGTGTCAGTCCCAGGTCGACCATCAGGGTGTGTCCGCTCTCCCAGCGCAGCGTGTCGTCCCCCAGCAGGGCGCGCGCCGCGTCCAGGGACGTGGCCACGACGGTCGGACCCTGCGGCAGGGTGTCCACCCGGCTCCGCGTTTCGATCCGCACGCCCATCTCCCGGGCACGCGCGGACAGGTGTTCCACCCAGGCACCCCAACCCCCGATCAGGTATCGCGGCGCGGGCCATCCCGGGGTGGTGACACGTTGGAACCGGTCCCAGACGAAGGCGGCCGACAGACGGGCGGGCTCGGCGTGGAAGAGCACGACCCCCATCATGTCGCCGACGGCTCGGGCCGTCTCGGCGCCCAGGTGCTCCGTTCCCCAGGTACCGAAGTCCACGTCGTGCGGGGCGCGCAGACGCCGACGGGTCGCCGCTCGGAGGACTCCGGCCGGAGGGCCGCCGACCCGGCCCCGGTATCGCCACCGGACCCCGAGCGTCGCCCTCAACGGCAGGGCCTTCGACGGCGGGATCAGGCCGCGCCGCTTCAGCCAGACGTAGGGGGCCCCGTCCGAGTACAGGACGTGCGGCCCGTCATTGGCCACGTACGGAGGATCGGTGGAGCGGGCCCGCCCACCGAGCGTGGCATGGGATTCGAACAGGGTGACTTCGGCGCCCCTCTCGGCGCCGGCGATGGCCGCGGTCAGTCCGGCGAGGCCACCGCCCACAACATTGAGTTCCATGTCCCTAGGACGGGTCGACCGCCCTCAGACGTGACAACTTGTCGGGGTTGACCAACAAGTACACGTGTTGGACGCGTCCCTCGAAGACGTCCAGGGAGAGCAGGAGTACCGCGTCCCCCGCCGCGAAGGCCAGCACACCCGGTCCACCGTTGACCTCGGTGACCCGAATGTCCAGGTCGTCCATGCCGTCGACCCCGACCGAGGCGAGGAACCGGGTGACGTTGCGTTCCTCGGTGATGGCCGTGAGGAACCGGCCCACCTTGTGCGCGGTGCGCAGCACCCGTAGGGGAGCCCTGGCCTTGCCCCCGCTGTCGCTCACCAGGGTGGCGTCGGCGGTGAGCAGGCCCTTGAGCCCGTCCAGGTCCCCTTCCAAACAGGCTCGGAGGAAACGTTCGGTGATGCGCCGTCGTTCGGCCCGATCGGCCTCGAACCGGGGTCGGCGGTCCCGTACGTGGTCGCGTGCGCGTTTGGCCAGCTGTCGGGTGGCGGCCTCACTGCGCCCGATGGCCTGCGCGATCTGTGCGTAGGGCAGTTGGAAGGCCTCGTGCAGAACGAACACGGCGCGTTCCAACGGGCTCAGCGTCTCCAACACCACCATCAGGGCGAACTCCACCGAGTCGGCGAGTTCGGCCCGCTCGGCGCCGTCGGGCAGGTCGCTGACCGGTTCGGGAAGCCACTCGCCCACGTAGGACTCGCGCTGGGAACCGGCTCGCCGCAACCGGTCGATGGCCACCCGTGAGACCACGGTGACCAGGTAGGCGCGCGGGTCGTCGACCTCGGTGGGATCGACCCTGGACCAGCGCAGCCAGGCCTCCTGGACCACGTCCTCGGCGTCGTTGGCGCTGCCCAGGACCCGGTAGGCGACCCCGTTCAACAGGGAGCGGTGCTCCTCGAAGACCTCTGTCGTCGTCATGACAGGGAAGACGTACCACCGTGCGTGGTCCGTGACACGTCCCCGGCCGATTTCCAGTGAATCGTCTCGCCCGCCGCGGAGGTAGACCGAACGGTGACCCACAAGGGACGACCATCCGCTTGCCCGGAGAGGGAACGGGTCCTAGGTTGGCGCGATCGGCGGAGTCGAGGAGAGGGAATGTCGTTGTACCGACTGCGTGAGTGGAACCGAGGGGACGCGGAGCGGCTGCTGGAGGCCTTCGCCTGGGAGGAGTTGGTCTGGCAGGAGCCCGGTGACGTCCCCCGTACCCCGGACCAGGCTCGGGAGTGGATCGAGTACCGGACCGAACTGGCCCGGGACGGTGACGTCCATGGGTTCGCGGTGGTGGACGGCCGGGACGAGGCACTGGGGCACGTGCAGATCTCGGTGACCAGCCGCAGACACGAACTGGGCTGGTTGGCCTTCTGGACGCATCCGGCGGAACAGGGGCGCGGGGTCGCGACGGTCGGGGCGCGGTTGGCCTCGCGGTTCGCGTTCGACGAATTGGGCCTGTTCCGGGTGGAGGCGGGGCACCGACTCGACAACCCGGGTTCGTGCCTGGCGCTGGGGCGTGCGGGGCTGCTGCCGGAGGGGACCGAGCGGGCCAAGCTGCGGTACGGCACCTCCCGCTACGACACCGCCTCGCACGCGCGTTTGGTGACCGACCCGGACACCTGGAACCCTGAGGGCCCCTGCAAGGACTGAACGGATGCACCCGACCCCGGACGGGGGCCGGGGTGACAAGACGGAAAGCGGGGCACGGCGATGGATTCGCCGTGCCCCGCGTCGTCCCCGGAGGAGCGTGGACTACTAGTCGTCCACGACGGTGATGCCGGAGTTGAAGTCGTTGTCGATGACGTTGCAGCCCTCGGAGCTGAAGCCCGCGAAGCTGATGACGTCGGCGCAGATCGGCACCGTGATGTTCTGGATGTCGGCGTTGTTGTCGGCCGCGGCGGTGCCGGTCATGGCGCCGAAGGCGAGGCCGGTGGCGAGGATGAGGCCGGAGAGGGCGGTGGTGCGCTTCATGGTGAGTGTTCCTTTTCGGTTCGCTGTGTGCAGGTGGTGACGGTGGCCGCGTGGAGCCGACCCGTATGACTACCGGGTGATCAGTCGCTGACCGCGAGGCCCGAGGTCGCGTCCCAGTCGACGACGTTGCAGCCGCTGGCGCTGACGCCGGAGGCCTTCAGGACGTCCAGGCAGATCGGGATGGTGATGTTCTGGATGTCGGCGTTGTTGTCGGCCGCGGCGGTGCCGGTGAAGGCGCCGAAGGCGAGGCCGGCAGCCAGGACAAAACCGGAAACCTTGGCAATACGGGACATCTGAGTCACCTTTCGGAAGTACAAAAACGGGGTGGTTGCGGCCGCCGTAATTAACTTAGCGTAGCTGTCCGTATGCTTGAAGTAGTTTCCCGGAAGATTCCAGAGTTTCCTTAGAGTTTCCTCGGCTTCTCGGGCGGCATGACCGACATGTCACCGCCTGATACCCCCATCGCGTTACACAACCGAAAGCACGACTAGAACAGGCTTCTGGCGAATGCATCGGAATCAGTAGCTGTCCGGCCATCGGAGGTCATGTCGGACGTACCGCGGGTGTGGGCACAAAAAAAGCCCGCACGGCGCATCGCCGTACGGGCTCGAAAATCCGGTGGGAGCTACCAGCCCTGCTGGCCGTATCCCGGGTACTGCTGGCCGTAGCCGGGCTGCTGCCCGTACCCCGGCTGCTGCTGACCGTATCCGGGGTACTGCTGCTGGTCGTACCCCGGGTACTGCTGCGGCTGGCCGTAACCCTGGCCGTGACCGGCGTAGGGGTCCGGCTGCTGCGCGCCCGTGGGGTAATGCGGGTAGGCGGGCTGCTGTCCCGACTGGTCCTGCGGCTGCTGAGGCTGCTGAGCCTCGGCATGGGTCGGCGCCTGCGCCTTCTGCGTCTCGGTGTCGGGGCGGAAGATGAACAGGCGGGAGGCCTGGGACTCCCCGCTCTCACTCGGGGTGATCAGTTCCAGGCGCCAGCCGGCCTCCTCGATCCCTTCGAGGATGCGGGTCAGCCCCGGACGCAGCTTGCTCGAAGCCTCGTCGTAGGCGTTGACCTCCAGCTGGACGATGAACATCCGGCGCTTCTGCTGCGCGGCGACCTTGGCGTGTTCGACGACCGTGCTGTCCCTGACGACCTGTGTGACGCTCATGAAAACCGTACCCATCTGCTCTGCGGAGCTGCTTCACCCGTCGGGGCTGTTCCCGGTCGTCCGCGTCCACCGTGGCGGGATTCCGCCGGGCTCCGAAACCATCATGCCTTCTATAGGTGCATCTGGCCACAGAATCCGAACGGATCCCCACCCCCCGCGATATGCGGATACGGCTCAACCGGAGGCGGCGCGGACGGCGTCGACGACGGGCGTCTCACCGTTCACCAGGTTGAGAACCCGGCCGACCGTTCCTGGTTCGTTCAAAAGAGCGACGATCACGGCGGCCACGTCCTCACGGGTCACCGTGTCGCGCTCCACGTCCTCGTCCAGGGCCACCAGACCGGTTCCGGGTTCGTCGGTCAGTCCCCCGGGACGCAGGATCGTCCAGTCCAGGTCGAGGTCGCGTTGGCGGAGGTCGTCGTCGGCGGCCTTCTTCGCCGCGACGTACGCCTTCCAGACCTCACCGGTGTCCTCCGGAACCGGTTTGTCCACGTTGATGGCCGACACCTGGACCAGGCGGCGAACCCCGGCGAGGGCGGCGGCGTCGGCGGTCAGCACCGCCGCCTTGTGGTCGACGGTCTCCTTACGAGCCGCACTGCTGCCCGGTCCGGCGCCGGCCGCGAACACCACGGCGTCGGCGCCCATGATCTTCTCGGTCAACTCGGTCACGGTGGCCTTTTCCAGGTCGATCACGACCGGCTCGGCCCCGGCGTCGGTGACGTCCTGGGAATGGTCGGGGTTACGGATGAGGGCCACAGGGGTGTCACCGCGGTCGGCCAACTGCCTGGCCAGTCGCAGCGCGATCTTCCCGTGTCCTCCGACGATGACGATTCGCATGGGGGCAGCGTATTGCCTTCCCTCGCGGAGGGGCCGGAGACCGCCCCGGGCGACGTCTGTGAACTTCTCGACGCCGCCCGGGGGAATAGCCGACCGGTCGCCCGGTCGGACCCCTAGTCCACGGTCCAGGTGTCGCCGCCGGCCAGCAGCGCGGCCAGCTCACCGTCGCCGTGCTCGGACCGCACGTCCTCGATCTGCTCGTTCAACAGGTCGTCGTAGGTGGGCCGGCGCACGTCTCGGAACACCCCGATCGGTACGTGCTCGAAGGCCGGACGGTCCAGCCGCGACAGCGCGAACGCGTAGCCGGGGTCCTCCCGGTGCGCGTCGTGGCGGATCAACCGCTCCTCGCCGACCTCGGCCACGTCCGCGACCTCCAGGCCGCCGAATTCGCCCGCGACCACACCGCGGTCCTGTCCCAGCCGCAGAGGTTCCCCGTGCTCCATCCGCAGCAGCCTCAGGTCGCGTGAGGTCGCGTCCTTCAGCGGCTCGAACGCGTCGTCGTTGAAGATCGGGCAGTTCTGGTAGATCTCCACGAACGACGCGCCGGGGTGGTCGGCGGCGGCCCGCAGCACCGACGTCAGGTGCTTGCGGTCCGAGTCCACCGTCCGCGCCACGAAGCCCGCCTCGGCGCCGAGTGCCAACGACAGCGGGTTGAACGGGTGGTCCAGCGACCCCACCGGCGAGGACTTGGTGATCTTCCCCGCCTCCGAGGTGGGGGAGTACTGGCCCTTGGTGAGCCCGTAGATCCTGTTGTTGAACAGGAGGATGTTGATGTTGACGTTGCGACGCAGCGCGTGGATGAGGTGGTTGCCGCCGATCGACAGTCCATCGCCGTCACCGGTGATCACCCACACCGACAGGTCCGGGCGGCTCGCCGCCAGCCCCGTCGCGATCGCCGGGGCACGCCCGTGGATCGAGTGCACGCCGTACGTGCTCAAGTAGTACGGGAACCGTGACGAGCAGCCGATCCCGGACACCATCACGATGTTCTCGCGCGGTACCCCCAGCTGCGGCAGGAAGGACTGGAACGCGGCCAGGATCGCGTAGTCGCCGCAGCCCGGGCACCAGCGCACCTCCTGGTCGGACTTGAAGTCCTTCATCTTGTACTGGGCGTCGGTCTTGGGCACCAGCCGCAACCCGGCGAGTCCGTCCTCGCCGTGAAGGTGCCCGGTTCCGTTCGGATTCTCAGTCACGGTCGATGACCTCCTGAAGCACACCCGCGAGCTCTTCGGCCTTGAAGGGAAGGCCGCGGACCTTGTTGTAACCGATGACGTCGACCAGGAAACGGCCGCGCAGCAGCAGCGACAGTTGGCCCAGGTTGATCTCGGGGACCACCACCCGGTCGTAGCTCCCGAGCACCTCGCCCAGGTTCGTGGGGAACGGGTTGAGGTGGCGCAGGTGGGCCTGCGCCACACGGCCGCCCGCCCGACGTACCCGACGCACCCCGGCGGTGATGGACCCGTAGGTGCCGCCCCAGCCCAGTACGAGCACCTTCGCGTCCCCGGTGGGGTCGGACACCTCCAGTTCGGGGATGTCCCGGGCGATGGCGTCGATCTTGGCCTGCCGGGTGCGGACCATCAGGTCGTGGTTGCCGGGGGTGTAGGAGATGTCGCCGCTCTGGGCGTGCTTCTCGATGCCGCCGATGCGGTGTTCCAACCCGGCCGTACCCGGAACCGCCCACGGGCGGGCCAGGGTGTCCTCGTCGCGAAGGTAGGGCAGATAGGTGTCGTCCGGGCCGTTCGGTTCGGTGGCGAACGCCGGTTCGATGACCGGCAGCCCCGCCACGTCCGGCAGCCGCCAGGGCTCGGAACCGTTGGCGAGGTAGCCGTCGGAGAGCACCACCACCGGCGTCCGGTACTTCACCGCCAAACGGGCGGCCTCGATCGCCGCGTCGAAGCAGTCCGCGGGGGAAGAGGGCGCCACCACCGGGACGGGGGACTCGCCATTGCGCCCGTACATGGCCATCAGCAGGTCGGTCTGCTCGGTCTTGGTGGGCATGCCGGTGCTCGGGCCGGCGCGCTGTACGTCCACGATGATCAGGGGCAGTTCCGTCATCACGGCCAGCCCCACGGTCTCCTGCTTGAGCACCATGCCGGGGCCGGAGGTGGTGGTCACCCCGAGGGAACCGCCGAACGAGGCGCCCAGGGCCGCGCCGACTCCCGCGATCTCGTCCTCGGCCTGGAAGGTCCGCACCCCGAACCGCTTGTGCTTGGACAGCTCGTGCAGGATGTCCGAGGCCGGGGTGATCGGGTAGGAGCCCAGGAACAAGGGGAGCCCGGAACGCTCGGACCCGGCGATGAGCCCGTAGGCCATGGCCAGGTTCCCGGTGATGTTCCGGTAGGTGCCGGAGGGAAGCCTGGCCGGTTTGATCTCGTAGGAGACCGCGAAGTCCTCGGTGGTCTCCCCGAAGTTCCACCCCGCCTGGAAGGCCGTGAGGTTGGCGTCGAGGATGTCCGGCTTGCTCGCGAACTTCGACTTCAGGAACGAGGTCGTCCCCTCGGTGGGGCGGTTGTACATCCAGGACAGCAGACCCAGGGCGAACATGTTCTTCGCGCGCTGGGCATCCTTCTTGGAGATGTCGGAGTCGGCCAGTGCCGCCACCGTCATCGAGGTCAACCCCACCGCGCTGACCTTGTACCCGTCGAGGGTCCCGTCGGTGAGCGGGTCGGAGACGTAGCCGACCTTGGTCAGGCTGCGCTTGGTGAACTCGTCGGTGTTGACGATGATCGTGGCGCCCCGGGGAACGTCGTCGAGGTTGGCCTTGAGGGCGGCCGGGTTCATCGCCACCAGCACGTCCGGGGCGTCCCCCGGGGTCACGATGTCATGGTCGGCGAAGTGCAACTGGAAACTGGAGACGCCGGGAAGGGTGCCGGCCGGGGCGCGGATCTCCGCCGGGAAGTTCGGCAGGGTCGACAGGTCGTTGCCGAACGACGCGGTCTCCTGGGTGAATCGGTCACCGGTCAACTGCATGCCGTCGCCGGAGTCGCCGGCGAAGCGGATGATGACGCGGTCGAGCTGTTCGATCTGTTTGGCCACTGAGATCGACGACCTCCTCGGTGGGCCGCCGGTCGTGGAGGCGGCGGCGCTCGGGTGTCCACCCCCGTACGGACCGCACCGTCGCGGGCCGGCTGCCAAGGTCGGGGACGGGGACTTCTGTCATGGCCCCCACACGCGCCGGGTGCGCCAACCCGGTGCGGCGTGTGCGGTGCGGGTACCGCGGCCGGGTCGCACGTGGTCGCCGACCTTCAACGACACGGCCCACCACTCACCGAAAGGACGGAACTCTCCCGCCCCCTCGGTACGCGAAGTGACAAGGGCCACGTTCGCACTATAGGTCGTCGATCCCGGGCAGAGGCCGCTCGGGTGGCGATTGTCACATGCGCCTGTCCTCCCCGCGGGCACGCCGCTGACCGAGAGGGTCGGACACCGACCGGTCACTTGGGGAACGCGAGACGTCGACCCGCACGTTTGTCACCATGTACGCATCAAAAGCCGGACACCGGCGAACAGCGGGAGGGAGGGCGCGTGCACGTCAACGCGGTCCGTGCGGTCGGCCTGTTCGCCGGAGTCTCGGCGCTCATCGTCGTGGTCGGCTGGTTCTGCGGCGCACAGAAGGGCGTCCAGATCGCGGTCGCCCTGGTGCTGTGCGCGGGGATCCTCGTCTACCTGTTCGGGGAGTCCCTGGCGTTGCGGGCGATGCGGGCCCGACCGGTCAGCGAGATCGAACGCCCCGAGCTGTACCGGATCGTCCGGGAGCTCGCCACCGCCGCCAAACAACCGATGCCGAAGCTGTACCTGGCTCCGGTGCGCACGCCCAACGCCTTCGCCACCGGGGGCAGCCCGCGCCGGGCGTCCCTGTGCTGCACGACCGGGTTGCTGCGCATCCTCGACGAACGCGAGCTGCGCGGGGTGATCGCCCATGAACTGGCGCACATCCGATCGCACGACACACTGCTCAGTTCGGTCGCGGCGACGCTGACCGCCCTCATCACCGCGCTGACCCTGGTGACCTTCCTGCTGCCGTTGGGGGAGTCCGAGGAGACGGACATGCCCAATCTGCTGGGAGGGCTGATGCTGGCCGTATTGGCGCCCCTCGCGGCCGTGATCGTCTACTGCGGGGTGGGCCGCGCCCGTGAGTTCCGTGCCGACGAGCAGGCCGCCGAGCTCACCGGGGACCCGCTGGCGCTCGCCAACGCGCTGCGCAAGCTGGAGTCCGGCAATCGGGCCTTCCCACTGCCCCGCGAACGGGTGCTGTTGGCCACGGCGCACCTGATGACGACCAACCCGTTCCACGGTCCGATGGGCCGGTTGTTCTCGGCGCACCCACCGATCGCCGAGCGCGTCCAACGCCTGTGCGCGCTGCCCCGCAAGTGGGACCTGGGCTGAACACGACGACGGCCGCCCACCGAAGTGGACGGCCGTGGGGTGGTTCGGTCGTGCGTCAGCGGTAGTTCACGAACTGGAGCGCCAGGTCGAAGTCCTTCTCCTTGATGAGGGTCATGGCGTTCTGGAGGTCGTCCTTCTTCTTGGAGCTGACCCGCAGTTCGTCGCCCTGGATCTGCGCCTTGATCCCCTTGGGGCCCTCGTCGCGGATGAGCTTGGAGATCTTCTTGGCGTCCTCGGTGGTGATGCCCTCCTTGAGGTTCACCGGGAGGCGGTACTCCTTGCCGGAGGGCTTGGGCTCCTCGGTGGTGTCCAGGACCTTCAGGGAGATCTTGCGCTTGATCAGCTTCTCCTTGAAGACCTCCAGGGCGGCGGTGGCGCGCTCCTCGGAGCCGCTCTTGATCTCGATGCCGTTCTCGCCCTGCCAGGCGATGGTGGTCCCGGTGCCCTTGAAGTCGAACCGCTGGGCCAGCTCCTTGGCCGTCTGGTTCAGGGCGTTGTCGACCTCCTGACGGTCGAGCTTGGACACCACGTCGAAACTGGATTCGGCGGCCACGTACTCTCACACCCCGCTAGATCTCGTGGGTCACGGGCGATGCCCGTGCACGTCTGCTCCGGCCCCGGTGCGGGCCGGGTTCAGAGCTTAGCCGCGCCCCGCTCGGCGTGCCCGAAGTCCCTGGTGAGGGACGCGCCCGGGGAACCGATTTCAGGTTCGGGCCGATCATCCGCTATTGTCATTCATGCGCAGCGACGCACGCGTCGCCGCAGCCCAGGCAGGTTGCCCGAGCGGCCAATGGGAGCGGACTGTAAATCCGTCGGCTTATGCCTTCGAAGGTTCGAATCCTTCACCTGCCACACAGGGGAACGAAGCCCCCGGTACCTATGGTGCCGGGGGCTTCGTCGTGTTCGGGGTGGGGTGCCCGGCGACCACGGGTGATTCGGGCGGTCGCGAAGACATCACGCAGAGGCCACAGTGTGATCACTGTGCGTGATTTTCCTGGGGTGGGGTGTGGCCGGGGCGCGCTGATAAATCAGCGCATTGTCGTATTTGATATGCCGGGCGAAAAGAATTGATCCGGCAATATGGACAAAATGCCTTCCGAGTTTCGGCGTTGACAAAAAAGAGGGGCCGGATAATGATTGCCTCAGTCCACCGCGACACAGGTGCAAGAAGCGCCTGCGTCTTTTTCTGTCAATGCCTCGCATGATTTCTCGGGGGAAACATGATCAAGAAGCTGACCGCTGCTGGCCTGGTCGCTGGTGCCGCGATGGGCGCGCTCCTCATGGGAGCTCCCGCGCACGCTTCGCACGGTGGTGACCAGCAGTTCAACCAGAACCTGCAGTTGGTTCCGGTTCAGTCCTGCAACCTGACCGGCAGCGTCGGTCTGGTCGCCGTCACCGTGCCGATCCTGTCGCCGCAGACCACGGGCGACTGCGTGAACGGCCCCGTCGGCACCAACATCAGCTAATTCCGGCAATCGGTCCGACCGATACGCTACCTCAAACTTTTTCGAAAGGTAATTCAATGCTGCGTAAGCTCGGCGTTGCCGGCCTCGTCGCTGGTGCCGCTTTCTCCGCCATTCTGGCCGCCTCCCCGGCGTCCGCCTCGCACGGTGGCGACCAGCAGTACAACCAGAACCTGCAGGCCGTCCCGGTGCAGCTGTGCAACACCAGCGCCGCCGTGGGCCTGGTCGGTGTGAACGTGCCGATCCTGTCGCCGCAGACCACGGGCGACTGCGTCAACGGTCCCATCAGCACCAACATCGACTAGGAGAGTCCCCACAATGCGCAAGTTCACCGCAGCCACCGCCATCGCCGGTCTCGCCTTCGGCGCCATGCTCGCCGCCGCTCCGGCGTCCGCCTCGCACGGTGGCGACCAGCAGTACAACCAGAACCTGCAGGCCGTCCCGGTCCAGCTGTGCAACACCAGCTGGCCGTCGGTCTCCTCGCCGGTGTCAACGCGCCGATCCTGTCGCCGCAGACCACGGGCGACTGCGTCAACGGCCCCATCAGCACCAACATCGACTAGGGGACCGTAGATGCTGCGCAAGTTCACGGCCGCCACCGCCATCGCCGGTATCGCGATGGGCGCGATGCTCGCGACCACTCCGGCCTTCGCCTCGCACGGTGGCGACCAGCAATTCAACCAGAACCTGCAGTTGGTTCCGGTGCAGCTGTGCAACACCGAGCTGGCCGTCGGCCTGGTCGGCGCCAACGTGCCGATCCTGTCGCCGCAGACCGCCGGTGACTGCGTCAACGGCCCGACGAGCACCAACATCGACCACGACCGTGGCGATGAGGGTGACGAGGACGACAAGGGCTACGGCTACTACTAGTAGCCCGAGTCCGACGGGGTCGATCCGGCCCCGGTGACGGAACAGAGTTGTTCGAAGGCCCCTCGGCGTGTGCCGAGGGGCCTTCCCTGTTTCCGTCGCGATGATGGAGGGTGAGACCCAGGAGGCGATATGAAGCGTGCACTACTGATCGGCGCGGTCCTGGCACTGGCGCTCTCCGCCTGTGGCGACCAGGACGAGCCGGACCGGGACGACGCCCCGGCCGAGGACGGCAACGGTGGCGAGGACCGTGACCGCGACGACCACGACGACCGTGACGACGACGACCGTGACGACGACGGTGACGCGGCGACCCAGGGGGACGTCCAGGTCCTCAACTTCTACGGCGACGAGGCCGGCTTCGACGAGCAGCGACCCACGGAGTACGTGGCCACCGAGTTCACCACCTTCACCGACATGGAGTGGGACGAGTGGGACGAGGGTCGAGCCCGCGGGGACGGAGAGGTCGTGGGCACCTGGTGCATGGACCAGGGGTGCCAGGACGACCCCTATGACGTCGACGTGGAACTCGGCGACCCCGTCGACGTCGACGGCACCATGTACTTCTCCACGTACACGATCACCGATTACGACGACGACATGCCCGAAGAGACCCGCGAGGCGTTCGATCAGGCCGACGAAGGCAAGCTCGGAGTCCCGCAGTGAGGGTGGGCGGTGAGAGTGCACCGTGAGCGGTGCGCGGTAGTGGTCCCGTGGTGAGGTGACGTCGAAGTGTTCCCCCGCGCTTCGCAGAATCCTTACAAACGCCACAGTTGGGACATAATCCCTGTTCAGGGCGGGTGATGGAGAGCCTCTTCGGGGGTGGAGGGGGCCGAACCGGGCGTGGCGGGCCCGAGAGGTCTCTAGTCTGCTGAGTTGTGGGACTCAACCAGTGGATGAACGACCGCGCGGACGATCGACAGGGCAACGGCAACAGGCCGGTGCCACGGTACGGCCGTGCCGCTTTGCTGCGTCTGGCCACCTGGTTCGAGGAGGCCGAACCGGATCGCGCCGAAGCTCTGGCCACCGCGGCCTTCGCCCTCCACCCCGCCCGTCAGCTCGAAGGACGCGTCGACGACGGGGTCGCGGCGACCACCAGTTGGTGGCAGGCGGAACCCGATCGCAGCACCGTCACCGAGCACCCCGGCGCCCGCCCTCCCGAACCGGTCCGCGACCACCGCGCCCAACAGGCGCGCCTTCGGGACGCCGCCGAGTCCTCGGCGCACTGGCGCCGAGCGGGCGCCGAGCAGATCCGTTCCCTGTTGGCCCGACCCACGGCCGACGAGGCTCGACTGGACCTGTCCGGCGCCGGCATGGAGGTCCTCATGGAGCTCCTCACCGCGGCGTTGGGCTCGGGCGACGCGGCTCGGCGGCCCACCTCCGCCGGCGACCTGGAGTTCGGTCTGCGCCTGCACGTGATCGCGGCGCCCGGAGCCGAGGTCACCGTCCGGGGCGAGGGCGGCGACCTGAGCCTGGAGGGGCTGCGCCTGTGCGTGACCCCCTACGGTCAGCACTTCGTGGACGTCCCCGCCCCGAAGGGACGAGTGGGCGTCCCGAACCCGACGGAACCCGTTTCGGACATCCCGGAACCGGTCGAACCGGCCCCGACCGAACCTCCCTCGGTGGAAACCCCGCGCACCGGACCACCGCACGCCGGGACCCCGCACGCCGGGTCTCCGGGCGAGCACACCCCACATGCCCCTGTCGGGGAGCCGGCCCTCACCGATAACCTCCCCGGACCGGACTCGGACACCGAGGACACCGGTCCCATCGAGATCACCACGCAAAAACCCTGGACGCGGAGGTGGGGGTGATGGAGACGAACGCCTACAGCGAGGACGCCGCCCTCATCGGGGAACGGCAGGCCGCCGCACGCGCCCTCATGGCCCACCCGCTGCTCGGCCGTGACGCGCACCCGGCAGAGTTCTCCCTGGTGCGCTCGCACAACGAGTGGCTGGTCCAACGCTTCCAACGTGTGCTCGGTTACGAGCTCACCGTCGCCGAAGACCACGCCCGCCTGGTCAAGCGCGGCCTCGTCGACGAGGTCACCGGACCGATCACCCGCGCGGACGGCTCCCGACTCACCCCCCGGGCCCTCACCTACCTCGCCCTGACCCTCGCGGTCCTGGTCGAGCGGGACGGCCCCGTCACGGTGCGCTCCCTGGCGGCCACCGTGCGCGCGACCGCCCACGAGGCGGGCATCGACGCCGACCCCACCCGAGGCCTGGGCGAACGCCGCTCCTACTGCGCGGCCCTGCTCCGCCTGATCGACCTCGGCGCGCTCACCGAGACCTCCGGCACCGTCGGCGCCCATCAAGCCGACGCCGCCGTCGACGCCGAGCTCACCCCCCACACCGAGGCCCTGCGTTCGGTCGCCGCCCACCTGCCCCGGGCCGGTACCGACGCCGACACCTTCCTCGCCGAGGCCGCCGACCCCGATCCCGAGAGCGACCAGGCGGGGGAGGTCGCCCTGCGCCGCCTGCTCGCCGAGACCGCCGTCGTCCACCGGGAGGAGCTCCCGGACCGGCAGCGCGACCGGCTCGCCGCCCACCAGTGGCGGGCCGCCTCGGCCCTGGGCAACCTGCTGGGCTGCGACACCGAGATCCGCGCCGAGGGTGTGGTACTGGTCATGCCCGACGAGGCGACGGCCCGTCCGCGCTTCCCCTCCGACGACCCGATCGGCCACACGGCCCTGGCCTTGATCCGCCACCTCTCCGGTCTGCTGAACCCCGGCCGCCCGACCACGTCCGTGCCCGTCCCCGAACGGGAACTCCAGGTCGCCTTGGAGGCTCTGGGCGGGACCGACGCACCGGTGCGCGCGGAGTGGGCGCGCACCGCGGGACCGGAGATCCCCGAACCCGAACGTCTCTTCGCCCTCGTCCTGGAGCTCCTCGCAGGGCTCGGTCTGCTCCGGGGCGCCCCCGGGGCCAGACGGCTGACGGCCGCCGCCGCGAGATACGGCGCGGAAGTGGACGATCGCGTCCCCCGGATCCAGGACAATGGCGAGGACACCCGGACACATCCCGAAGACCGGACCGACCCCGAACAACCGCGTGGGTCCGGTCGACAGGAGCCCGAACCCCGGGATGAAGCCGGGGACGAACCCGGGGAGGAACCCCGGGACGAGCCTCGAAACGACCTCGACCGGGTGGCGTCCGTGCTGCAAGCGGTGGCGAACGAGAAGGTGAGCGCGACCAGTGGTGACACAGGAGACGAGCGAGACCCACGGGAAGGCTCCGGCTGACCCCGCCCCCACTCCCCGCTACCGTCTCGAACGCGCGGGTATCCGGAACGTCTGGCAGTACGACGACCACATCCTGGACTTCGCCGAGGGGCGGTTGCTGCTGCGCGGTCGCAACGGCGCGGGCAAGTCCAAGGCCCTGGAGATGCTGCTGCCGTTCCTGTTGGACGGGGACATGCGGCGTCTGGACACCACCGGCACCAACCGCACGAGCCTGCGCTGGTTGATGGCCGACGGTCCTCGCGCGGGCCGCGTCCCGGCCGAGGAGGAGACCGGACCCGACCTGCTCGGAGGCCCGGCGACCCCCGCCATCGGCGAGTCCGACGAGACGCCCCCGGGCGGCATCGGACCCACGCCCGCCACCACCGCCTCCGGCGACGGCGAGGCGGCCCCCGGGCCCGCCACCCGTCTGGGTTACCTGTGGGTGGAGTTCACCACGGCCCGAGGGGACCGCGGCCTGGACGCCGCGGCCCACGCCGGCACCGGGCCCAACTCCGCGTCCGCACTGCTCGCGGCGCAGTCCGAACCCGTCGAGGAGATCGAACCGGAGGGCGAGGCGCCCCGCTACCTCACCCTGGGCGCGGCCGTCCTGGCGGTGGGCGACTCCGACCCGCGCTGTGTCTTCTTCGTCACCGAACGCCGGGTCGGGCACGACCTGGAACTGGTCGTCGACGGCCGCCCCAAGCCCGTGGACCGGCTGCGTTCGGAGATCGGCGCGGACAACTGCTTCACCAGCGCCGTCCCCTACCGGGCGCGGGTGATGCGGGACCTGTTCGGCATCGACGACTCCGTCCGCTACCGCAACCTCATCCACCTGCTCTATCGCCTGCGCCGCCCCACCATCGGCGACCGTCTGGAGGCCGGCGAACTCGTCGGAGTGCTCTCCGAGGCCCTGCCGCCCATGGACGAGTCCGTCCTGGACGAGGTGGCCCGCAACATCGCCGACCTCGAACAGGCCCGCGCGGAGAAGAACGCCCTCACCGAGGCGGGCGGCGGCATCGCCGAGTTCCTCACCGACTACCACGGTTACCTGGTGCACGCCCTGCGCGCCCGCGTCGCCGAGGTCCGAGAGCAACTCGACGCCCGTGACCGGCGTGTGGAGGAGACCGACCGGCTGCGCGCCGAACTCGACGCGCTCATCACGGACGAGAGCCAGGTCGCCGAGGAACGCGACCAGGCCCGTCGCACCCGCGACACCGCCGAGGCCGACGATGGGACCCTTGCCTCGGCCCAGAGCGAAGCGGCAACGGCCACCGTCAACGAACGTCGCGCCTACGACGCCGCCGTGGGCGCCTACATCCGTGCCGCCGAGGCCGCCTGGGCCGCGGCGGAACACGCCGCCACCACCGAGGACCACGCGATCGAGCGGCTGGGCGAGGACGTCTCCGCCGTCGAACGGTCCCTCGACGTCCTGCGACAGACCCACGCCGAGGCCGGTCGAGCCGCCACCGCCGCCGGCCTCGACCCGCGAACGCTGGGACGGATCCCCGACACCCGTACCACCGTGCACTCCCCCCGGGAGAGCACCACCCGGGTGGACCTCCAAGGTCTCGAACAGGCCGTGGAACGCGCCCCCGTCGACGGCATCGACCTCGACGACCTGCGCGAGAACCTGGGCCGGCTGCACGACCGGCTCACCGGCGCGGCCGACACCGCGGCCGACCGCACCGACCATGCCGCCCGCCTCACCGGGCTGACCAGCGCGGAGGCCGCCGCCGACCGCCGTCTGGTCGCCCTGACCAGCGAGTCCGAGAGCGCTCAGGCGACCCTCGAACACACCCACACCCGGGAACAGGACGCCATCGCCGGGTTGCGCGAACAGAGCGCCGCCTACGCCGAGGGCGTCCGTACCTGGGCCGCGCGTCTGCGCGACTCCAGCCACGCGCACGCCCTGGGCGACGCGATCCACGACCTGGAGGGCAGCGTGGAGCTGCCCATCTCCGACGCACTGCGCGTGCTGGACCCCGGTGTGCCCGTCAAGGTCGCCCGCCTGGCCCACACCGCCGTCGACCCGCTCCTGGAGGAGCTGCGCGCCCGGCGCGACGTGGCCGTCAACGAGGAGGGCCAGCTCGCCGACGAACTCGCCGATCTCGCCGAGCGCAAGGCCAAGAACACCGACGCCGCCCCCGAACGCCCGGCCTGGGCCACCTACCAGCGCCCGGATTCCGACGGCGTCCCCTTCCACCTCGCCGTCGACTTCGCCAACGGGCTGACCACCCGCGAACAGGCCGGGCTTGAAGCCGCCCTGGAGGCCAGCGGGCTGCTCTCCGGGTGGATCCGCTCCGACGGGACCCTGTACGACCCCGACACTCGCGACCTCATGATCACCCCGGCCCGTCCCGCCAAGGGCCGCACCCTCTTCGACGTGCTCGTGCCCGTCGCCGTCCCCGACCGCGGCGTCGACAACGACAACCTGCGCGCCCTGCTCGGCTCCATCGCCCTGGGCTCGGAGTCGACCGGTGGCTCCGAGGACACCGAGGCCAAGCATCGTCGGGACAGCTCCGTGGCCACCGTCAGCTCCATGTCGCTCTCCGGCGGCTGGCGCCTGGGCGTGGCCTCCGGCGCCCACTCCAAGACCGAACCGGAGTACATCGGCGAGGCCGCCCGCAAACGCGCCCGCGACCGCCAGACCGCCAATACCGACCGTCGTATGGACATCGCCGAGGCCCTCCTCGCCGAGGCGGGCGAACGACGTTGGGCGGTGGAGCACTCCTACTCCGAACTCCTGGAGGTCTCCCGGGACCTGCCGGACCCCTCACCGCTCGTCCGCGCCTGGGCCACCCTCGACGTGGCCCGCATCGACGTCGCCGCGGCCCGTCGCGCGCACGACACCGCCCGGTCCACCGCCGACGACGCCCGCACCGAACTCCTCGACATCCGCCGTCGTCTGTCGGACGCCGCCGGGGCGGAGGGGCTGCCCACCGCACGCGCCGAACTCGACAGCGTCCTGCGGGCCATGGACCACCTCCGCGTCCTCATCGCCTCGGCCCTGCGCGACCTGGAGGTCCTCGCCTGGCAGTTGGCCGATCACGAACGCCACGTCACGGCCTGGAACCGCACCCGCTCGGCGCGTCTGGTCGCCGAGGACGCCCGGGCCGGCGCGATCGACGACATGATCACCGTGCGCCGCCAGTTCGAACTGGGAGATCGTGCCCGCGGGGTGCCCGGGGAACAGATCGAGGCCGCCCGGGACCAGGTGCGGGCCCGCGCACAGGAGGCCACCGAACGTCTCCCCGAGCTCGAACGCCGCGCCCAACAGGCCCGCGATGATCGGGTGGCCGCCGAGGCGCGCCTGGAGGCGGCCACGGCCGAACGCGCGGAACAGGTCCGTCGTGCCCTCGCCACTGGAGAGAACCTGGTCGGCGCGGTCACCATCGTCGGCGACCCCTCGGGCAAGGCCGTCAAGGGCGCCGAGGACACCGTCCCCGACGCCGTCCTGCTGCGCGCCGCCGGGTTGGAGGACTGCGCCGCCGACGACGGTCCGCTGCCTCGTTACCTGGCCGCCCTGGAGACCGGAGCCGACACCGAACCCGTCGGCCCCGACGCACGCCTGGACCTCCTCGCCGACTTCGTCGAACGGATCGAGACGGGTCTCGCCGCGCAGGACGACGTCCCCGAGGTCGACGACAGCGGCGTCCTCGGCAGCCGCGAGGACCTCCAGCGCCTCCTCACCTCCGTGGGCTGGGCACAGACCCGCACCGAACTCACCGAACCCCGCGGCGTCAAACGCCTCACTGTCCACGACGAGGACGGGGACCACGACGTCACCGCCTACGCGGAGCACGTCGCCGCGTCCGTGGCCAAGGCCGAGGAGACCGTCGCCATCGCGGAGGAGGAGGCTTTCGAACGCCACCTGCTCGGTGAGCTCGCCGGACACCTGTCCCGCCAGGTCGACGAGGCCCGCGCCCTCATCGCCACCATGAACGACGTCCTCAAGGACGTCACCACCTCCGCCGGTCTCGGCGTGCGCCTGGACTGGAGCCTGGCCCCCGACGCCGGCGCCGACATCGAGGCGGTCGTTCCGTTGCTGGCCACCCCGCCGGAGGAACGCACCCGCGTCCAGACCACCCGTCTACGCGACGCGCTGCGCCGCTGCATCGAGGCGATCCGCCGACTGGACCCGACCGCCACCGGCGGCGCCCAACTGCGCGCGGCCCTCGACTACCGGTCCTGGTTCACGTTCACCGTGTACGTCACCGACTCCGCGGGCGACGAACGCCGTCTGGGTCACCGCACCGCCCTCAGCCAGGGCGAACAGCGGGTGGTCGCCTACCTGGTGCTGTTCGCCGCGGCCGCCGCCCACTTCGACGCCCTCGCGGCCCGAGCACCCTGGGCGCCCCGTCTGATCCTGCTGGACGACGCGTTCGCCAAGGTCGACGAACCCACCCACGGAAGGCTTCTCGGCCTACTGGTCGAACTCGACCTCGACTTCGTGCTGACCTCGGAACGGGTCTGGGGTTGCTTCGCGAGCGTGCCCAGCCTCAACATCTATGAGTGTCTGCGCGACCCCAACGTGCCGGGGATCGCGACCCTGCACTTCACTTGGGACGGGAGTCGGAGGAAACTCGTCGGAGTGTGATCCGCGTCGCTCGTTGTGGGCATCACCAGCGCGCTTCCTCCCTTCCTGTCCTAGTCTGCTGATGCAGGTTCGAAAACGGAGCGGGGTGGCGAAGTGACTCGGGGACCCGAGGCGGGCGCGAACGGAGGACGGGACGGCCGGGAGGCCGGCCCCGGGGCCGACGACCCCACCATGCAGGGCCTCCTGGAGGCTCTCGCGCGTTCCGGCATGCCCGCGGGGGTCCGGTCCTGGGTCAACGCCGCCCTGTGGGGAGAAGACGCCCTGGAGGCCCTCCTGCGGGGAGAGCACATCCCCGAGGCCGTTCCCGAGGCCCCGAGCGGTCCTCCTCCCGGGTCGATGCGACGCTCCTACCTCACCGGCATCCGTGTCCAGGGATTCCGCGGCATCGGACGCCCCGCCGAACTCACCTTCGCGCCCGGCCCCGGCCTCACCGTCATCGTCGGCCGCAACGGGTCCGGCAAGTCCAGCTTCGCCGAGGCGGCGGAGGCGGCCCTGACCGGCCGCAACCCTCGCTGGGACGCCATGCCCACGGGGTGGCGCGACGGCTGGCGCAACCTGCACTACGACGAGCGCACCGAAGCCAGCGTCGACATCCACATCGCGGGTGACAACGGACCCACTCGGATCAGTCGCCGCTGGACCGGGGAGAGCGTCCGTTCCGCCCGTGGTGAGGTCGTGCACCCCACCGGTGAGGTCGCACCGCTGCGCACCCTCGACTGGGGCGAGAACCTGGTCCGCTACCGGCCCTTCCTGTCCTACGACGAGCTCGGCCGCACCGTCACCGGCCGTGCCGCCGAGCTCTACGACACCCTCACCGCACTCCTGGGAATCACGGGGCTGGCCGAGGCCGAGCGCCGCCTCGCCAAGGTCTGCGACGGTCTCGTCCGCCGCCGTGACCGTCCCGCGCGTGCCCTGCACCTCCTCCTGGACGCGCTCGGCGCCTCCGGCGATCCCCGGGCGGCCCAGGCCGTACGGATGCTCTCCGCGCCCGAGATGGACCTGGACGCCCTGCGCCGGATCGCCGCCGACGACGGCCCCAGCGACCCGGCCCAGCACGTGGTCATGCGCAGGCTGCGCCGCCTCAGCGTCCCCGAGCGGGTCCTCATGAGCGACGTCGTCAACGAGCTGCGCGGCGCCGCCATGGAACTGGCCATGGCCGCCGGTACCAAGGGCGACCACGCGCACGGGGTCGTCCGACTCCTCGAACAGGCGCTGGAACACCACAAGCGCCACCCCTCCGAGACCACCTGCCCCACCTGCGCCACCAGCGGGGCGCTGGGATCCGACTGGGTGCGGCGCGCCAACGCCCAACTGCGCGCACTCCGTCCCCAGGCCGCCATCACCTCGGCCGCCTACGACCGTGCCGACGCCGCTCGCGACCAGGCCCGATTCCTGCTCTCCCCGATGCCCACGTGGTTGCCGCCGGAGAGCGAACTCGGTCAGGTGTGGTCGCTGTGGGAGACCGGTTCCGACATCGAGGACCTCGGTGAACTCGCCGACCACATCGAGGTCGTGGGTCGCAAGCTCCGCGCGGCCGCGGTCAGCGCGCGTCGGGACGCCTCCGAACGCCTGGAGGACCCCAGCGGCGGGTGGTCCGACCTCGCCGAACGGCTCTCCGAGTGGTTGGACGACGCCCAGGACGCGGTCAAGGCCAGTGAGGCCCTCGCATCGGCCGAGGCCGCGCTCGGCTGGCTCGCCGAGTACGCCCGATCGGTGCGTGCCGAACGGCTCGGGCCGGTCGCGGCCCAGGCCGAACAGGTCTGGTTCCGGCTGCGTCAGGAACGCCACATCGACCTACAGGGCATGCGGCTCATCGGCCGTGGAGCCCGCCGGAGGGTCGAGGTGGACGTGTCCGTGGACGGGGTGGACGACCAGACCAGCGCGCCGGGCCTGCTCAGCCAGGGCGAGTTCCAGGCCCTGGCACTGTCCATCTGTCTGCCGCGCACCCTCATCGAGGGCAACCCGTTCGGGTTCCTGTTGCTGGACGATCCGGTCCAGGCCATGGACACCGAGACCGTGGAGGGGCTCGCCTCCGTACTGGCCGAGGTGGGACGGCATCGGCAGCTCATCGTCTTCACCCACGACACCCGTCTGTCGGACGCCCTGCGCCGCCTGGGGCTGACCGCGGACATCCGCACGATCAACCGCGACGCCATGTCCAACGTGTGGCTCGCCGAGAACGGTGGATGAGGGGCCGGAAGAGGCTTCCCGGAGCCCGCCGGAGGGCGTGCACGGCGTCACATTCGGGCCGTTTTCCGCGGCTCTGAACAGGGCTTCGAAATGTTGGGAACCCCGTTCTGAACAGGGATTTCGTACCCACGTGCGGGTCGTGTCCGGGGCGGGGTGCGGGGGCCCTGGTCCCCGATTTGGCAGATCACCCCCTGATCCCTGTATAGTCATGACCAGCGCAAGGGGGTAACACCCCGGGGCGGACGAGAGAAAGTCCCACAGCGCGCCCCTTTAGCTCAGACGGCAGAGCGTCTCCATGGTAAGGAGAAGGTCTACGGTTCGATTCCGTAAAGGGGCTCCACCACTTGATGAGGTTCCGGTCCACTCAGGTGGGTGGCCGGTGGAACTTCGCCGGCCGAACCAGGAGACATCCACGGTAGGATGTCTTTCTGTCTGATCGGGGCGGGGTAGCTCAGTCGGTAGAGCAAGCGGCTCATAATCGCTGTGTCGTCGGTTCAAGTCCGGCCCCCGCTACCACCCCACTGGCCCCTGAGCAAGACACTCAGGGGTCGTCGTGGGTCTCAGCAGTTTTTCACTGCGTCAAGGTAATGTCTCCAGCGAGAAAGGCACTCCGAAGTGGCTGCCACAGACGTGAGGCCGAAGATCACCCTGGCCTGCCAGGAGTGCAATCACCGGAACTACATCACGCGCAAGAACCGTCGGAACACCCCCGACCGTCTGACGATCAACAAGTTCTGCCCGAACTGCCGCAAGCACAACGGTCACCGCGAGACCCGCTAGGTCACGCGGGACGGTCGTCCCCGCAGGGAGCGACAGCTTCTCGTAGAATCCAGCCCGGTGAGCCCATCGCTCACCGGGCTGTTCGCTGTCCAGGGGCCTTTTCCTCGACGGCGGACCGGCCCCGACGTTTCCACATCCGAGAGGCAGAGCGTGGCGATCAACCCTGACTACCTCGGCCGGGAGTACCCCGCCCCCGAGGCCTACGAGGTGACCCGCGGCAAGATCCGCGAGTTCGCCGAGGCCATCAACGACCTCAGCCCGGTCTACCTGGACCGCGAGTCCGCCAAGGCCATGGGATATCCCGACGTCATCGCCCCGCCCACCTTCCCGGTGATCCTGGGCATGGCCGGTTCCGCGCTGGCCCTCGCCGACCCCGACCTGGGCGTCGACTTCTCCCGGGTCGTCCACGGCGACCAGAGCTTCCACTACAGCCGCCCCCTGTGCGCCGGTGACGTCCTGAACTCCGTCACCCGCATCACCGACATCAAGGTCCTGGGCGGCAACGAGCTGCTCACCCTGGAAACGGTGGCCACGGCGGCCGACGGCGAACACGTGGTGACGGCGGGCATGATGCTCGTCGTCCGGGGATCCTAGGAAGCGGGGGGCACGACGATGAACAGGCTCAAGTACGACGAGGTCGAGACCGGCACGCAGCTGCCGGAGCGGATCTTTCCGGTCCGCCGCCTGGACCTGGTCCGTTACGCCGGCGCCTCCGGTGACTTCAACCCCATCCACTGGAACGAACGCTTCGCCAAGTCCGTCGGCCTGCCCGACGTGATCGCGCACGGCATGTTCACCATGGCCGAGGCCGGTCGGGTCGTCACCGACTGGACCGGGGACCCCGGCAGCGTCCTCGACTATTCGGTGCGCTTCTCCGCGCCCGTCGTCGTCCCCGACGACGATGACGGCGCCGAGATCACCGTCGGCGGCAAGGTCAAGGCCAAGAACGACGACGGCACCGTCACCGTTCTGCTGACCGCGCGGTCCGGCGGCGCCAAGGTCCTCGCCAAGGCCATCGCCGTCGTCCGTCTCGCCTGACCCCGCTGTTTCGGGCCGGCCCCGAACGGAGCTCCTGGCCCTCCTGAGAACGAAGAGGTACCACGCCCGTGTCCACCATGCTCGCCGATCACACCACGCTCGGCCTGGGCGGTTCCGCCAAGGCCTTCCACGCCGCCGCCACCACTGACGAACTGGTCCGCCTGGTCACCGACGCCGATCGTGCCGGTGAGCGTGTGCTCGTTCTGGGCGGCGGCAGCAACCTGGTGGTCGCCGACGACGGCTTTCCCGGGGCCGTGATCCTGGTCGCCTCCCAGGGCGTCACCGTCACCGACGCGGGAACCGATGCGGACACCGGTGAGACCGTCGTCCTGCTGCGCGCGGAGGCGGGCGTGGACTGGGACCCTCTGGTCGAACGGGCCGTCGCCGAGGGCCTCAACGGCATCGAGTTCCTCTCCGGCATCCCCGGCCGGGTCGGTTCCACCCCCATCCAGAATGTCGGGGCCTACGGTCAGGACGTGAGCCAGACCATCCGCGAGGTGCTGGTCCTGGACCGCACCACCGGCGACCTGGTGACCATGTCCAACGCGGACTGCGGTTTCACCTACCGGGACAGCTCCTTCAAGGGCCATGACCGGTATGTGGTGTGCGAGGTGGTCTTCGAGCTGCGTCGGGGGCCGATGAGCCGTCCGGTGCGCTACGCCGAGGTCGCCCGCACCATGGGTGTGGAAGCGGGGGAGAGGGTGCCGCTGGACAAGGCCAGGGACGTCGTCCTGGGCCTGCGTCGCGGCAAGGGCATGGTGTTGGACCCCGGCGACCCGGACACCCGCAGCGCCGGTTCGTTCTTCACCAACCCGATCCTGTCCCCGGAGGACTACGCGGCCTTCCGTGAGCGCGCCACCGAACGTCTGGGTCCGGATGCCGAGATCCCCGGCCACCCCGACGACCAGGGCAACGTGAAGCTTTCCGCCGCCTGGTTGATCGACCGGGCCGGGTTCACCAAGGGCTATGGGGACGGCCCCGCGCGGATCTCCGGCAAGCACACCCTCGCTCTGACCAACCCCGGTGGGGCGAGCACGGCCGACCTGCTCGACCTGGCCCGCGAGGTGCGGGCCGGGGTCGAGACCGCCTTCGGGGTACGCCTGGTCAACGAGCCGGTCATGGTCGGCGTGAGTCTGTAGAGACACCCGCGCCCGAGAGGGCCTGGGACAACGCTCCGAAGAAACGAGTTAGGCACGCCTAACTCACTTTTCCGGCTCGCCTGATAAAACAATTCGCCGAATCAACAAATTGCCGAATAAAAAAGCCGCTGGTAATGTCTTCAGTGTCGAAGGGGAGTAGTCCCCAATCCGCGCGGTCGACATACTGGACTTTTCCGTCCCGGCCGCGTGAGCCCAGCTCAGGCGGGCGGACGAGACCTTTGACCCGGTAGGAAACGACCGGGTTGAAGGGGCGTTATCCGCCTCCTTCTGCCCACCAAGGACAGCAGGAGCAGCATGTCGGCTTTTCTCGCCGCTCTCGGTATCAGCACGTTCGCCATCTTCATCGCGGAAATGGGCGACAAGACCCAGCTGGTCGCGATGTCCCTGGCTTCGCGTTACCGAGTCCTCACGGTCCTCCTCGGCATCACCGCCGCCACCGCGGTGGTCCACCTCGGCAGCGTCTTCATCGCCGAGGTCCTCGGAGCGACCCTGCCCACCGACTGGCTCACCCTCGCGGCCGGCCTGGCCTTCCTCTTCTTCGGTCTGTGGACCCTGCGCGGGGACGAGATGACCGACAAGGACGAGGAACGCGCCGCCTCCCGCCGGATCCGCTCCGGGTTCATGACCGTCGCGCTGGTGTTCTTCGTCGCCGAGCTCGGGGACAAGACCATGCTCGCCACCATCACCGTCGGCACCCAGCACCACTGGCTTCCGGTGTGGATCGGCTCCACGATCGGCATGGTCGCCGCCGACGGGATCGCCATCGCCATCGGCGCGGCACTCGGCAAGAAGCTGCCGGAGAAGGCGATCCGGATCGGTGCCGCCGTGCTGTTCTTCGTCGCCGGCGCCGCCATGCTCGCCCAAGGCGCCTGGACGCTCCTCGCTTGAGCCGACCAGGAACCCCGAAGCGCCGGCGGAGGCCCCGAGAACACTGCTAGACGGCACCGTCCTCGGGGGGAGTGGCCAGCCAGGTGTCCACGCCCGCGAGCATCTCCTTTTTCAGCGAGTCCGGTGCGCCCGAACCACGGATCGACATGCGGGCCAGGTCCGCCAGTTCGGGGTCGCTGAACTCGAACACCTCGCGGGCGATGCGGTACTGCTCCAGCAGTCGGGGGCCGAACAGCAGGGGGTCGTCGGTGCCCAGGGCGATCGGTGCTCCCGCGTCGTACAGCCTGCGCAGCGGCAGGTGGTCCACCTTCTCCACCACGCCCAGGCCCACGTTGGAGGTCGGGCACACCTCCAGGGTGACTTCCTGGGTGGCGATCCGCTCCACCAGGTACGGGTCCTCGATGGCCCGAACGCCGTGACCGATACGGTCCGCGTCCAGTTCGTCCAGGCACTCGCGCACGCTGCGCGGGCCGTTCAGCTCGCCGCCGTGCGGGGTGGACAGCAGACCCGCGCGCTTGGCGATCCGGAAGGCCGCCTCGAAGTCACGGGCGCGTCCGCGACGCTCGTCGTTGTTGAGCCCGAACGAGACCACGCCCTTGCCCACGTACTGGCGCGCGAGCCGGGCCAGGGCCCGGGCGTCCAGCGGGTGCCGGGTGCGGTTGGCCGCCACCATGATCCCGATACCGACACCGGTGGCCTCGGAGGCGACGCGGGCCGCGTCCAGGATGAGTTCCAGGGTGGCGGTGAGCCCGTCGAAACGGGACGCGTAGCCGCTCGGGTCGACCTGGATCTCCAACCAGCCCGAACCCGCCTCCCGTTCGTCCTCGGCCGCCTCGCGCAGCAGGCGGTACATGTCCTCTTGGCGTTTCAGGACCGAACGGGCGATGTCGTAGAGGCGCTGGAAGCGGAACCAGCCGCGTTCGTCGGTGCCCCGCAGTTTGGGCGGCCACTCCTCGGCCAGGGCCTGGGGCAGGTGCACCCCCCGTGCCTCGGCCATCTCGATGAGGGTGTCATGGCGCATGGACCCGGTGAAGTGCAGGTGCAGATGGGCCTTGGGCAGCCGGTCCAACCGGCGGGTGCTGGTCGGTGTCTCCATGTCCCAAGCCTGCCGTATGAATCACACTCCGCGCACCGGGAACGGCGACACTGAGACCCACCCCGCACATGAGGGAGCCCCGGACCGACCGGTCCGGGGCTCCCTCATGACCTTCGCGGAGGCTACTTGGCCTCGGCCAACAGGTTCTGGACGCGGGTCACGCCCTCGACGAGGTCCTCGTCGCTGAGCGCGTACGACAGACGCAGGTAGCCGGGGGTACCGAAGGCCTCACCCGGGACCACGGCGACCTCGGACTCCTCCAGGATGAGCTCGGCCAGCTCGGTGGAGGTCGTCGGGGTCTTCCCGCGGATCTCCTTGCCGAGCACGCCCTTCACCGACGGGTACGCGTAGAACGCGCCCTCGGGCACCGGGCAGACCACGCCGTCGATCTCGTTGAGCATCCGCACGATGGTCTGGCGGCGGCGGTCGAACGCCTTCTTCATCTCGTCGACCGCGGCGAGGTCGCCGGAGACGGCGGCCAAGGCGGCGGCCTGCGACACGTTCGCGACGTTGGAGGTGGCGTGCGACTGGAGGTTGCTCGCGGCCTTGACCACGTCCTTCGGGCCGATGATCCACCCGACGCGCCATCCGGTCATCGCGTACGTCTTGGCGACCCCGTTGACGACGACGGTGCGGTCGGCGATCTCGGGCACCTCGACGGGCAGGGACGCGAACTCGGCGTCACCGTAGACCAGGTGCTCGTAGATCTCGTCGGTCAGCACCCACAGGCCGTGCTCGTTCGCCCACTGGCCGATGGCACGGACCTGCTCGCGCGGGTAGACGGCGCCGGTCGGGTTGGACGGGGACACGAACACCAGCACCTTGGTGCGGTCGGTGCGGGCGGCCTCCAGCTGCTCGACCGAGGCCATGTAGCCGGTGCTCTCGTCGGTGACGACGTAGACGGGCACGCCGCCCGCGAGCTTGATCGACTCCGGGTAGGTCGTCCAGTACGGGGCGATCACGATGACCTCGTCGCCCGGGTCCAGCATGGCCGCGAAGGCCTCGTAGATGGCCTGCTTGCCACCGTTGGTGACCAGGATCTGGGCGGGCTCGACCTTGTAGCCGGAGTCGCGCTCGGTCTTCTCGGCGATGGCCTTCTTCAGCTCGGGAAGGCCACCGGCCGGGGTGTAGCGGTGGAAGCGGGGCTCGCGGGCGGCGGACACCGCGGCTTCCACGATGTAGTCGGGGGTCGGGAAGTCCGGTTCCCCGGCGCCGAAACCGATGACGGGTCGGCCCTCCGCCTTCATGGCCTTGGCCTTGGCGTCCACCGCCAGGGTGGCGGACTCGGAGATGGCGCTGATACGTGCAGAGACACGGGGTCGGTCAGTCATGTTCCCATGGTGTCATGTGCTCATCCCGGGTGTCGGGGGGAAGGTCACTTCCTCGGGCGGGGAAGGTCACCTCGGCCACTCGGCGCACCGAAACCGGTTTGGTCGAGGCCCTCGAATGGGCGTACACTCGTTCGTGCCGGTCGGTTCGTTATGCAGGCGTCACACCTTCGAGGTTGTGCGACGACTCTCAGGACCGGCTATGGTGGGCAACGCAGTTTCCGCTAAGGGCAGTGGCTCAATTGGCAGAGCACCGGTCTCCAAAACCGGCGGTTGGGGGTTCGAGTCCCTCCTGCCCTGCAAGTCCGAGCGCGGATCGGGGTGGCGGCCACGGTCGTCACCCCGAACCGCGAGGGCAACGGAACTAACAGGGGAATGAAGCAGCCCGCGACCCTAAGGACCCCAGGTGACTCAGACTGACGCCGACGCCAAGCCCGAGAAGGAGCCGAAGCGTCGTACCGGTCCGGTGACGTTCACCAAGCAGGTCGTCGACGAGCTGCGCAAGGTTCGCTGGCCCACGCGCAAGGAACTGGTCACCTACACCATCGTCGTCTTGGTGTTCGTCGTGATCATCCTGTCCTACGTCTCCCTCCTCGACTTCGCCTTCTGTGAGGCCGTCACCTGGCTCTACAGCACCTTCGGCCGTCCGAGCGCCTGAGCGGCGACCTTCACACCGGTGCAGGGGCACGTCGACTTCGCCCCACAAGCCCTTCCTCGTCCGCGCGTTGGTCCCGCGTCGCCCTGAGAGACCGTAAGCTGGCAGAACTGGGTTCGACGCACGGCCTGTTCGGTGTGCGTCGCACGCACTAGCGAATCCGACGAGAGAAAGAGCAGCCGTGTCCGAGTCCCCACTGACCTCTGACGACTTCCCCGAAGAGGAGCCGGATCAGTCGTCGGCGGAAGAGACCGGCCTGGCGGGCGAGCCGTCCCAGGACGCCGACAGCGACGTCCAAGAGCTCGCCGAGGAGGCCGATGAGGTCGCCGACAGCGCCGAGGAAGCCGACGAGGCCACCGACAGCGCCGAAGAGGCCGACGAGGTCGCCGACAGCGCCGAGGAAGCCGACGCCGAGCCCGAGTTGCCTCGCCTGGACCCCGTCGAGGAGTTCAAGAACGAGCTCGTCCTGCTGCCCGGCGAGTGGTACGTCGTGCACACTTACGCCGGCTACGAGAAGCGCGTCAAGGCCAACGTCGAGAGCCGTACCCAGTCCCTCAACATGGAGGAGCACATCTTCCAGGTCGAGGTGCCCGAGCACATGGTCACCGAGGTCAAGAGCGGGAAGCGCCAGCAGGTCACCGAGAAGGTCCTGCCCGGCTACGTGCTCGTCCGCATGGACCTGACCGACGCGTCCTGGTCGGCCATCCGCAACACCCCGGGCGTCACCGGTTTCGTCGGCCTGTCCAACAAGCCGGCTCCGTTGAGCCTGACCGAGGTCGCCAAGCTCCTGGCTCCCGAGCCGGAGGAGGAGCCCGAGGCCACCCCGCAGGCCAAGGCCGGGGGCGGTGGAGAGGTCCGCTCCGACGTCGCCTACGAGATCGGCGAGTCCGTCACCGTCATGGAGGGTCCGTTCGCGACCCTGCCCGCCACCGTCAGCGAGATCAACGGCGACACCCAGAAGCTCAAGGTGCTCGTGTCGATCTTCGGTCGTGAGACCCCGGTGGAACTCTCCTTCAGCCAGGTCGCCAAGATCTGACGTCGTGGGTTCCATCCCACACCCAGCCCGGAGCACTACCCGGGCGAAGTAGACTTGGTGGGTCCACCCTCACGGGGTGGGCCCACCGTCGCGTGTCACCGCAGGCCTCGCGGCCCGACGAAACACGCGCCCGGCCCGTCCGGTCCCGACGGGCCGTCGCCCCACGCCCGGCGTGGGGAAGCCTCCTTCGGCAGCGGCACGGCCGTGGCCCCTTCGGCCCGAACGTGCCGTCAGGGAGGCAGGGGCCGACACACAACGCAGATCAGGCAAAGGACCCGATATGCCTCCGAAGAAGAAACTCGCCGCACTCGTCAAGGTGCAGCTGCCCGCCGGTCAGGCGACCCCGGCGCCGCCCGTCGGTACCGCTCTTGGTCCGCACGGCGTCAACATCATGGACTTCTGCAAGCAGTACAACGCTGCTACGGAAGCCCAGCGCGGCAACGTCATCCCCGTAGAGATCTCCATCTACGAGGACCGTTCCTTCAGCTTCGTCACCAAGACGCCCCCGGCGCCCAAGATGATCCTGAAGGCCGCCGGCATGGACAAGGCCACCGGTGAGCCGGGCCGCAGCAACTCCGGCTCCATCAACGCCGACCAGGTCCGTGAGATCGCGCAGACCAAGCTGCCCGACCTCAACACCGACGACATCGAGGCCGCCACCAAGATCGTCGCCGGCACCGCCCGTTCCATGGGCATCGAGGTCAAGTAGCTCCTGACCAGGGGTTGCTCGATGGCAAGAAACACCGTGGCAGGGCCAGGCGCTGGCCCCAAGACCACACGTTCCCGTAGGAGAACAGCGTGAAGCGCAGCAAGAACCACCGCAAAGCCACGAACCTGGTGGACCGCGACCGGCTCTACAGCCCCGCCGAGGCCGTGAAGCTGGCCAAGGAGACCACCAACGTCAAGTTCGACGCCACCGTCGAGGTGGCCCTGCGTCTGGGCGTCGACCCGCGCAAGGCCGACCAGATGGTCCGCGGCACCGTGAACCTGCCGAACGGCACCGGCAAGACCGCTCGGGTCCTGGTCTTCGCGACCGGTGAGCGTGCCGAGCAGGCGCTGGCCGCCGGAGCCGACATCGTCGGTGACGACGACCTCGTCACCAAGGTCCTGAACGGCTTCCTCGACTTCGACGCCGTTGTGGCCACCCCGGACCTCATGGGCAAGGTCGGTCGCCTCGGCCGTGTCCTGGGTCCCCGTGGCCTCATGCCGAACCCGAAGACGGGTACCGTCACCCCGGACGTGACCAAGGCCGTCACCGACATCAAGGGCGGCAAGATCGAGTTCCGCGTGGACCGCCACGGGAACCTGCACTTCATCATCGGCAAGGTCTCGTTCGACGAGTCCAAGCTGCTGGAGAACTACCAGGCCGCGATCGACGAGGTGAACCGCCTCAAGCCGTCCGCCGCCAAGGGCCGCTACATCAAGAAGGCCGTGGTCTCCACCACGATGGGCCCGAGCATTCCGCTCGACGCCTAAGGCCCTCCAGGCCCTTGTGCGAAGCATGGGAACGGCCCCCGCTCCTTCGGGAGACGGGGGCCGTTCCGCGTGCTCGTGGGAGCCGCCACAGGGCGGTGATCTCACTCTCGCGGGCCGGGAGGTCTCGGAGGGTGCCGGCGATCACGTTCGCCCGAGTCGGAACGGTGTGCGAGCACTCCCTTTCGTCGGTTAGCATTGGGAATTGCCGAAGACCGCTGGTCGTCACCCGCTCGGGTGACCTAAGGACCCACCTCGATGGGCGCCCGCGCAGGTGTCACTAGAGCTTTCCCGTTCCGGGTCCCGTTGTGCCGAGCACGCGGGCGGAGAACGCGGACGTGCCCCGTGCGCCTTGCGCTCGGGGCTTTTCTCGTGCTGACGCCGATCGTGGAAGTCCTTGGGATGCAACCAGCGTTCACTGTTGGAAGGAGTCCCATGGCGAGGCCGGACAAGGCAGCCGCGGTCGCCGAACTCGCGGACGAGCTCCGCGAGTCGAACGCCGCAGTGCTGACCGAATACCGGGGGCTCACTGTCGCGCAGGTTTCCGAACTGCGCCGCAGCCTCGGTCAGAACGCGCGTTTTCGCATCGTCAAGAACACGCTGACCAAGATCGCGGTCAAGGAGGCCGGCGTCGACGAGCAGATCTCCGATCTGCTCGAAGGCCCGTCCGCCATCGCCTTCGTCCACGGGGACGTCGTCGAGGCCGCCAAGGGTCTGCGTGACTTTGCGAAGGCGAACTCGCCCCTGGTGATCAAGGGCGGTGTGGTCGACGGCAAGTCGGTCAGCGCCGAACAGGTCACCAAGCTGGCCGATCTGGAGTCCCGAGAGGTTCTCCTCTCGAAGCTGGCCGGTGCGCTCAAGGCCAAGCAGGGCCAGGCCGCCGCCGTCTTCCAGGCGCTGCCCTCCAAGACTGTGCGTCTCGCGCAGGCTCTGGCGGACAAGCGCAACGAGGAAGCCGCTTAAACCTTTTGAACCACGGCGGGTGCCGACGGCGCCCGGCCATTGGCTCGCACGCTCAGCCGTTGGCGCGCGTGTGCATGAGAGAAAGAGAGATCGCATCATGGCGAAGCTCAGCAACGAGGACCTGCTTGCCGCGTTCGAGGAGATGACCCTCCTCGAGCTCTCCGAGTTCGTGAAGCTGTTCGAGGACAAGTTCGACGTCACCGCCGCCGCTCCGGCCGCCATGGCCGTCGCCGCCCCCGGTGCCGCTGCCGAGGACGAGGCCGAGGAGCAGACCGAGTTCGACGTCGTTCTCGAGGCCGCCGGCGACAAGAAGATCCAGGTCATCAAGGAGGTCCGCGGCCTCACGAGCCTGGGCCTCAAGGAAGCCAAGGACCTGGTCGACAACGCCCCGAAGGCCGTTCTCGAGGCCGCCAGCAAGGAGAACGCTGACAAGGCCAAGGCCGCCCTTGAGGGCGCCGGCGCCACCGTCACCCTCAAGTAGTCCTCCGCGGGCCTCAGATGCCCGCTGGTCTGCGTGAAGCGGCCGTTCCTCCTAACGGGAGGGGCGGCCGCTTTCTCGTGTCCGTGTCTCGACTGAGGGCGCTTACGGAGGATCCGGGTCCCGGGCCCCGGGTCCTCCGGGATCCGACGGGGCGAGGACGAACGTCCCCTTTGTCGGGGCGCGGCCGTGTCCGTCACGGGACATGGGACTTCGGTGTGCGAAGCTGTTGCGGTCTTCGAGCCCTCGGACCAGGGGGAATCGGGGACGTAGGGGTACGCGTGTGCGAACTGTCCCTCGGACGCGGTAATCTCCCGTCCCGGGAATCCTGACGGACCCGTTGGGGAGTGTTTACCCGCCTTGGGCGGGGGAATCCTTCCGGGTGTCCGATGGCTCACAATCCCCCGTGGGGCCAGGGCAGGCGCGCTGTTTCACCCTGATGGTCCAGGGCCTTTCCCCCGGGGGCGTGCATGGCGACGTTCGACGGTCGCCGGGCTTGACGGATCGCCCTGCAGGGGTGATCCTGCCGGTGTCGTGAGTGGTGCCGTGGACCGTGAGTGGACAGCGGTGTAGTGTTCGGCTACACTGCTCTTTTGCGCTGCCCTTTGGTGATCCCTGTGTCGGTGAACGGCTTTTCGTCATTTCCGATTGTTACTCCGGAAGCCCCGACGAAGCCCGCTCCCGCTCGATGTGACCGTCTCAACCGTGTTGCGGCGGTCCTTCTCGTGACGGATCGTCTGGCGTGCGCGCTTCAACCGCCACAAGCCTTCGGAAGGACCCCTGTTGGCAGCCTCGCGCAACGCCTCCGCTAACGCCCTTGGTCCGCACCGCGTTTCTTTCGCCCGTATCCAGGAACCCCTTGAGGTTCCCAATCTTCTGGCCCTGCAGACCGAGTCGTTCGACTGGCTGCTGGGCAACGACACGTGGAAGACGCGGGGCGAGACGGCCCGCGCCGCCGGCCGCAAGGACGTTTCGGAGCAGTCCGGTCTCGAAGAGATCTTCGAGGAGATCAGCCCGATCGAGGACTTCTCGGGCACCATGTCCCTTTCGTTCCGTGACCACCGGTTCGAACCGCCCAAGTACTCCGAGGAGGAGTGCAAGGACAAGGACATGACCTACTCCGCCCCGATGTTCGTCACGGCGGAGTTCATCAACAACGACACCGGTGAGATCAAGAGCCAGACGGTGTTCATGGGCGATTTCCCGCTCATGACCGTCAAGGGCACCTTCATCATCAACGGCACCGAGCGCGTTGTTGTGTCTCAGCTGGTCCGTTCCCCGGGTGTGTACTTCGACAAGTCCGTCGACAAGACCTCCGACAAGGACCTGTTCGGGTGCAAGGTCATCCCGTCCCGTGGTGCTTGGCTGGAGTTCGAGGTCGACAAGCGCGACTTCGTCGGTGTCCGCATCGACCGCAAGCGCAAGCAGGGCGTCACCGTCCTGCTCAAGGCGCTGGGATGGACCACGGACCAGATCCTGGAGCGTTTCGGCCAGTACGAGTCGATCCGCAACACCCTGGAGAAGGACCCCACCGCGGGTACCGACGACGCGCTGTTGGACATCTACCGCAAGCTGCGCCCGGGAGAGCCGCCCACCAAGGAGTCGGCCCAGGCGCTGCTGGAGAACCTGTACTTCAACCCCAAGCGCTATGACCTGGCCAAGGTCGGCCGGTACAAGATCAACAAGAAGCTCGGTCTGGACACCGAGTTCACGCAGGGCACCCTCACCGAAGAGGACATCGTCGCCACGATCGACTACATCGTCCGCCTGCACGCGGGTGAGATCGAGAAGGAGACCGTCCTCGGCCTCCGTCCGATCGAGACCGACGACATCGACCACTTCGGCAACCGTCGCCTGCGCACCGTCGGCGAGCTCATCCAGAACCAGGTCCGCCTGGGTCTGGCCCGGATGGAGCGCGTCGTCCGCGAGCGGATGACCACCCAGGACGTCGAGGCGATCACGCCGCAGACCCTGATCAACATCCGTCCCGTCGTGGCCTCCATCAAGGAGTTCTTCGGCACCTCGCAGCTGTCCCAGTTCATGGACCAGACCAACCCGCTCGCGGGTCTGACCCACAAGCGTCGCCTCTCGGCGCTGGGTCCGGGCGGTCTGTCCCGTGAGCGTGCGGGCTTCGAGGTCCGGGACGTTCACCCGTCCCACTACGGCCGCATGTGTCCGATCGAGACCCCTGAGGGCCCCAACATCGGCCTGATCGGTTCGCTCGCCGCCTACGGCCGCGTGAATTCCTTCGGCTTCGTGGAGACCCCGTACCGCAAGGTCATCGACGGCAAGGTCTCCGACCAGATCTTCTACCTCACCGCCGACGAGGAGGACCTGTGCGTCATCGCGCAGGCCAACACCCCGTTGAACGCCGACGGCAGCTTCGCCGAGGCCGGTGTGCTGGTCCGTCGTAAGGGCGGGGAGTTCGAACAGGTCAGCACCGACGAGGTCGACTACATGGACGTGTCGCCGCGCCAGATGGTGTCGGTCGCCACCGCCATGATCCCGTTCCTGGAGCACGACGACGCCAACCGCGCGCTCATGGGTTCCAACATGCAGCGCCAGGCCGTGCCGCTGCTGCGCGCCGAGTCGCCGTTCGTCGGTACCGGCATGGAGTACCGCGCCGCCACCGACGCCGGTGAGGTCATCCTCGCCGAGCGGGCCGGCGTGGTCGAGGACGTCACCGCCGACTACGTCACGGTGATGGCCGACGACGGCACGCGCAAGACGTACCGGATGGGTAAGTTCCAGCGCTCCAACCAGGGCACCTGCTTCAACCAGCGCCCCATCGTCCACGAGGGCCAGCGGGTCGAGGACCGTCAGGTCCTCGCCGACGGTCCCTCCACGGACCAGGGCGAGATGTCGCTGGGCAAGAACCTCCTCGTGGCCTACATGTCCTGGGAAGGGCACAACTACGAGGACGCCATCATCCTCTCCCAGCGTCTGGTGCAGGACGACGTCCTCTCCTCGATCCACATCGAGGAGCACGAGGTCGACGCCCGTGACACCAAGCTGGGCCCGGAGGAGATCACCCGGGAGATCCCCAACGTCAGCGAGGAGGTCCTGGCCGACCTCGATGACCGGGGCATCATCCGCATCGGCGCCGAGGTCGTCGACGGCGACATCCTCGTCGGCAAGGTCACGCCCAAGGGTGAGACCGAGCTGACCCCGGAGGAGCGCCTGCTGCGCGCCATCTTCGGTGAGAAGGCCCGTGAGGTCCGTGACACCTCCCTGAAGGTCCCGCACGGTGAGACCGGCAAGGTCATCGGCGTGCGCGTCTTCAGCCGTGACGAGGGCGACGAGCTCGCTCCCGGCGTGAACGAGATGGTGCGCGTCTACGTCGCTCAGAAGCGCAAGATCACCGATGGTGACAAGCTCGCCGGTCGTCACGGCAACAAGGGTGTCATCGCCAAGATCCTGCCCCAGGAGGACATGCCCTTCCTGGAGGACGGCACTCCTGTCGACATCATCCTCAACCCGCTCGGTGTTCCCGGTCGAATGAACGTCGGCCAGATCCTCGAAGTCCACCTCGGTTGGCTGGCCAAGAACGGCTGGGTCGTCGAGGGCATGGAAGAGGAATGGCAGAAGGCGATCCATGCGGTCGGCGCCGCCGAGGTCGAACCGAACTCGCGTGTGGCCACGCCGGTCTTCGACGGTCTGGAGGGCGACGAGCTCATCGGGCTCATCAAGTCGGTCCGTCCGAACGCGGACGGCAACCGTCTCATCGACAACGAGGGTAAGGCGCGTCTGTTCGACGGCCGTACCGGTGAGCCCTTCGCCGAGCCGATCTCCGTCGGTTACAAGTACATCCTGAAGCTCCACCACCTCGTGGACGACAAGATCCACGCCCGCTCCACCGGTCCGTACTCCATGATCACGCAGCAGCCGCTGGGTGGTAAGGCACAGTTCGGTGGTCAGCGCTTCGGTGAGATGGAGGTCTGGGCGCTGGAGGCCTACGGGGCCGCCTACGCGCTGCAGGAACTGCTCACCATCAAGTCCGACGATGTGGTGGGCCGAGTCAAGGTCTACGAGGCCATCGTTAAGGGCGAGAACATCCCTGAACCGGGTATCCCTGAGTCCTTCAAGGTGCTCATCAAGGAGATGCAGTCGCTCTGTCTGAACGTGGAGGTGCTGTCCAGTGACGGTATGTCCATCGAGATGCGGGACAGCGACGAGGACGTCTTCCGCGCCGCGGAAGAACTGGGAATCGACCTGGGTCGGCGTGAGCCGAGCAGTGTCGAAGAAGTCTAACTTCCGCATTCTTCGAGAGCAGGGGACGAATTAAGTGCTCGACGTCAACTTCTTCGACGAGCTGCGCATCGGTCTCGCTACGGCCGAGGACATCCGCCAGTGGTCGCACGGCGAGGTCAAGAAGCCCGAAACCATCAACTACCGCACCCTCAAGCCCGAGAAGGACGGACTCTTCTGCGAGAAGATCTTCGGTCCGACCCGGGACTGGGAGTGCTACTGCGGCAAGTACAAGCGCGTCCGCTTCAAGGGCATCATCTGTGAGCGCTGCGGCGTCGAGGTGACCCGTGCCAAGGTGCGCCGCGAGCGGATGGGCCACATCGAGCTGGCCGCTCCCGTCACGCACATCTGGTACTTCAAGGGTGTGCCCTCCCGTCTGGGCTACCTGCTGGACCTGGCGCCGAAGGATCTCGAAAAGATCATCTACTTCGCCGCCTACATGGTCACGTGGGTGGACACCGAGGGCCGTGAGCGCGACCTGCAGTCGCTCGAAGCTCGGATCTCGGTCGAGAAGCAGCACCTGGAGCAGCGTCGCGACTCCACCCTGGAGGAGCGTCACCGCAAGCTCGAAACCGACCTGGCCGAGCTTGAGGAGCAGGGCGCCAAGGGCGACGCGCGTCGCAAGGTGCGCGAGGGCGCCGAGCGTGAGATGCGCCAGCTGCGCGACCGCGCCCAGCGCGAGATCGACCGTCTCGACGAGGTCTGGAACCGGTTCAAGAACCTCAAGGTCCAGGACCTTGAAGGCGACGAGATGCTCTACCGCGAGATGCGGGACCGCTTCGGGAAGTACTTCCGCGGTGGCATGGGCGCTCAGGCCATCCAGGACCGTCTGTCCAACTTCGAGTTGGGAGAGGAGGCGGAGAGGCTCCGGGAGATCATCCGTACCGGCAAGGGCCAGAAGAAGGCCCGCGCCCTGAAGCGGCTCAAGGTCGTCTCCGCGTTCCTCAACACCACCAACAGCCCCATGGGCATGGTGCTGGACTGCATCCCGGTCATTCCGCCGGACCTGCGTCCGATGGTGCAGCTGGACGGTGGCCGCTTCGCGACCTCCGACCTCAACGACCTGTACCGCCGTGTCATCAACCGGAACAACCGTCTCAAGCGGCTTCTGGACCTGGGCGCGCCCGAGATCATCGTCAACAACGAGAAGCGGATGCTCCAGGAGGCCGTCGACGCGCTGTTCGACAACGGCCGCCGTGGACGTCCGGTCACCGGTCCCGGTAACCGCCCGCTCAAGTCGCTGTCCGACATGCTCAAGGGTAAGCAGGGTCGGTTCCGTCAGAACCTGCTCGGTAAGCGTGTCGACTACTCCGGCCGTTCGGTCATCGTCGTCGGTCCGCAGCTGAAGCTGCACCAGTGCGGTCTGCCCAAGCAGATGGCCCTGGAGCTGTTCAAGCCGTTCGTGATGAAGCGTCTGGTCGACCTGAACCACGCGCAGAACATCAAGAGCGCCAAGCGCATGGTCGAGCGGTCCCGTCCGGTCGTTTGGGACGTCCTCGAAGAGGTCATCACCGAGCACCCGGTTCTGCTCAACCGTGCTCCGACGCTGCACCGCCTGGGCATCCAGGCCTTCGAGCCGCAGCTGGTCGAGGGCAAGGCCATCCAGATCCACCCGCTCGTGTGCACCGCGTTCAACGCGGACTTCGACGGTGACCAGATGGCCGTGCACCTGCCGCTGTCCGCCGAGGCCCAGGCCGAGGCGCGGCTGCTGATGCTGGCCACCAACAACATCCTCAAGCCGTCCGACGGTAAGCCCGTGACCATGCCCACCCAGGACATGATCATCGGTCTGTACTACCTGACGACGGAGAAGGCCGGTGCCAGCGGCGAGGGCCGTGCGTTCCGCTCTCCGTCCGAGGCCATCATGGCCTTCGACCTGGGCGACCTCGACCTGCAGGCGAAGATCCGCCTGCGGATCGCGGACGGCGCTCCCACGCCCAAGGACTGGACCCCGCCGGAAGGCTGGGAGCCGGGTGACGTGTACGTGCTGGAGACCACCCTGGGTCGGTACCTCTTCAACGAGACCACCCCGGTCGACTACCCGTACGTCAACTTCCAGGTGGGCAAGAAGCAGGTCTCGACCCTGGTCAACGACCTCGCCGAGAACTACCCGAAGGTCCAGGTCGCCACGACCCTGGACGCCCTCAAGGACGCCGGTTACCGCTGGGCCACCCGGTCCGGTCTGACCATCGGCATCGAGGACGTCGTCGCGCCGCCGGAGAAGGCGGAGATCCTCGCCCGGTACGACCGCAAGGCCGACAAGCTGCAGCGCGAGTACGACCGTGGTCTGATCACCGACGATGAGCGCCGCAAGGAGCTCACGGAGCTGTGGACCGAGGCGACCGCCGAGGTCGCCAAGAACATGGAGGACAACTTCCCCGCCGACAACCCGGTGTGGATGATGGTCCAGTCCGGTGCGCGTGGTAACCCGATGCAGGTGCGCCAGATCGCCGGTATCCGTGGTCTGGTCTCCAACACCAAGGGTGAGACGATCCCGCGTCCGATCAAGTCCTCCTACCGTGAGGGCCTGTCCGTGCTGGAGTACTTCATCTCCACGCACGGTCAGCGCAAGGGTCTGGCCGACACCGCGCTGCGTACCGCCGACTCGGGTTACCTGACCCGTCGTCTGGTGGACGTCGCTCAGGACGTCATCGTCCGCGAGGTGGACTGCAACACCGACCGTTCGCTGTGGCACGAGATCGGCGAGAAGAACTCCGCCGGTGTCATCGCCCGTAAGCACAACGTCGAGAACACCGGTTTCGGCCGTACTCTCGCCGAGGACGTGCTGGACGCCGACGGCAACGTGGTGCTGGCCGCCCTGTCCGACACCTCCGAGCAGAACATCGACAAGCTGGTCAACGCGGGTATCACCCGGGTGCGCATCCGCTCGTCGCTGACCTGTGAGGCGAAGATCGGTGTCTGCACCACCTGCTACGGCCGCTCCATGGCGACCGGTAAGCCGGTGGACGTCGGTGAGGCGATCGGTATCATCGCGGCCCAGTCCATCGGTGAGCCCGGTACCCAGCTGACCATGCGTACCTTCCACATGGGTGGTTCGGCCGGTCTGGACATCACCCACGGTCTGCCCCGTGTCCAGGAGCTCTTCGAGGCCCGCATCCCCAAGGGTGTGGCCCCGATCTCCGAGATGGAGGGCCGGATCCGGATCGACGACACCGAGAAGAGCCGCAAGATCGTCGTCATCCCGGACGACGGCACCGACGAGATCGCTTACCCGGTCCCGATGCGTGCCCAGCTCCTGGTGACCGACGACGACCACGTCAAGGTCGGCGAGCAGCTCATCCAGGGTGCGATCAACCCGCACGAGGTGCTTCGCATCCAGGGCCCGCGCGCGGTGCAGCAGCACCTCGTGTCGGAGGTCCAGGAGGTGTACAAGTCGCAGGGTGTGTCCATCCACGACAAGCACATCGAGATCATCGTTCGCCAGATGCTCAAGCGAGTGAACATCCTGGAGTCCGGCGACACCGAGCTGCTGCCCGGTGAGATGGTCGAGCGGCCCAAGTTCGAGCGCATCAACCGGCGTGTGGTGTCCGAAGGCGGCCAGCCCGCCGCCGGACGTCCGGTCCTGCTGGGTATCACCAAGGCCTCGCTGGCCACGGAGTCCTGGCTGTCCGCGGCCTCCTTCCAGGAGACCACCCGAGTGCTCACCGAGAACGCGATCCATGGCAAGAGCGACCCGCTGCTCGGCCTGAAGGAGAACGTGATCATCGGTAAACTCATCCCGGCCGGTACGGGCATTCCCCAGTACCGGAACATTCGGGTCGAGCCGACCGAGGAGGCCAAGGCCTCGATGTACTCGGTGTCCGGCTATGAGGAGCCGAGTGAGTACACCTTCGGCCAGGGCTCGGGAGAAGCCGTGCCGCTGGAGGAGTACGACTTCGGGCCGTACAACCGGTAAGCAGCCGAACTGAACGTTGGCTGAGTCGACGGCGGCGGTCAGCCACCCCCATCACGGGGGGTGGCTCCGCCGCCGTTTTGTCGTTGTGCGTCGACACACCGCTGTGTTGACGGGGAGAGGGCGCCGCGGCGCCGGCGGGAGAGCAGGCAAGTGAGCGATAACGGGGGCGGAGAACCGGGGAACCGGTCGTCCGGAGGGGACGCGGACTCCTGGTTCAAGCCCAGTGAGAACCGTTTCCTGACACAGTCCGATTACCAGGACCCTATGGAGGTCGAGGATGAGCCCGCGGGGGACGCCCCGGAGGAGCCGGCCGCGATCTTCCCCGACAGTGGTGGGTACTCGGGGCTGAGCGCGTCGCGCCCGGCCCTGGTCGAGCCCTACCCGGACGCGTTGGGCCTTCCGCCCACACCCGAGGTGAACCCGGAGCCCCAGGGCCCACCCGGAATCTCCTACCCGGGTGCGGGCACCGGTGCCTATCAGCCGGTCACGCGGATCCCGGGTGAGGGGCCGCCCGCCTGGGAGTCCCCGAGCTCTTCGTCGACGCCGGACGAGCCCTCCGCGCCGTACACCCGCCCCGAGCGGGGTGCCCATACCGCGGACGTCCCGGTCGCTTCCGACAGCGGGCAGGCTCCGTCCTGGGAAAGGTCCGCGGAGTCGCGGGACCCCATCGATCCGCTGTGGCCGAGGCCGGAGGAGAACACGGACTCTCCCTCGGAGAACATCTTTTCCGAGGTCCCTCCCGGAGCCGGATCATCGTGGGGCGCCGAGTTCGAGCAGGAACCCGTTCGGGAGTGGGAGGAGGGCCCGAGCGGGTCCGGAGGCTATCCGGGCATCGCCGCCAGCGCCCAGGTCCCGTTGCCGCCCGAGGAACCGGAGGAGAGCGGCTCCACGGCCGCCTCGAACGACTGGACCCCGGTTCCGGACCTCGGGGACGACTGGAAGGGCCGCGGAACCAGAGAGCCCTGGACCGAATCCGAGTCCGACCGTTGGACCGACCCGTCACCCTCCTACCTGGAGGACCGTCGCTACGAGCCGTCCTCGCCGGCGGAGGGAACGTGGGGGGAGGAGCGGCCCGCGCAGACGTACGCGGAACCCTATGACGAGCTCTCCGCCCCGTCTCGGTCCTTCGAATCCGCCGACGACGGTGGTCTGGGCACCGGTAGTGGCAACACCTGGGCGTTCGACCGCAACGACCCGCGACTGCCGGACGTGGTCCGGGACGCCGAACGGCGCCGTCGCGAGGAGGCGGGACTCGATTCGGGGTCGGACGAGGCGGTCACCGAACGCGACAGCGGCCCCGACACCGGGGAGTTGTCCGCGGCGATCGCGGGCTCCGAGGACCCGCTCGCCGCGATCGCGAACATGCAGTCGCGCGCCAAGGCCAAGGAGACCGAGGAACCGGGCGCCGAGGGATACGACCCCGACCCGTACCGGGACGAGGGGGAGTGGCCGAGCCGGCCGTGGAGCGGAGCGGAGTCCTACGCGGCCGAGCGTTCCGAACCGTCCGAGGAACCGTCTTGGAGCCGGGGCGCCGAGGGTGCCACCCAGATGTTCACCGCGCCCGCCTATGACGAGGAACCGTCCGCGTACGGGTCCGACGTCCGGTCCGGCACGTCCCACGACGAACTCGGGTTCGACGGTCGTGGGATCGACGGGTACGCGCGGGATGACGAGCGTTCGACCGATCGCGGTTCCGCGGCGCCCACCGATGGAGGGTGGAACACCGGCGGCTACGACGAACTGGGCTACTACGATCGCGGTGACCAGGGGTTCGCGGACGAGGGTCGCCCGACCTACGACGACCGGGGATACGACGACCGCGGTTACGCGGACCAGGGTCACCCGGATCCGGGTCACGAGACGCGGGGCCGGCACGGCCAGGGCTACGCGGACCAGGGGTACGCGGACCAGGGGTACGCCGATTCGGGCCACCGGGACACGGGATACCCGGACCAGGGTTTCGGCGACCGGCCCTACGGTGACCAGTCCTATGGTGACCAAGGTTATGGTGACCGCTTCCAGGACGAGCTCGGCGTCGGGGACCGCCCCTCCACGGCGGTGGCCGGGGTCCCCTCCGACCTGGGATCGCCCTTCGGTTCCCAACCGCAGAGCCCCGCCGACACCTGGAACGAGGGTGTGGACGAAGGGCCGGACCTGCGGGACGAGGCCGCGGAGGAGCCGGGCGCCGAGGACGGGGAGTCCGAGTACGACGACGGGTTCACCCCCGCCGACTACGGGATGACCGATCGCCCCAGGACGACCCGACGCCGTCGTGACCGAATCGTTGAGGAGGACTTCCCGGGCTTCGAGGACCGCCCCCTCGGGGGAGAGGCCGGGGACTCCTACCCCGGGTACGACAGTGTCGACTTCCTGGCCGACACCGACCCGGGGGCCGTACAGACCCTGTGGTTGGGTGCCGCTTCGCTGATCCCGTTCGTCGGTGTGATCACCGCGATCCTCGCGTTGTTCGTCACGGGTCCCAAGGCCAAGAAGGCGATCCGCGGGTCTCGGGGCGCCCTCGACGGACTCGGTCTGATCACGACGGGCACCGTGTTCGCGGTGGTCGGCATCGTTGTGACGGTGATCTCCGTCGCGATCCTTTTGGTTCTGTAGCCAGGCGGCCGCTTTCTGGGGGATAATGGTGCCTCCGGAGGCGGCCGCGCTCCTGCGACGGTCCTCCACCCGCATTCCAAGGGAAACCTGGGGCGAAGAACGTCGGAGAGCGCGTAGACTAGGGGTGACCCACGGCTACGCGAGAACCGGTTCCGTTTGTTCTCGCTATCTCGCACACCGTTTTGACCGTCTGGTCTGGTAGCGGTAGCCTGTGTGATTGTGCCCGTGAGTCAACGGGTCACACATGTGTGCGGTTCCCCAGTCCTCCGCAGGATGGACACGAGGCGCACGGCGCATGTGAACCCCCTCCTGTGAATCGGTCTCAAGGCCGGGTGTGCTTCCGTTCCCGTGTTTGGGAACGAGGTCGACACGCCCGACCACGGGGGTCGGGGAGTTTCGGGAAATTCAGCAGGTCAATAGCGATATCGGCTACGAGAACCGGCGTAGGTCACGAGGAAGACGGAGACGCGGTGCCCACCATCCAGCAGCTGGTCCGCAAGGGCCGACAGGACAAGGTCGCAAAGAACAAGACCCCGGCGCTGAAGGGGAGTCCGCAGCGTCGTGGTGTGTGCACGCGTGTCTACACCACTACGCCCAAGAAGCCGAACTCCGCTCTGCGTAAGGTCGCTCGCGTCAAGCTGAGCAGCGGCATCGAGGTCACGGCCTACATCCCCGGCATTGGTCACAACCTCCAGGAACACAGCATCGTGCTGGTTCGTGGCGGTCGTGTGAAGGACCTGCCGGGTGTCCGATACCGAATTGTCCGCGGTTCGCTCGACACCCAGGGTGTCCGGGGCCGCAAGCAGGCCCGTAGTCACTACGGTGCCAAGAAGGAGAAGTAAGTATGCCGCGCAAGGGCCCGGCGCCGAAGCGCCAGCTCATCACCGACCCGGTTTACGGCTCGCCGCTCGTCACCGCACTGATCAACAAGGTGCTGCTCGAAGGCAAGCGCTCCATCGCTCAGAGCGTCGTCTACGACGCTCTCGAGGGCGCCCGTGAGAAATCCGGTCAGGACCCGCTCGTCGTTCTGAAGCGAGCTCTGGACAACGTCAAGCCCGCGCTTGAGGTCCGCAGTCGCCGTGTCGGTGGCGCGACCTACCAGGTGCCGGTCGAGGTTCGCGCCTCCCGGTCCACCACGCTGGCCCTGCGCTGGCTGGTCTCCTACGCGCGTCAGCGTCGGGAGAAGAGCATGACCGAGCGTCTGATGAACGAACTGGTCGACGCCAGCAACGGTCTCGGTGCGGCCGTCAAGAAGCGTGAGGACACGCACAAGATGGCCGAGTCGAACAAGGCCTTCGCCCACTACCGCTGGTAAAGCGGCAGGACCTGAACAGACCGAAGGACGACGAGCCTCATGGCTAAGACATTGCTTGACCTGGACAAGGTCCGCAATATCGGCATCATGGCCCACATCGACGCGGGCAAGACCACGACGACCGAGCGGATCCTTTACTACACCGGTGTCAACCACAAGCTCGGCGAGACGCACGACGGCGCCTCGACGATGGACTGGATGAAGGAAGAGCAGGAGCGGGGTATCACCATTACCTCGGCTGCGATCACCACCCAGTGGGACGACACCACCATCAACATCATCGACACGCCCGGCCACGTCGACTTCACGGTCGAGGTCGAGCGGTCGCTGCGTGTCCTCGACGGTGCCGTCGCGGTGTTCGACGCCAAGGAAGGCGTGGAGCCCCAGTCGGAGCAGGTTTGGCGCCAGGCCGACCGGTACAACGTGCCGCGTATCTGCTTCGTCAACAAGATGGACAAGATCGGCGCCGAGTTCCAGCGCTGCGTCGACATGTTCCGTGAGCGCCTCGGCGCGAACGCCATGCCGATCCAGCTGAACATCGGTGCCGAGAGCGACTTCAAGGGCGTCATCGACCTCGTGAAGATGAAGGCCTACGTCTGGAGCGACGAGGCCGCGCTCGGCGAGATGTACGACACCGTCGAGATCCCGGACACTCACGTCGAGGCCGCTCGCGAGGCTCGCGAGTCCTTCATCGAGACGCTGGCCGACGCCGACGACGAGATCATGGAGATGTACCTGGAGGGCCAGGAGCCCACCGAGGAGCAGCTGGTGGTCGCGATCCGTCGCGCCACCATCGCCGGCACCGCCATCCCCGTCGTTTGTGGCACCGCTTTCAAGAACAAGGGCGTACAGCCCCTGCTCGACGCGGTCACCGCGTACCTCCCGTCCCCGCTGGACGTCGAGTCCATCATGGGTCACGACCCCAAGGACGAGAACGAGGAGCCCGTCCTCGCGCGTAAGCCGAGCGTGGACGAGCCGTTCTCCGCCCTGGTCTTCAAGATCGCCAACGACCCGCACCTGGGCAAGCTGTCCTACGTGCGCGTCTACTCCGGTGTCCTCGTCAGCGGTACCCAGGTGCTGAACAGCGTCAAGGGCCGCAAGGAGCGCATCGGCAAGGTCTACCGCATGCACTCCAACAAGCGTGTGGAGATCCCGGAGGCGGGTGCCGGTGACATCGTCGCCGTCATGGGCCTCAAGGAGACCACCACGGGTGAGACCCTGTCGGATCAGGCCTCGCCCATCGTCCTGGAGTCCATGACCTTCCCGGCTCCGGTCATCGAGGTGGCCATCGAGCCGAAGACCAAGAGCGACCAGGAGAAGCTGGGCATCGCGATCCAGCGCCTGGCCGACGAGGACCCCTCCTTCCAGGTGGCCACGGACGACCAGACCGGTCAGACCGTGATCTCCGGCATGGGTGAGCTGCACCTTGAGGTGCTGGTCCACCGCATGCGCGACGAGTTCAAGGTCGAGGCCAACATCGGTAAGCCGCAGGTGGCCTACCGCGAGACCATTCGCAAGAAGGTCGACGGTCACGTCTATACCCACAAGAAGCAGACCGGTGGTTCGGGTCAGTTCGCCAAGGTGAAGATCAACCTTGAGCCGCTGGAGTCCGAGGACGGCGCCGCTTCGGGGTACGAGTTCGTCAACGCCGTCACCGGTGGTCGCATCCCGCGGGAGTACATCCCGTCGGTCGACGCCGGCTGCCAGGCCGCCGCGGAGCTGGGCGTGCTCGCGCACTACCCGCTCGTCGGCATCAAGGTGACGCTGACGGACGGCCAGTACCACGACGTCGACTCTTCGGAGATGGCCTTCAAGACCGCCGGTTCGATGGCCTTCAAGGAGGCCGTCAGGCTGGCGAAGCCGGCTCTCCTGGAGCCGGTCATGGCCGTGGAGGTCACCACGCCCGAGGAGTACATGGGTGACGTGGTCGGCGACCTGAACTCTCGTCGTGGACAGATTCAGTCCATGGACGACCGTTCCGGTGTCCGTCTGGTCAAGGCCCTCGTGCCTCTCTCGGAAATGTTCGGCTACGTGGGTGACCTTCGTAGCCGCACGCAGGGTCGAGCCAACTACTCGATGGTGTTCGACTCCTACGCGGAGGTTCCGTCCGCTGTCGCCCAAGAAATTGTGGCGAAGGTTCGCGGCGAATAGTCGCGAACGACCAACCCGGCTGTTCCCCGTGCTCACGGGGTTGGACCACAGTCAGATAGATCTGTACGTCTAGGAGACTTCCAGTGGCGAAGGTAAAGTTCGAGCGGACCAAGCCGCACGTTAACATCGGCACCATCGGTCACATTGACCACGGCAAGACCACGCTGACTGCGGCCATCACCAAGGTGCTGCACGACGCCCACCCGGAGCTGAACCCGTTCACTCCGTTCGCGGACATCGACAACGCTCCTGAGGAGCGCGAGCGCGGTATCACCATCTCCGTCGCTCACGTCGAGTACCAGACCGAGGCGCGTCACTACGCCCACGTCGACTGCCCGGGTCACGCCGACTACGTGAAGAACATGATCACGGGTGCGGCCCAGATGGACGGTGCGATCCTGGTCGTGGCCGCCACCGACGGCCCGATGCCGCAGACCAAGGAGCACGTGCTCCTTGCTCGCCAGGTCGGCGTCCCCGCCATCGTCGTCGCCCTGAACAAGGCCGACATGGTGGACGACGAGGAGATCTTCGAGCTCGTCGAGCTTGAGGTCCGTGAGCTGCTCAGCGAGTACGAGTTCCCCGGCGACGACACTCCCGTCACCAAGGTCTCCGCTCTGAAGGCGCTTGAGGGCGACGCCACGTGGGGCCAGGCCATCCTGGAGCTCATGGGCACCGTGGACTCCCACATCCCCGAGCCCGTGCGTGACACCGAGAAGCCCTTCCTCATGCCCATCGAGGACGTCTTCTCGATCACCGGTCGCGGCACCGTCGTCACCGGTCGTATCGAGCGCGGTATCGTCAACGTGAACGAGACCGTCGACATCGTCGGCATCAAGGAAGACAAGCAGACCACCACCGTCACCGGTGTTGAGATGTTCCGCAAGCTGCTCGACCAGGGCCAGGCCGGTGACAACGTCGGTCTGCTCCTGCGCGGCACCAAGCGCGAGGACGTCGAGCGTGGCCAGGTCGTCATCAAGCCCGGCACCACCACCCCGCACACGCAGTTCGAGGGTCAGGTCGTCATCCTGTCCAAGGACGAGGGTGGCCGCCACACGCCGTTCTTCAACAACTACCGCCCGCAGTTCTACTTCCGCACCACCGACGTCACCGGCGTCGTGACGCTGCCGGAGGGCACCGAGATGGTCATGCCCGGTGACAACACCGGAATGACCGTCCAGCTCATCCAGCCGGTCGCCATGGAAGAGGGCCTGAAGTTCGCCATCCGTGAGGGTGGCCGGACCGTGGGCGCGGGTCGCGTCACCAAGATCCTCAACTAGTACACACGTCGGGGTGCTTCCGTAAGGAGCCACCCCGACGTGGCGGGTGGGCCGCACCAACGCGGCTCACCCACCACACTGACAAGACGTCATCGGGCTCTGTGACGGTGACGCACCGCAGGGGCAAGCCCTGTTGCGGTTTCTCAAGGAAATAGGGGCTCAAGGCCAAAAAGCCGGCGGATTCGCCGACGGGCCTGGGCTTCTGTGACCGGAACTGCTCACCGTTACGGACACTGAAGCGAAGGACGAACAGGCCATATGGCGGGACAAAAGATCCGCATTCGGCTAAAGGCCTATGACCACGAGGTCATCGACAGCTCGGCGAAGAAGATCGTTGAGACCGTGACGCGAACTGGCGCACAGGTCGCGGGCCCGGTGCCGCTGCCGACGGAGAAGAACGTTTACTGCGTTATCCGATCGCCGCACAAGTACAAAGACTCGCGCGAGCACTTCGAGATGCGCACTCACAAGCGGCTGATCGACATCATCGACCCGACTCCGAAGACGGTCGACTCGCTCATGCGACTCGACCTGCCGGCCGGCGTTGACATCGAGATCAAGCTTTAAGGACGCACTGACATGGCCACCAAGCAGATCAAGGGAGTTCTGGGCGAAAAGCTCGGCATGACCCAGGTCTTCGACGACGCGGGCAAGATGGTTCCCGTGACCGTCCTGAAGGCCGGTCCGTGCGTCGTGAGCCGCATCCGGACTCCGGACACCGATGGTTACTCCGCCATCCAGCTCGGCTACGGGCAGATCAACCCGCGCAAGGTCAACAAGCCCCTGGGCGACTACCTTCGCGCGCACGACCTGACCCCGCGCCGTCACTACGTAGAGGTCCGCACGACCGCCGCCTCCGAGTACACACTCGGCCAGGAGGTCGACGCGGCCACGTTCGAGATCGGCCAGAAGGTCGACGTCACGGGCAAGAGCAAGGGTAAGGGCTTCGCCGGCGTCATGAAGCGGCACGGCTTTGCCGGTATGTCCGCTTCGCACGGTACGCACCGCACCCACCGCTCGCCCGGCTCCATCGGCGGCTGCGCCACGCCCGGCCGCGTTTTCAAGGGCATGCGGATGGCCGGGCGCATGGGTAACGTGCGCAAGACCGTCCAGAACCTGACCGTTCACTCCGTGGACGCGGAGAAGGGCCTCATCCTGGTCAAGGGTGCCGTGCCTGGTCCCAACGGCGGTCTGGTGCTCGTCCGCACCGCTGTGAAGGGGGACAAGTAAGCCATGGCCCAGATCGAGGTCAAGAACCCTGAGGGTGGCTCCAAGGGCAGCGTCGAGCTGCCTGAGAGCGTCTTCGCCCAGAAGGTCAGCATTCCGCTGCTGCACCAGGTCGTGAACGCCCAGTTGGCCGCAGGCCGTCAGGGCACCCACGCCACCAAGACCCGCGGTGAAGTCCGCGGTGGTGGCAAGAAGCCCTACCGCCAGAAGGGAACCGGTCGTGCCCGTCAGGGCTCGATCCGCGCCCCGCAGTACGTCGGTGGTGGCGTCGTTCACGGCCCCCAGCCGCGTGACTACAGCCAGCGGACCCCGAAGAAGATGAAGGCCGCCGCCCTGCGTGGCGCCCTCTCCGACCGGGCCAACCACGGCCGTATCCACGTCATCGGCCAGTTCGTGGCCGCGGACGCGGACACCAAGCTCACGCAGACCGCCTTCAAGGCGCTGCGCCAGGTCACCGAGTCCGACAAGGTTCTCGTCGTCCTGGCTCGTGAGGACGAGCACAACCGGCGCGCCCTGCGCAACCTCGAAGAGGTCCACATCCTCGACGCGGACCAGGTGAACACCTACGACGTCCTGTACTCGGACGACGTGGTCTTCACCGAGGCGGGTTACGCCGAGTTCCTGGCCCACGCGGCCGGTACCTCGAAGGCCGCTGAGTCCGAGGAGGACGAGCTGTGAGGATCGCCGACCACCGGGACATCATCGTCGAGCCGGTGATCTCCGAGAAGAGCTACGGGCTCATGGACGCGAACAAGTACACGTTCATCGTTCGCCCGGACGCCAACAAGACCCAGATCAAGATCGCGATCGAGAAGATCTTCGAAGTGAAGGTCACCGGCGTGAACACGATCAACCGGAAGGGCAAGCGCAAGCGGACCCGTTTCGGTTTCGGAAAGCGTCCTGACACGAAGCGCGCGATCGTCAGCCTCGCCGAGGGTGACCGCATCGACATCTTCGGTCAGTGATCTTTCGGATCTGACCGCTACACATCAAGTAACACGTAAAGGAATGCGCGAAGAAGATGGGCATTCGTAAGTACAAGCCGACGACGCCGGGTCGTCGCGGCTCCAGCGTGAGCGACTTCGTCGAAATCACGCGCTCGGAGCCGGAGAAGTCCCTGGTTCGTCCGCTTCACTCCAAGGGCGGTCGTAACGGCCACGGCCGTATCACCGCTCGTCACCAAGGTGGCGGTCACAAGCGCGCCTACCGCGTGATCGACTTCCGTCGTCACGACAAGGACGGCGTGCCGGCCAAGGTCGCTCACATCGAGTACGACCCCAACCGCACCGCTCGCATCGCTCTGCTCCACTACGTGGACGGTGAGAAGCGCTACATTCTGGCGCCTGCCGGCCTCTCGCAGGGCGACAAGGTCGAGAACGGCCCCCAGTCCGACATCAAGCCGGGCAACTGCCTCCCGCTGCGCAACATCCCCACGGGTACGTTCGTGCACGCGGTCGAGCTGAAGCCGGGCGGCGGTGCCAAGCTGGGCCGCTCTGCTGGATCGCAGATCCAGCTCCTGGCCAAGGAGGGGAACTACGCCACGCTGCGTATGCCCTCCGGTGAGATGCGCATGGTGGAGATCACCTGCCGCGCCACCGTTGGCCAGGTCGGCAACGCCGAGCAGTCCAACATCAGCTGGGGCAAGGCTGGTCGCTCGCGGTGGAAGGGCAAGCGCCCGACCGTCCGTGGTGTGGTCATGAACCCGGTCGACCACCCGCACGGTGGTGGTGAGGGCAAGACCTCCGGTGGACGTCACCCGGTCAGCCCCTGGGGACAGAAGGAAGGCCGGACCCGGACCAAGAACAAGGCCAGCGACAAGATGATCGTGCGGCGTCGGCGTAGCGGTAAGAAGAAGCGGTAAGGAGCACGTCTGATGCCACGTAGCCTTAAGAAGGGTCCCTTCGTGGACGACCACCTCGTCAAGAAGGTGGAGTCGCAGAACGAAAAGGGGACCAAGAACGTCATCAAGACGTGGTCCCGGCGGTCCATGATCATCCCGGAGATGATCGGTCACACGATCGCCGTCCACGACGGCCGCAAGCACATTCCGGTGTTCGTGTCGGAGTCGATGGTCGGCCACAAGCTCGGTGAGTTCGCTCCCACGCGTACTTTCCGTAGCCACGTCAAGGACGACCGCCGCAGCCGCCGTTAGCGGTTGCAGCAGTTGTAAGAACAAATGTTCTCCACGGTGAGTGGGGAAGATATTTTCCGTGAGCGAGGGAAAAGCGATGGGAACGAGGGCACAGGCGCGGTTCGTCCGCGTTACGCCCCGCAAGGCTCGCCGGGTGGCGGACCTTATTCGCGGGTTGCCCGCTGACGAGGCGCAGGCGGTGCTCCGGTTCGCTCCCCAGTCGGCGAGTGAGCCCGTTGGCAAGGTGCTGGACAGCGCCATTGCCAACGCCGAGCACAACGACAAGTTGGACCGGGAGAACCTGGTGGTCGAGCGAGTCTGGGTGGACGAAGGTCCGACCCTGAAGCGCATTCGCCCGCGAGGATTCGGCCGGGCCTTCCGTGTCACCAAGCGTACGAGCCACATCACCGTGGTCGTCGCCGAGGACGCGCGTGCCTCGTCCAAGACGAAGGAAAGGACCCGATAGTGGGGCAGAAGATTAACCCGCACGGGTTCCGCCTCGGCATCACCACCGACTTCAAGAGCCGCTGGTATGCCGACAAGTCCTACAAGGACTACGTCAAGGAAGACGTCGCGATCCGTCGGATGCTGACCCGTGGCATGGAGCGCGCGGGCATCTCCAAGGTCGAGATCGAGCGCACCCGTGACCGTGTCCGCGTGGACGTCTACACCGCCCGGCCGGGCATCGTCATCGGCCGTCGCGGCGTTGAGGCCGACCGGATCCGTACGGACCTTGAGAAGCTGACCGGCAAGCAGGTGCAGCTGAACGTCTTCGAGGTGAAGAACCCGGAGATCGACGCGCAGCTCGTCGCCCAGGGCGTCGCCGAGCAGCTGAGCAGCCGCGTGGCTTTCCGCCGCGCGATGCGCAAGGCCATGCAGAGCGCGATGAAGAGCGGTGCCAAGGGCATCCGTATCCAGTGTGGTGGCCGTCTGGGTGGGGCTGAGATGTCCCGCTCGGAGTTCTACCGCGAGGGTCGGGTCCCGCTGCACACGCTTCGCGCCGACATCGACTACGGCTTCTTCGAGGCCCGGACGACGTTCGGTCGCATCGGTGTGAAGGTGTGGATCTACAAGGGCGACGCCCCTGTGACCCGCGCCGAGCGTGAGGCGGCCCAGGTCGCGCAGCGCACCGCCGGTGGCGGTCAGCGCCGTGAGCGTCCGCAGCGCCGCCGTCGTGGCGGTCCCGCGGGTGGCGGTCAGCCGAACACCGAGGCAAAGGCCGGTGCGTCCGCCGAGGCCCCGAAGACCGAGGGGAGCTGACCCGTGCTTATTCCTCGTAAGGTCAAGTACCGCAAGCAGCACCACCCGGACCTTCGTGGCAAGGCCAAGGGCGGAACCCGGGTCACCTTCGGTGAGTACGGTATCCAGGCCCTGGAGTCCGCTTACGTGACGAACCGTCAGATCGAGTCCGCTCGTATCGCCATGACGCGTCACATCAAGCGTGGCGGCAAGGTGTGGATCACCATCTTCCCGGACCGTCCGCTGACCAAGAAGCCTGCCGAGGTCCGCATGGGTTCCGGTAAGGGTTCACCCGAGTGGTGGGTCGCGCCGGTCAAGCCCGGTCGCGTGATGTTCGAGCTGTCGGGCGTGCCCGAGGACGTGGCCAAGGAGGCCATGAGCCGTGCAATGCACAAGCTCCCGATGAAGTGCAAGTTTGTTAAGCGTGAGGGGGAGTGATGGCGAAGTCCGTGACTGCCCATGAGCTGCGCGACCAGTCCGTTGAGGACCTGGTCACCAAGCTCAAGGAAGCCAAGGAAGAGCTCTTCAACCTCCGCTTCCAGGCCGCCACCGGCCAGCTCGACAACCACAGCCGTCTTCGTACGGTCAAGCGCGAGATCGCGCGGATCTACACGATCCTGCGCGAACACGAGCTGGGCATCGTCCCGCTGTCTGGTGAGTCGGCTGAGGAGACGAAGGAAGCAGCCGAATGACTGAGAACCAGACCGCGACCCGCAACTACCGCAAGACGCGTGAGGGCCTCGTCGTCAGCGACAAGATGGACAAAACCGTCGTTGTCGAGGTCGAGGACCGCGTCAAGCACGCCCTGTACGGCAAGGTCATCCGTCGGACGACCAAGTACAAGGCTCACGACGAGTCGAACTCCTGTGGCGTCGGTGACCGGGTCATCATGATGGAGACCCGGCCGCTCTCCGCGACGAAGCGTTGGCGCGTCGTGGAGATCCTGGAGAAGGCTAAGTAACCCCGGCCTGTCGGCGGCCGACACCAGTTGTCGGCCGCCGACGCGAGGGGTGAGACCACCTAGCCGTGCGGCAGTGGACCGCACGCATCACATCAGGAGCAGACGTGATTCAGCAGGAGTCGCGACTCAAGGTCGCCGACAACACGGGGGCCAAGGAGATCCTTACCATCCGTGTTCTCGGTGGCTCGGGTCGGCGCTACGCCGGAATGGGCGACACCATCGTCGCTACGGTGAAGGACGCCCTGCCTGGCGCTGGAGTCAAGAAGGGCGACGTCGTCAAGGCCGTTATCGTGCGCACCGCTAAGGAGCGCCGCCGGCCCGACGGCTCCTACATCCGCTTCGATGAGAACGCTGCCGTGCTCATCAAGGACGGTGGGGACCCGCGAGGCACCCGCATCTTCGGCCCGGTCGGCCGTGAGCTGCGTGACAAGAAGTACATGCGCATCATTTCGCTGGCGCCGGAGGTGCTCTAAGCGATGAAGATCAAATCTGGCGACGAGGTCATCGTTCTCGCCGGCAAGGACAAGGGTGCCACGGGTAAGGTCGTCAAGGCCATGCCCAAGGAAGACCGTGTCGTCGTCGAGGGCGTCAACCTGGTCAAGAAGCACAGGAAGGCCAATCCGGCCGGCGGCGAGCAGGGAGAGGTCGTCACCAAGGAGGCTTCCCTCCACGTGAGCAATGTTGCGCTCACCGTGGACGGCAAGGCCACCCGGGTCGGCTACCGCTTCGAGGAGGACGGAACCAAGGTTCGCGTCTCCCGCAGCACCGGTAAGGACATCTGATGACGGTTACCAACGACATCACCGCCCCGCCGATGCCGCGGCTCAAGGAGAAGTACCGTAACGAGATCGTTGCGGGCCTCAAGGACGAGTTCGGCATCGAGAACGTCATGCAGATCCCCGGTCTCACGAAGATCGTGGTGAACATGGGCGTCGGCGAGGCGGCTCGTGACGCAAAGCTTATTCAAGGCGCGATCGCCGACCTGTCGGCGATCACCGGGCAGAAGCCGAAGATCAGCCGGGCCAAGAACTCCATCGCGCAGTTCAAGCTGCGCGAGGGTCAGCCGATCGGCGCCAGCGTCACGCTGCGCGGCGACCGGATGTGGGAGTTCCTCGACCGGCTGCTCTCGCTGGCTCTGCCCCGTATCCGGGACTTCCGTGGCCTTTCCCCGAAGCAGTTCGACGGGAACGGGAACTACACCTTCGGTCTGACCGAGCAGGTCATGTTCCACGAGGTGAACCCGGACAAGGTCGACCGGCAGCGTGGGATGGACATCACTGTCGTCACCACCGCCACCATCGACGACCAGGGCCGCAGCCTGCTCAAGCGGCTCGGTTTCCCGTTCAAGGAAGCCTGAGGGGTTTACCATGGCTAAGAAGTCCCTGATCGCAAAGGCGAACCGGAAGCCGAAGTTCGGCGTTCGGGCGTATACTCGATGCTCGCGGTGCGGACGCCCGCGTGCCGTCTTCAAGAAGTTCGGCCTGTGCCGTATCTGCTTCCGCGAGATGGCGCACCGGGGCGAGCTGCCCGGCATCACCAAGTCGAGCTGGTAGTTTCCGGCGGGGCCGACTGAGCGCCTGAGCGCGGTCGGCCCCCGGAAGCGCCACCTTCCCGGTGGCTCGATGTAGGACCCGTCGTCCTCCAGGACGGAGAACGGCGGAAAGCGATATTCATTCACCAGGGCACGGCAGTCCCACGGGATCGCGGTGCCCACGACCACGCCGAAGGTCCGTTTGTGCACTTCACGGGGGTACCCCGCGGAAGGCAGGCTTTGGGAAAGGCCCGCACTCGGAAACCGCGGTGAGGAAGGGCCAGTCGGCCATGACAATGACCGACCCGATCGCAGACATGTTGACTCGTCTGCGTAACGCGAATTCGGCTTACCACGACACCGTGACGATGCCGTTTTCCAAGATCAAGGCGCACATCGCCGAGGTCCTCCAGCATGAGGGCTTCATCCAGGGGTGGCGGACCGAGGAGGCCGAAGTCGGCCAGAGCCTCGTTCTGGAACTGAAGTACGGCCCCACGCGTGAGCGCTCCATCGCGGGCATCCGCCGGGTGTCCAAGCCCGGTCTCCGCGTGTACGCGAAGAAGGACAACCTTCCTCGCGTTCTGGGTGGTCTCGGTGTGGCCATCATTTCGACGTCCGGTGGCCTGATGACTGACAAGCAGGCCAAGAAGCGTGGCGTGGGCGGCGAAGTCCTCGCTTACGTCTGGTAATAGGGAGAGACGAAAAGCATGTCGCGTATTGGTCGACTGCCGCTCTCGGTCCCAAAGGGCGTCGAGGTCACGATTAACGGGCAAGACGTCACTGTCAAGGGGCCGAAGGGCGAGCTGAAGCACACGATCACCGAGCCGATCACCGCCTCCTTCGAGGACGGCGTGGTCACGGTGTCGCGTCCCGACGACAAGCCGGAGACCCGGTCATTGCACGGTCTGAACCGTTCGATGATCGCGAACCTCGTCGAGGGTGTCTCCAAGGGCTACGGCAAGACTCTGGAAATCCACGGCGTGGGTTACCGGGTGCAGGCTCGCGGCTCCAACCTGGAGTTCTCGCTGGGCTACAGCCACCCCGTCGTGGTGGAGCCGCCGGAGGGCATCGCCTTCCGCGTGGAGAAGCCGACGATTCTGCATGTCGAGGGCATCGACAAGCAGCTGGTGGGCCAGGTCGCCGCGAACATCCGCGGTCTGCGCAAGCCTGACCCGTACAAGGCCAAGGGCGTGCGCTACCAGGGTGAGCACATCCGCCGCAAGGCCGGAAAGGCTGGTAAGTAGGCATGGGCATCACCGTGAGCCGTAAGCGCACCGCGAAGGCCACCACCGCTCGTAAGCGTCGCCAGTTCCGGGTGCGCAAGAAGGTCGTGGGCACCGCCGAGCGTCCCCGTCTGGCCGTCTTCCGCTCCTCCAAGCACATCGTCGCGCAGGTGATCGACGACACCAAGGGTCACACCCTGGTCGCCGCCTCCAGCGTCGAGACGGATGTGCGTGGCGCCGAGGGCACCAAGTCCGACAAGTCGGTGAAGGTCGGTGAACTCGTCGCGCAGCGCGCGAAGGACGCCGGCATCACCAAGGTCGTCTTCGACCGTGCCGGTAACCGTTACGCCGGTCGCATCGTGAAGCTCGCCGACGCGGCGCGCGAAGGTGGGCTGGAGTTCTGATGACCGTTGTACAGGCCGAGAACAACCACGAGAAGAGGAACCACTGATGGCTGCAGCACCGCGGCGCGGCGCCGGTGGCGAGCGGCGTGATCGCCGTGACGATCGCCGCGGCGGCGCCGCAGACAAGGGTGTCTCCTACATCGAGAAGGTCGTGACCATCAACCGGGTCGCGAAGGTCGTCAAGGGCGGCCGTCGCTTCTCCTTCACCGCGCTCGTCATCGTCGGTGACGGTAACGGCATGGTGGGTGTCGGTTACGGCAAGGCCAAGGAAGTTCCGGCTGCCATCGCCAAGGGCGTGGACGAGGCGAAGAAGAACTTCTTCCGCGTCCCCCGCATCCAGGGCACGATCACGCACCAGATCCAGGGCGAGGAGGCCGCGGGTGTCGTCCTGCTGCGTCCGGCCGCCCCGGGTACCGGTGTGATCGCCGGTGGTCCGGTTCGCGCCGTCCTGGAGTGCGCCGGTATCCACGACGTCCTGAGCAAGTCGCTCGGTTCGTCCAACCCGCTCAACATCGTGCACGCCACGGTGGCCGCTCTGAAGGGCCTCAACCAGCCCGAGGAGATCGCCGCCCGTCGTGGTCTGCCGATCGAGGACGTCGCCCCGGCCGCCATGCTGCGCGCTCGTGCTGAGGCGAAGGCAGGAGCCTGATCATGGCAAAGATCAAGATCACGCAGACCGGCTCCAAGATCGGCGGCAAGGAGAAGCAGCGCGCTGCTCTCCAGTCGCTGGCTCTGGGCCGGATCGGTAAGTCCACCGTCCGTGAGGACCGCCCTGAGGTTCGCGGGCAGATCACGATCGTCTCGCACCTCGTCACTGTCGAGGAGGTCGCAGAATGAGCGACTACAGCCCCGACGAGCCGCTCAAGCTCCACCACTTGCGTCCCGCCCCGGGTGCCAACAAGGCCAAGGTCCGTAAGGGCCGTGGCGAGGCTTCCAAGGGTAAGACCGCCGGTCGCGGTACCAAGGGCACGAAGGCTCGTAACACCGTCCGTCCCGGTTTCGAGGGTGGGCAGATGCCCCTCATCCGCCGGGTGCCGAAGCTCAAGGGCTTCAGCAACGCGATGTTCAAGAAGACCTACCAGGTCGTCAACCTGGACAGGCTGAGCGAGCTCTACCCCGAGGGTGGCGAGGTCACCGTCGAGGGCCTGGTCGCCAAGGGCGCGGTTCGCAAGAACCAGCCCGTCAAGGTGCTGGGCACCGGTGAGATCACCGTCGCCGTGCAGGTGAGCGCCAACGCGCTCTCCTCCTCGGCGAAGGAGAAGATCACCGCCGCCGGTGGCACCGTCACCGAGCTGTAGGGGAACATCCCTACGATGTGCATTTGGGGGCGCCCGCCCGGCAGGATCCGCGAGGATCGGCTGGTCGGGCGCCCTCGTGCATGGTGAAAGTTGATCGTTATGGCTCCCCGACCCTGCCGTTGGGTGATGGCTGTTACAGTGCCATCTGTTTGAGCTCTCCGCTTGACGTAATGTGAGTACTTCCGAGCAACGGGCGACGTGCCCGCTGCTGACGTTCTACGACGATTCAGGATCGGCCGCGATGTCTGGAACCCGTTCCGCCGCCGAAGCCGCGCAGGAGGAGACGTGCTAGGTGCGTTCGTTCGTGCATTCCGCACGCCCGACCTGCGCAATAAGCTGCTGTTCACACTGTTCATCCTGACGCTGTTCCGCCTGGGGTCGGTGATCCCGGCACCGGGCATCGACTCGGCGGCGATCAGAGAACAGATGGAGACCATCACCACCGCCGACCAGTCCGGCGTGTACGCCCTGGTCAACCTGTTCAGTGGTGGCGCGCTTCTGCAACTGGCGGTGTTCGCGCTCGGGGTCATGCCGTACATCACCGCGAGCATCATCATCAACCTGCTGACGGTGGTCATCCCTCGCTTGGAGGCCCTCAAGAAGGAGGGCCAGGCGGGCCAGGGCAAGATCACCCAGTACACCCGCTATCTCACCCTCATGCTGGCGGTGCTACAGGCGACCAGCATCGTGGCCATGGCTCGGACCGGTGCGCTGTTCCAGAACGCCGTACCGGTCTCCTCCTATATGCCGAACCAGGACATCCTGACGATGGTCACCATCGTCTTCACGATGACCGGTGGCACCATGATCATCGTGTGGATGGGCGAGCTCATCACTGAGCGCGGTGTCGGCAACGGCATGTCGCTTCTCATCTTCACCCAGGTCATCGCGGTCTTCCCGTCCTCGATCATGGGTCTGTACGAAGAGCGCTCCGTCTGGATCTTCACCATCATCTGCATCGCGGGTCTGGTCCTGATCACCGCCGTGGTGTTCATGGAGCAGGCTCAGCGCCGTATCCCGGTTCAGTACGCGAAACGCATGGTGGGCCGGCGAATGTACGGGGGCAGTTCCACCTACATTCCGCTGAAGGTCAACCAGGCGGGCATCATCCCCGTGATCTTCGCCTCTTCGCTGCTGTACCTTCCGCAGCTGATCGTGGGTCTGCTCGGTCAGGACTCCACCCATCCGGTGGCGCAGTTCTTCCAGACCTACTTCCTCACCGGCACTCACCCCGTCTACATGGCGACGTTCTTCGTCATGATCGTCGGGTTCGCGTTCTTCTACGTGGCGATTACCTTCAACCCCACTGAAGTCGCCGACAACATGAAGAAGTACGGTGGGTTCATCCCGGGTATCCGACCAGGGCGTCCGACCGCCGAGTACCTCGACTTCGTGCTTACTCGACTCACGACCCCCGGCTCGCTGTACCTGGGCGTGATCGCTCTCCTGCCGATGGTGGCTCTCGGTGCCACCGGTGCCGACATGAACTTCCCCTTCGGTGGGACGAGCATCCTGATCATGGTCGGTGTCGGGCTGGACACGGTGAAGCAGATCGAGAGTCACCTCCAGCAGAGGAACTACGAAGGTTTTCTGCGATAAATGCGAGCTGTATTGGTGGGGCCGCCTGGGGCCGGTAAAGGCACCCAGGCCCAGATCCTCGCGGAAGAGCTGTCCATCCCGAAGGTGTCCACCGGTGACATCTTCCGGGCCAACGTCAGCGGCGGTACCGAACTCGGCAAGAAGGCCAAGGAGTTCATGGATCGTGGCGACCTCGTCCCCGACGAGATCACCAACGCCATGGTCAAGGACCGATTGGCCCAGGACGACGCTGCGGAGGGTTTCCTGCTCGACGGGTTCCCGCGCAACGTCCCCCAGGCGGAGACGCTCAAGGGGATGCTCGCCGACCTCGGCTCCAACCTGGACGTGGTCCTGGAGCTGCGGGTCGACGAGGAGGAGGTCGTCAAGCGCCTCTCCGGTCGTCGGTCCTGCCCCGAGTGCGGCCGGGTTTACCACGTGGAGTACGACGCTCCGAAGGTCGCGGGCAAGTGCGACAAAGAGGGTGCCGAGCTGTACCAGCGCGAGGACGACCGTGAGGAGACCATTCGGCACCGCCTGAAGGTCTACCGCGAGCAGACCTCGCCGCTGGTCGAGTACTACTCCGGCGAAGGCCTGCTGGCCACCATCTCCGCCACGGGCCCCGTGACCGAGGTGACGGCCCGCGCCAACGCGGCCATCGCCGAGAAGAGGTCGGCTGCCTGATGTTCGGCAAGGCCGATCCCGACGTGCAGATCAAGACGCCGGAACAGATCGTCAAGATGAGGGCGGCGGGCCAGATCGTGGCCCGCGCCCTGGACACGCTCCGGGCCGCGGTGCGGCCCGGAGCGTCGACCCTCGAACTCGACTCCATCGCCGAGAAGGTGATCCGGGACGCCGGGGCCGTCCCGTCGTTCAAGGGCTACCACGGTTTCCCCGGGTCGATCTGCGCCTCGGTGAACGAGGAGGTCGTGCACGGCATCCCCAGCACCGAGCGTGTGCTGGCCGACGGAGACATCATCTCCATCGACTGCGGCGCCATCCTCGACGGCTGGCACGGCGACTCCGCGGTCACCATCGCGGTGGGCGAGGCCCGCTCCGAGGATCTCACCATGATGGACGTGTGCGAGGAGTCCATGTGGCTGGGGATCGCCGAGATGGTCCCGGGTAAGCGGCTGGGGGACATCGGTCACGCGATCGGTGGCCACATCGCCGCGAACGGTGGCTACGGCAACGTGCGCGAGTACGGCGGCCACGGCATCGGCACCCAGATGCACATGGACCCGCACGTGCTCAACTACGGCAAGCGCGGCAAGGGCATGCGGTTGCGCGAGGGCATGTGCCTGGCGATCGAACCGATGACCACGCTCGGCAAGCACGACGTGGTGGAGCTCGACGACGGTTGGACGGTCGTGACGAGGGACGGCCGGCGCGCCGCCCACTTCGAGCACACCGTCGCCATCACCGCGGACGGTCCGATGGTGTTGACGGCTCGCGAGTCCAACCGCGATAAAATCGACGCGATGGGGTTCGTCCAGCCGACCTGGTGACGGCGGGCCCACCCCCGTGTCCCGTCGGGAACCGGCGGCGATGGGGTGGTGACCACTCACTGGTGTAAAGGCGAGGTGCGAGCAGTGTCCGACCCGGTGCCGTCCATACGAACATCCGACGCGGAACGAGATCGGGTGGCCCGGCTGCTCCAGGAGCACTTCGCTCAGGGGCGGCTGGACCACGAAGAGTTCACCGAGCGTCTGGGCCGGGCGTACAAGGCCAAGACCGCGGATGACCTCGCCCGGGTGACCACGGACTTTCCCGAGAAGGATCTGGCGGAAAAAGGACACGCGGCCAGGTTCGACACCGGTGTGGCGGCGCCACCGCTACGACTGCGCGACCCCGCCCTCATGGTCCCGTGGTGGCTCTACGGTGGCGTCAACATCCTGTGTTTCACCATCTGGCTGATCCTGTACCTGACCACCGACGCGTCGTATCCGTGGTTCCTGTGGGTGCTGGCGCCTTGGGGCATCCTGATGCTCGTGGTGACCTTCGGGGTCCTGGCCGCTCAACGCGGCGCCCAGGGCGATGACCACGACCCCGCCGGTTGAAGTTCTCGCCGATGGATCGGTGTCGGGGGACGCGCACGTGGTTTCGTTCGATGAGGCGGACCGTGTAGGCTCCTCTGCTCTCGTGGGCGAGAGCACTTGCCGGAAGGGGATAGACTGACACTGCCCATACGCGGGCTGTTGGGTCAGTCTGCCTTCTTTGTGCCACGTCTTCCCATCGACGTAAGCCTTGCAGTTGGCCTGGACTTCCAGTGTGTTCTGGCGTCGGTGACGCGGTGTGTCCGTGATCGCCGGGGCCGTCGCGTCATGCGAAGGACCACTCAGGTCGCGTCGGGTCGTCCTGATCAACCAAATCGATGAGCGAGGCGTGGAGGACATGGCAAAGAAAGACGGCGCCATCGAGATCGAGGGTTCCGTTGTCGAGTCCCTACCCAACGCTATGTTCAAGGTAGAGCTCGATAACGGGCACCAGGTTCTTGCCCACATCAGCGGCAAGATGCGGATGAACTACATTCGTATTCTTCCCGACGACCGTGTCGTCGTGGAGCTGAGCCCGTACGACCTCACGCGCGGGCGCATCGTTTACCGCTACAAGTAGCCCGTCCGGGGCCGCACGGCCCGTGACTGGTGATGTGATGAGTTCGGAGTCACCATGAAGGTCAAGCCGAGCGTGAAGAAGATCTGCGCGAAGTGCCGCGTGATCCGCCGTAACAGCCGGATCATGGTCATTTGCTCGGACCCGCGGCACAAGCAGCGCCAGGGCTGAGTAAGCCCCGGTTCGCCGGCCGCGACTTCCGCGTCGCATCGGACCCGGGTCAGGGGAGGTCTTCCCCGACCGGGCCCAGGAAACAACGAAAAACCTGTTCCGATCTCCCGCCCGTTGGTGGTGGGGGAGAACCCCCGGTCGGAGGCCGGGGCCTCGTCGATTGGGCGACGAGAGGATGGAACGGGTCAGACCTCCGCACATGCATGGATGGAGTCTCGCCCACATGGCACGTATTGCCGGCGTAGACCTCCCCCGCGACAAGCGGGTGGAGATCGCTCTCACTTACGTCTTCGGGGTCGGCCGCACTCGCGCCACCGAAACCCTGAAGAACACCGGTGTCGACGGGAACACCCGCGTCCACCAGCTGTCCGAAGAGGACCTGGTCAAGCTGCGCGAGTGGATCGACGCCAACTACCAGGTCGAGGGTGACCTGCGACGCGAGATCCAGGGCGACATCCGTCGCAAGATGGAGATCGGTAGCTACCAGGGCATTCGTCACCGCCGTGGTCTCCCGGTGCGTGGTCAGCGCACGCAGACCAACGCCCGCACTCGCAAGGGCAAGAAGAAGACCGTGGCCGGCAAGAAGAAGGCCAAGAAGTAGTCCGCCTCGGACCTGCCAACCGCGTCCGAGAAGTAAACGGACCGATGATCTCTGGGAGTTTCACTCATGCCGCCTAAGGGCCGTCAGGGTGCAGCGCGCAAGGTGCGCCGCAAGGAAAAGAAGAACATTGTCCACGGGCACGCTCACATCAAGAGCACGTTCAACAACACGGTCGTGAGCATCACCGATCCGACCGGTGCCGTGATCTCGTGGGCCAGCTCGGGTCAGGTCGGCTTCAAGGGGTCGCGTAAGTCCACCCCCTACGCCGCCCAGATGGCCGCCGAGGCCGCCGCGCGCCGTGCCCAGGAGCACGGTGTCCGCAAGGTCGACGTCTTCGTGAAGGGCCCGGGCTCGGGCCGCGAGACCGCCATCCGTTCGCTGCAGGCGACCGGTCTTGAGGTGGGCTCCATTCAGGACATCACCCCGGTCCCGCACAACGGCTGCCGCCCGCCGAAGCGTCGCCGCGTCTGATTCGGCACCGGCGCCCGCGTCTCCTACTCGCGGGCGCCTCGCGGTGTGGTCCGCCTCCATCCCGTTGGGGTGAGGGGCGGACCGGGTAGGAATCCGATCAGGGGACACCGCCGACCGGGCGGTGTCCATCCGGTGGCCGTCAAATAACGGGCGGCCATGTGGAAGGGAAAACACGGACCATGTTGATCGCACAGCGTCCGACGCTCACCGAGGAGACCATCTCCGAGTGGCGTTCGAAGTTCGTCATCGAGCCGTTGGAGCCGGGTTTCGGTTACACCATCGGTAACTCGCTTCGGCGTACCCTGCTGTCCTCCATCCCCGGCGCGGCTGTCACCAGCATCCGCATCGAGGGCGTCGAGCACGAGTTCACCACCGTGCCCGGGGTCAAGGAGGACGTCACGGAGATGATCCTCAACCTCAAGGGTCTGGTCGTCAGCTCCGAGCACGACGAGCCGGTGCTGATGTACCTGCGCAAGCAGGGCCCGGGTGTGGTGACCGCCGCGGACATCGCTCCGCCGGCCGGTGTCGAGGTGCACAACCCCGACCTGCACATCGCCACGCTCAACGGCAAGGGCAAGCTGGAGATGGAGCTGACGGTCGAGCGCGGCCGCGGTTACGTCTCCGCGACGCAGAACAAGCAGCAGGGCCAGGAGATCGGTCGGATCCCGATCGACTCCATCTACTCGCCCGTGCTGCGTGTGACCTACAAGGTCGAGGCGACCCGTGTCGAGCAGCGCACCGACTTCGACCGCTTGATCGTCGACATCGAGAGCAAGCCGGCCATTCGTCCCCGTGACGCCATGGCCAGCGCGGGCAAGACCCTGGTCGAGCTGTTCGGTCTGGCTCGTGAGCTCAACGTCGACGCCGAGGGCATCGACATGGGCCCGTCGCCGACGGACGCCGCTCTGGCGGCGGACCTGGCGCTGCCGATCGAGGACCTCAACCTCACGGTCCGTTCCTACAACTGCCTCAAGCGCGAGGGCATCCACAGCGTTGGCGAGCTGGTTGCCCGCTCTGAGCAGGACCTTCTGGACATTCGGAACTTCGGGGCCAAGTCCATCGACGAGGTCAAGCAGAAGCTCGTCGACATGAGCCTGTCCCTGAAGGACTCCCCGCCCGGGTTCGACCCCGGCACCGCGGCCGACTCCTTCGGCTCCGAGGACGACGAGGGTGACTCCTTCGTCGAGACGGAGCAGTTCTAGACCTTCGTCGCCCAATGGTCCCCGGCCGAGTGCGGCCGTGGACCGCATCACTAGGAGAACGCAACCATGCCCACGCCTACCAAGGGCGCCCGTCTGGGTTCCGGGCCCGCGCACGAGCGGCACATGCTGGCGAACCTGGCCACCTCCCTGTTCCAGCACGGCCGTATCCGCACCACGGAGGCCAAGGCCAAGCGCCTGCGTCCGTACGCCGAGAAGCTCATCACTCTCGGCAAGCGCGGTGACCTGCACGCCCGTCGTCAGGTGCTGACCAAGATCACCGACAAGGCCGTAGTGCACGAGCTCTTCACCGAGATCGGCCCGCGCTTCGAGAACCGCCCCGGTGGTTACACCCGCATCACCAAGATCGGTCCGCGCAAGGGCGACAACGCCCCGATGGCTGTCATCGAGCTGGTCGAGGCGCTGAGCGCCCCCGCCGCTCCGGCCGCCGCTGCCGCCCCGGTGGAGGAGACCCCTGAGGCTCCCGCCGAGGAGACCGTCGAGGCCAAGACCGAGGAGGCCCCCGAGGCCGCCGAGGAGAGCGCCGAGAGCAAGTAGGGTGCCCGTGCGTGGCCGTCAGGTCCGCGCGACGCCCTCGTGAGTGCCCGACCCTTGTGGGGGTCGGGCACTTCTCTTTTGTCCGGGCCGGTGTTCGGCGACGTGAACGGGATGGGGATGGACGAGAACGAGACCGTCCGGCTACGGCTGGACATCGCCTACGACGGCACGGACTTCTCGGGGTGGGCGCGGCAGCCGACCCGGAGAACCGTGCAGGGGGAACTGGAGTCGGCGCTGGCCAAGGTGCTGCGTCTATCGGACGCATCGGTGACCTGCGCGGGGCGCACCGACGCGGGCGTGCACGCCCGGGGACAGGTGGCACAGATCGACGTGCCGCGCGCCGCTTGGGAGAACGAGGGCGAACGGGTGTTGCGCCGGTTGGCCGGGGTCCTGCCCAAGGACGTCCGGGTGAGCGCCGTTCGCCTGGCCCCGCCCGGGTTCGACGCCAGGTTCTCGCCGCTGTTCCGCCGCTACGTGTACCGGGTCGGCGACGCGCCCTACGGGTTGGAGCCGCTGCGCCGCCGTGACGTGCTGTGGCACCGGCATCCGCTGGACGTGGACCGGATGAACGAGGCGTCGGACCGGCTCGTCGGCGAGCACGACTTCGCGGCCTTCTGTAAGAAGCGGGAGGGCGCCACCACGATCCGTGAGCTGCTGCGGCTGTCGTGGGTACGCGAGGAGGAACATCTCCTCGCCGGCACCATCCAGGCCGACGCGTTCTGCCACAACATGGTCCGCGCGCTCGTAGGAGCGCTTCTGGCGGTGGGGGACGGCCGTCAGGACGTGGAGTGGCCGGGACGGGTTCTGGGCACGGCTGTGCGCGATTCATCGGTGCACGTGGTCGGTCCCCAGGGGCTGAGCCTGGAGGAGGTGCGCTACCCCGCTGACGAGGAGCTGGCCGAGCGCGCCACCCTCACCCGACGCGTCCGTGAGCTGCCCTGTAAGGGCCACGCCGGGTAGGGGCGGGCAGAGGCGCGGGTCCGATATCGGTGCGCCGAGGCGTCGGAGGCGTCGGAGGCGTCGGAGGCTGGGGGCGTGAGGGCGTGCCGGTGTGGGCGGAGCTCGAAGCTCCCCCATGAGGACAAGTACATCCGGGAACGCGAGACGGCGCCACCCCTGATCCACGATCTGTGGACGAGCAGGGTGGCGCCGTCTTGTGCGTCGTGTCAGGAGCGGTCCTCGACGAGGTTCTCGTAGGCGGCGTCGATGAACCCGTCGCCGATGTCACGGAGCTCGGTGGCGTCGGTCTCCTCGTCGCCGCTGCCGTCGCTGTTGGCCGACAGGGAGAAGAGCAGGTAACGGCCCCACTGGCCGCTGCTGCCGTGGCCGCCGGAGTAGCCCAGGCGTTCGGCCGGGGTGCCCTCCTCGCCGGGCAGGCCGGCGAACCATTGGGCGCCGACCAGGTCCTGTGAGGACAGGGCCTCTTCGGCCTCGGTGTCGCCGGGCATGGCGGCGACGCCGACGGTGACGGCGTGGTTCTGGTCCTCGCTCAGGTAGGACGCGCGCACCAGCTGGCGGCACTCGTTCGAGCCGAGCACGTCGCCGTAGTCGCCGTGGGTGCCGGAGGCGCAGTCCTCGGTGTCCTCGACGGCCACACGGGTGAACGCGCCCTGGCCCTCGATCTCCATCTCCTCGGGGAAGAGGGACTCGGGGGCCAGACTGCCCGGGTCGTTGCTCTCGTCCGCGACGGTGGTGGCCTCGCCGCCGCTACCGCCGAGACCGCCGCTGGCGAACAGGAACACACCGCCGCCGACGATGAGGAGCAGGACGAGGAAACCGGCGCCCATGAGCACGACGCGCTTCGTGGACCCGGTGGAACGGCGGTCGTCGTAACCGTCGTCGTAGTAATCGTCGTAGTCGTCGTAACCGTCGCTTTGGACACTGAACTGGGCCGTGTCCGCGCCGGCGTCCTCCGGCACCTCGTCGCGGTACAGCGGGCGGGCCGCGGCACCCGCGCGGGGGGCGGGACCGGGAACCGCGTTCAGGTTCTGGGTGGCGCCCATGGCATCGGCCGGGAAGACCGGCTCCTGTTTGGGAGGAGCTGGAGGGAGCGCGCCGGGAGGCGGTGGGCCCTGTTGGTACATGGGCGGCCGGCCGGGGCCCATGCCGGGCTGTCCGCCGGTGGGCATGTTCGGTGGCGGACCCTGGGGAGGTCCGGGAGGCCCCGGAGGCATGTGCGGGCCGCTCTGAGGACCCTGCGGCGGCGGGCCGGGGGGCATGCCGTGCGGCGGAACCGGGCCGCCGGGGGGCGGAGGTTGGCCGGGGCCGCCCGGGCCGCGTGGCGGGCCGCCAGGGGTGATATGTCCCATGCCGGGCTGTCCGCCGGTGGGCATGTTCGGCGGCGGACCCTGGGGAGGTCCGGGAGGTCCGGGAGGTGTTTGGGGGCCGCTCTGAGGCCCGGGGCCCTGCGGGAGGCCGAGCGGAGCCTGTGGTCCACGGCCCTGGGGAGGCCCGGGAGGCATCTGCGGGCCGCTCTGGGGTCCGGGGGCG
>NZ_FRFF01000157.1 GCF_900143625.1 Nocardiopsis sp. JB363
GCGGGGGCCCCCGCCGCCCCACCGGCAGGGGCGGCTGAGGTGGCCGAGGTTGTTGGGGCCACGGTCCCCCCGAGGGGTTCGGTCCGCCGGGGGGCGGAGCGCCGTAGGGAGTGCCCGGAGGCGGGTATTGCGGGCCGGGGGGCCCGAGCGGACCGGGGTTGCCGAACGGCGGGGTGCTCGCGGGCGGCGCCTGCGACGGCATCGCCCCCGTGGCGGCCCGGGGCTCCGGCTCGCCGTCGTCGACCGCCTCGAACTCGCCGGTGTACCCCTCCTCGTACTCGTCGTCGTAGTAGTCGTCCTCGTATTCGGCGTACTCGTCGGCCTTCGCCAACTCCGAGGCCGGTGGGAAGACGATCGAGCGCAGGTTGAGGGCGACGTGCACGAGGATCGGCACGACGAGACTGCCCGTACCCAGGTACAGGATGGTGAAGAGGGTGCCGGACAAACCGGCACTGACCAGCCCCCACCAACCCTGGTAGAGGTGGGCGAGGGAGAACAGCAGCACCGACAGGACCGCGGCGATCCATAGCGGCACGTCCATGCTCGCCACCAGGACGATGAACAGTCCGCGATAGAGCAGCTCGGCGAACACTCCACCCGTGACCGCCATGCCCGCGGCGAGGATGCGTTCCTTGCGAGTGCGCGGCAGCAGCAGGTGCTGACGACGGCCGGGTTCGGGCAGCTTCATGGGTTTGGCGGGCGCCCGGCGACCGCGGTGGCCGCGGTGACCCCGGTGGCCCTTGCGCCCCCGCGATTCCTCCGAGGCACCCTCGTCGTCGCCGCTCCCCTTCTTGCCGAACTCCGGCAGCTTCTCCAGGACGGGGTACTGCTCCTTGGTGGGCATGCCGTTGACCAGCAGCCAGAAGGCGACCAGCGCCACCATCCCACCGAGGGCACCGCCCACGATCGGACCCCACGCGTCGGGGAAACGCAGCCCGAGGTCGACCGCGTGCAGACCCGGTGAGGTGAGCACCACCACGAGGACGAGGACGCCCCACAGGACGTGGACGCCCATCGTGACGGCGTACAGCAGCTCCAGGGCACGCCCGTCGCCCTCGCGGCGGGAGAGCCACGAGAACGCGCGTCTCCCGAGGAACGGCTCACCGACCGCCGCGAAGAACAAGAGCAGGACCGTCAGCAGGGTCCCGGCGAGACTGAACTGGGGAAGAATCTCGGACCAAGGCACGGGGCACAGCCTAGAAGAACAACTCGGGTCATAGCGCCCCGAAGCCACTCGCCGTGGATATCGGCCGGCCCTCCCCCTGTGATCAGAGCGGCGAACAACGACCATGCCGGGTGTCGCAGGTCACACTTTCGGCGGTGGCCCTGGGGGCCGTTTCAGAGCACTCGGCCGGGTCGATCGCGGTCGGCCAGGGCGGCGAAGCGGAACGTGTTGATCGGGTGGCTGGAGAGCAGGTTGACCAGCATGACGAAGAACCCGGTGTCGGTGTGCGCGCGTTGAGCGATGTCGTCGAAGTCCACGTCCGGGTAGAGATACTTGCCCGCGGCCAGGACCCGAAGTCCCTGGACCCCCTCGGGACAGTACTCGTAGGCGTGGTTGTCGGCGGTGTACTCCTGGGCGCGGCCCAGGGTGCTGCCCACGCCGGGGATCACATTGGCGACCGAGACCCCGAACTGCCGCCAGAACGAGGTGTGCCCGGCGGCGATGTGACCGACCTCGTGACCGATCACGAAGCGCAGCGCGTCCGGGTCGCGGGCGCCCACCTCGAACAGGTCGCTGTTGACGGCGACGTAGCGGCGGAACCCGTGACCGGAGGCGAACGCGTTGATGACACCGTTGCCGAGCACCACGTAGGCGTCGGGCACCTGGCGCATCCCGAACCGCTCGGCGGCCTCGGCCACCATACGGTGCGCCTCGGGGAACTGTTCCTCGGTGATGCGCACCCCGTTGACCCGCTGACGGGCGTAGAGCTGGCCGCGTACGAAGTACACCAGCGCGGGGATGCTCAACAGCAGCAGCGGCTCATTGGGGTCACCGGCCAAGGCCCGGCTGACGGCCCCCGCGACGGTGAACAGCGTGACCAGGACACATCCCACCAGAATGGGTGTTTCCCGGTGATGTCGCAGGGACCGGCGCACACGGGGGTCACCCCATCGCCACGGGATGGCCCCCACCGGCGGTCAGTATCGGTACTGGGAGTCGGGCCGGTCGTCGTCGACCTCCGGGGGCGGGGGCGCGTCGTGTGCTCCACCCATCGGCGGCGGACCACCGTAGGCCGGGCCGGCCGGAGGGCCGGAGGGCGGCGGGGGCGCCATCTCCCCGTCCATGAGGGCGGCCATGTCCGCTGACAGGGTCGATTCCTCTCCCCTGCCGTTACGCCACTCGTCGTACGGTTCCCGGTCCTGTTCGCCCATCACCGCGCCCATGTCCGCGTCCGCGGTGGACTCCACCGCGGGCTCGTCGGGCGCCGGCCAGGACGAGGCGAGGAAGGCGCTGTCATAGGCGTCGTTACTCTCACCGAACGGCGACCCCGTGGGGGGCGGCCCGGCGAGCGGGTCCGATTCGCTCTCGGCGGGCGACACGGGACCCGGGTAGGCGTCCTGCGGGCCCGAGGGCACGTACTGCGGTCCCGGGGGCGGGCCCGTCAGGTCGTCCGCCACCGGATCCGGGGCGGCGTAGGCCTCGGCGGGGGCCAGGCTCTCGCCGCCACCGGTGGTGGCGCGCGGGTCCGAGGTCTCGATGGGCGCGGGTCCGGCGAAGGCGGGTCCGGCCGGGACCTCGGTCGGCGGCAGGCTCGGCCTCGACGGGTTCTTGTTCTCGCCGCCCAGGTAGGACAGCGCGGCCACGGTCAGCGCGGCGAGCCCGGCCCGGAGCGTGGGTTCGCGGGCGGGCGAGAAGTACGGCGAGTGGTTGCTCGGGACGTTGCCCATCTTCTCGTAGGGCGTGTCACCGGAAGCCGCCTCCCACACGTCGTGCGGGGTGGCGCCCACGAACCAGAACACGTACGGGATCGGCTGCGGGTCCTCGGGCAGACCGAAGCGACAGAAGTCCTCGGTGGACGGGGAGGGGTCCGGCAGGTGGATGACGTACTCCTCGCCGAAGTAGGCGAGGTGGGAGGAGGCTACGTCCGAGGTGCTCACCGGGTCGTTGTGGGTGACCCCACTGCCCTGGAAGCGTTCGACCTCGGGCTCGCGGCCGGCGCCGGAGGCCGCGGCCTCGGCGCGCACGATCCGCTCGATCGCCCTCTCCAGCTGATTCGTGACGTTCTCGTTGAGCGCCCGGGTGCTGATCTCCAGGTAGGCCTCGTCGGGAATGATGTTGGCCTTGGTGCCGGCCTGGATCCGGCCGACGGTGAGGACCGCCATCTCGCTGGGGCTGATCTCCCGGGAGACCACGCCTTGGAGACGGCTGACGATGTTGGCCGCGATGAGCACCGGGTCGACGGTGGTGTGCGGCTGGGAGGCATGGCCGCCCTCGCCGTAGATCCGTACCCGGTAGGCGTTGGCGGCGCCGAGGATGATGCCGGCGCGGTGGGAGATGAGCCCGGCGGGCTGCGGACCGAGGTGCTGGCCGAGGATGACGTCGGGGCGTCCGAACCGGTCGTACAGGCCGTCGTCGATCATGCCCTGGGCGCCGTCGAGGGTCTCCTCCCCGGGTTGGGCCACGACCATGAGGGTGCCGGTCCACTCCTGACGGGTCTCCGACAGCAGGTCCGCGACACCGACCAGACAGGCGGTGTGCGCGTCGTGGCCGCAGGCGTGCATGACGGGCACCTCGGCGCCCTCGTCGTCCACCGCCTTGGCCGTGCTGGCGTAGGGCAGCCCGGTCTTCTCTTCGAGGGGAAGCGCGTCCATGTCGGCACGCAGCATCACAGTGGGGCCGGGGCCGTTGCGCAGGATGCCGACCACACCGTTGCCGCCGACGCCCTTGTGGACCTCGTAGCCGGTTCGGGTCAGCCATTCCGCGACGACACTGGCGGTGCGCTGTTCGGAGTGCGAGAGCTCCGGGTTCTTGTGCAGATCGACATAGACCCCCTCCACGAGCGGGAAGATCTCGTCGAGGAGTCTCATGACCACGCTTCCGTGCTGGGCGGCACGGTTCGGGTCCACCGCGTGCGGCACGGTTTCCACCGCCTTCTTCGTTCTCGTCCTGGCAGAGGCTGCAAGGGGAACAGCCGCCTTCCTGCACCTTATCTTTGTGAAGGTCGCGGAATCACACCGGCGCGTCCCGTGCATAGGTCCGATGATGGGTACGTCGGGCGCGCCGGTAATGTGCCATGGGTTAGGGTCTGCACACGGTAAGCCATCCTCTCCCGCGCTCGCGCGGGTTCACCGGAGCCCTCCCCCTACCTTTTCCCGGGGACGAGACCGGCTCTGTGAACTTTTACCGGATTCGTGTGAACCGCTGGCAAATTCGAACATGTCTCAGTAAGGTAACGGACCATGTTCGTCGACGAGCCCCCGGTGCCCCCTACGCGCGCCACGCGGCACCAAACCCGCCGGTCTCCCGCAACACCCGGCAGGTCGGCACCGTTCCCCCGGCCCAAAAGGTCCGGAACGACGAAGAACAAGCCCCACAACCCCGTACGACGGAGTCCCTAGTGGCCTCATCCTTGACCAGACCGATGTCCCAGCGAGCGAAGGACCGGCGCGGCGCGAGCGCGGGTTCCGCGAACGCCCGTGCGTCGGAGAACGCACCGGGTCGTGACGCCCGTCTGGACAACGCCAAGTTCATCCTGATCGCCTTGGTCGTCATCGGCCACGCGATCGAACCGCTCACCGACTACGGGCCCTCCGGTGCCCTCTACTACTGGATCTACTTCTTCCACATGCCCGCGTTCATCATGATCAGCGGCTACCTCTCGCGGTCCTTCGACGCCTCGTCGAAGCGAGTGGAGAAGCTGGTCCTGTCGCTGGCGGTGCCCTATCTCATCTTCTGGGCCCTGCACCAGACGTTCTACGCGGTCGAGCGCGGTGGTCTTCCCGACACCCTGTCGTTCCTCAAGCCCACCTGGACCCTGTGGTTCCTGGTGGCGCTCTTCGTGTGGCGGCTGACCGTTCCGGTGTGGCAGCGGCTGCGTTGGCCCGTGGCCATCTCCCTGGCCGTCTCGCTCTTCGCGACGACCACGGACCTGGGCACCACCCTCTCGGTGGGTCGGGTGCTCAGCCTCCTGCCCTTCTTCGTGTTGGGGCTCAGCCTGCGCCGCGAGCACTTCGCCTACCTGGACCGGCTCTGGGTACGGATCTGCTCCGTCCTGATCCTGGCGGTGACGGCCGTCCTCGCCATCCCGGTCTCCGACCGGTTCAGCCGGGACTGGCTGTTCTGGCGGGACAGCCTCACCGACCGCGACATCGACCCGATCATGCCGAGCCTCGTCATCCGGCTCACCTTCATGGGCATCGCTCTGGCCATGACCTTCGCGGTGCTCGCGCTCACCCCCAAGCGACGTACCTGGTTCACGTCGCTGGGCGCCTACACCCTGTTCGTGTACCTGGGCCACTCCGTGTTCCTGCTCGTGTTCAAGGCCTCGCCCTGGTACGACCTGGTCTCCGGCCCGGTGGGGCTGGTGAGCACGCTCATGGTCGCCGTGGGCCTCACCCTCGTTCTGTGCACCCCTTGGGTGCGCAAGGCCATGGGATGGGCCGTCGATCCCCAACTGACCTGGTTGTTGCGACAGGACGGCAAAGGACTCGCCAAAGCGAAGGACGACGCGTCCAACGCGACACCGCGATCCGAGCCCGCCCCCAAGACCTCTGCCTAGAGGCCGTGAAGAAGGGGCGGTCCGCACCGATCGGTGCGGACCGCCCCTTCTTTCGTGCCCGAAGGTCCCGAACTCAGCTGTCGGTACCACCGACCGGAGGGGCCGCGGCGAGTTCGCGACGGCGCACCTCGAAGCGGCGCGTCTCCCTCCACAGCCGCAGCACGAGGACCACCTCGAAGAAGCCCAGCGCCAGGACGGAGAAGACCGCCACCGGGATGATGAGGCTGTTCAGCGGGGTGAAGAACGCGACGAGCACGGTGATCGGAGCGACCACGCACAGGAACATCTCGAACTCGATGCCGCTGAACAGGTGCGGGCGCACCCGGTGACGCCGCAGCGCGCCGCGCACCCGCGGGTACAGGCCCTTGGCCGGGACGGACGCCTTCCGCTCGGACTCGGCGGACTCGTCGTCCTCGGGGTCGGCCGCCTGAGCCCCGATCGCGTAGTCGCGCAGTCGGTCGGCGTCACCGGAGGCGATCGCCAGGGCCTGCTTCATGGACTTGCGGGTCTTGGCGACCTGGGACCCGTTGAGGTAGCGCAGCAGGTCGAAGAAGACCACCACGGGCGCGACGATCAGGTAGGCGGGGTTGTCGGTGACCAACCACTGCCCGATGAGCAGTGTCATCACGCAACCGAAGAAGCGGATGCGGTCGAAGACGAAGTCGACCCAGGCCCCGAAGATCGAGCCGTTGCCCTTCAACCGGGCGATCTTGCCGTCCATGCAGTCCAGCACGAAGCTCAGGTGGAACAACAGGGCGCCGGCCACCAGCCAGGCCCAGCCCGTGTCACCGGCCCATACCGGAGCCAGGAAACACAAGGCGGAGAGCAGCCCCAGCACCCCGGCGCCCAGCGTCAGCTGGTTCGGGGTGATGTTCGTTCGGTTCGCCGTCCACACCACCAGCCGGCCGGCCAACGGATCGACCAGAAAGACCGTCCACCAGGCGTCCTTGGCCTTGTAGGTCTCTTCCTTGACCTGCGCGAGAGTGAAACGCGACATGCTGGAATTCTCCTGGAGGATCTGGTCTCCCCTGTGCCCACCGGCAGCGGCGTTGTGTCACCGGATCCGGGCATGGGTCAGGCACCGAGTCGAGGCGGGAATCGAGTCATCATGGCAGACGGGGGTACTTCCAAGGTAATCGGTCACGGCATACTTGAGTCGTAAGAGGGGGAACAACAGGGTGCCGCCTGCGCCGAACGGCGGAATGGTCCACCCCCTTCGGTCTCGACCGAGGTAGAGGCATTGCGTTTTCTCAACGACCGGGTCCCCGATCAGGACCTGACCTACAGCGACGTGTTCATGGTCCCCGGCCGCAGCGCCGTGGGTTCCCGTCTCAGCGTGGACCTGTCGTCTCCGGACGGCACGGGCACCACGATCCCTTTGGTCGTGTCGAACATGACCGCCGTCGCCGGTCGGCGTATGGCGGAGACCATCGCCCGCCGGGGCGGAATCGCCGTCATCCCGCAGGACATCCCCATCGAGGTGGTGTCCGATGTCATCTCTTGGGCCAAGCAGCGGGACCTGGTCTATGACACCGCCATCACCCTCAACCCGACGAGCACCGTCGGTGAGGCCCTCAACCTGCTGCCCAAGCGGGCGCACAACGCCGTGATCGTGGTCGACGACGACCGGCGTCCGCTCGGTGTGGTCACCGAAGCCGACTGCGCGGGCGTGGACCGCTTCGCGCAGCTGCGCGACGTGATGTCCAGCGAGCTGTTGACCATCCCCGCGGGCACCGAGCCCCGGGAGGCCTTCGGCATACTGCACGACTTCCGCCACCGGCTGGCCCCGGTCGTGGACGAACAAGGCGCCCTGGTGGGTGTGCTCACCCGCACCGGCGCGCTGCGCTCCACCCTGTACACGCCGGCCGTGGACACGGAGAATCGGCTGCGCGTGGCCGCCGCCGTGGGCATCAACGGCGACGTGGCGGGCAAGGCCTCCGAACTGTTGGCCGCGGGCGCGGACACGCTGGTGATCGACACCGCGCACGGCCACCAGGAGAAGATGATCACGGCGATCGAGAAGGTCCGCGCACTCTCCCCGGACGTACCGATCGTGGCGGGCAACATCGTCACCGCCCAGGGCACCCGCGACCTCATCGAGGCCGGCGCCGACATCGTGAAGGTCGGTGTGGGACCGGGCGCGATGTGCACCACCCGGATGATGACCGCGGTGGGCCGGCCGCAGTTCTCCGCCGTGCTGGAATGCGCCGCCGCCGCCCGTGAGATGGGCGGACACGTGTGGGCCGACGGCGGGGTGCGCCACCCGCGCGACGTCGCGCTGGCCCTGGCCGCCGGCGCCTCCAACGTCATGGTGGGCTCGTGGTTCGCGGGCACCTACGAGTCGCCGGGCGACGTCCTGCGCGACGCGCAGGGCCGTCAGTACAAGGAGAGCTTCGGGATGGCCTCGGCCCGTGCGGTGAAGCTGCGCACCGCCGAGGACTCGCCGTTCGAGCGGACCCGCAAGGCCCTGTTCGAGGAGGGCATCTCCACCGGTCGGATGTACCTGGACTCCGAGCGTCCGGGGGTGGAGGACCTCGTCGACCAGATCATCGCGGGTGTGCGCAGTTCCATGACGTACGCGGGCGCCACCTCGCTGGCCGAGTTCCACGAGCGTGCCGTGGTGGGCGTGCAGAGCGCCGCCGGATACAACGAGGGCCGTCCGGTCGAGAACGGCTGGTAGCACCGGATACGGAACACGATCAGGGGAGGGGCCTTCGGGCCTCTCCCCTTCTTCTCGTGTTCAGGAGCCCGTCGCCCCGCCCTGGGCCTTGTACTCCTTCCGGTACGCCCCGCACATGCGGTCGGCGTGCCGGATGGGTTCGGGGATGCGGTACTTGGGCGACATCCGCAGGATGAGGTCGGCGGCGCCGGCCAGGTCCACCCGGTGGCCCACGGACACGTACACCGGTTTGGTGCGGGCGCGGGTGCGCAGGGTGCGCCCGACGACCTCGACGCCCTGTTCGGCGAGGGTCTCGGTGTCCTCGACCAGTTCGGAGCGTCCGGCCACCATCGGGGTCCAGGAACCGCGTTCCTCGCCGGGCAGCGCGTTGCGGCCGTAGAGCACCGTCTTGGCGGAGCCGACCACGCGGGCGTCGAGGAGGACGCCGAGGTGGCTGGCGATTCCGAAGCGGCGGGGGTGGGCCAGGCCGAACCCGTCGCTGACGAACACGTCGGGGGTGACGTTCAAACCTTCGATGGCCTTGAGGACCGGGGGCAGCTCACGGAAGGCGAACAACCCGGAGATGTAGGGGAAGGAGGGGGTGTCGGCGACCAGGGAGGTGTCGACGACCTCCAGGGTGCGGGCGTTCAGGACCACGGCGGCCGCGGCGAGTTCGGTGTCGCCCACCCCGTAGCTGACGTCCAGGCCGCAGACCAGCTCCACCGAGTCGACGTCGAGTCGTTCGACGCGTACCCGGTCGGCGAGCCGCCGTTGACGGACCACGGCCTCCTTGGGGTCCTCCGGCCAGTTCTCCGGGTCGTCCAGTGCCTTGGCCGCCCGTTCGGCGATCTCCGTCATCGGTCCCCCACCGTCGTCAGTCCACCTGCCACGCGCAGTCTAGACCTGTGGCTGGTCAGTGGGCGGCGCGCGCGACGGTGAACGGCTCGCCGCCGGTGGGGACCCCCACCCCGGTCCAGGTGAAGGGGAGGCCTCCGGCCCGGGTGAGGTCGGCGTGGTCCATCAGCTGGAAGTGCAGGTGCGGTTCGGAGGAGTTTCCGGAGTTGCCGCACTCGCCGATCTTCTGACCCGCGACGACACGATCCCCTTCCTTCACCGCGACGGAACCCCGACGGATGTGGGCGTAGGCGGCGTGGACACCGTCGCCCAGGTCGAGGATCACGTGGTTGCCGAAGATGCGGCGCGATCCGCCCAGGGATCGGACGAAACCTTCCAGGAAGAGGTAGAGCAGCCCCGGATAGGAGTTGCGGCTGAGGTGGTCGCGCTGTCCGTCCGAGGTGCGCACGACCGTGGCGTCGGCCACGGCGAACAAGGGCTCCCGGAAGGACGGGAAGTCGGCTGCGGGGCGCATGGCGGGCCACCAACCGTCGATGATCGGCCGGCCGGAATCGATGAGGATGTCGATCGCGAAGGTCTGACCGAGGCCGTGGGTGCCGTGGCTGGGCACCTTGTCGGAGGGTCCGTTGAGCCCCGTCCACTCGCCCTCGACCGGGGGCGCGACCTCGATGGGGGTCAGGTCGGCGCGGCGCACGGTCCTTCGCCCGGCGACGGCCCCGCACACCACTCCGGCCAGGTAGAGGACGAGCGCCGGCACGGCGACCAGCAGGCCCGAGTAGCCCGGGATGGGCGCACCCAGGTTCGACGCGATGACCAGGGCGAACACCACGGCCGTCAACACGAAGAAGATCCGTATCAGCACATCGCCCGTCTTGCGCAGCCTCATCTCGTCCATGGCCCCTCCTCGTCTCGTGTGCTCCACGCCCAGTATTACGCGATTACGTAATTATTGCAATAACTACGGGAGGCGGACAGTCCTGTGCCGGAGGACACAGCCCCGAACGCGAAGGACCACGGAGTCGGCGCAGTACGGTGGAACTCGAATTTGCACTGACTGGTCAGTTCAAAAACGGAAGGAGACCAGGAATGCGTCGGGCCACCGGAGCACGAGTGCACGCCGAGGACGTCTCACTCACCACCCGCGAGGGCCCCGTCTACACGGGGGTCGACTTCACCGCCCGACCGGGGACGCTCACCGTCTTCCAAGCCGACTCCGGGGGCGGCCGCAGCGCCCTGCTCCTCACCCTCACCGGACGAATGCGCCCCACCCGGGGCGTCCTGCACATGGACGGCCACTCGCTGCCCGAGCAGGCGCGCAAGGTCCGCCGGATCAGCGCCCTCGGCCTCATGCGCGACGTCAACGCGCTCGACGAACGCCTACGAGTACGCGAACACCTCTCCGAGGCCCGCCTGCTGCGGCTGCGCCCCGCCCCGCGCACCGTCGCCGACGAGGCCATGGAAGCGGTCGGTCTGGCCGACCTGGACCGGAACACCCTCGTCAAGGAACTGCCGATGCCCGAACGTCGACGCCTGGGCATGGCCCTGGGACTGGTGCACGAGCCCCGGCTCCTGGGGGTGGACGACGTCGACGGCGGACTGAGCCCTCGGAGCCAGGCCTCCCTGTGGCGCACCCTCAAGGACCTGTCCGACGAAGGGCTCACCGTCATCGCCACCTGCGCCGACGCCCGGGAACTGGCCGCTGTGGCCGACCGCGACACCCAGGGTCCGCTCCCCATCCGTCAGGGCACCGACGAGGACCAGGACCGCGAGCAGAACCGCGAGCAGGACCGTCGGAAGAGGGGCGCCCACCGTGCCCAGGACTGACCGGGCCCCGCGTTACCGCCCCTTCGCCGCCCCCCGTCTCGGGCTGCTCACCCTGCGGTCCTTCCTTCGATCACCGCTGCCCACCGCCGCGCTGGCCGCCCTGATGCTCATCCCCCTGCTCTACTCCGGGATGTACCTGTGGTCCTTCTGGGACCCCTTCGACCGCATGGAGCACCTGCCCGTCGCCCTCGTCGTCGAGGACCAGGGCGCCGAGGTGGACGGTGAACGGGTCAACGCCGGCGAAGAGCTCTCCGACACCCTCCTGGAACGCGGCGACCTCGACTGGCAGCCGGTCGACGCCGACGAAGCCGCCCGGGGGCTCGCCGCCGGCGACTACTACGTCACCCTCACCGTCCCCGGTCACTTCAGCGAGTCCCTCACCTCGCCCTCCCGTGATCGGGAGGACCCCACCACCGCCCTGCTCGTCGCCGACTACAACGACTCCAACAGCTACATCGTCCGCCAGCTCGCGGGCAGTGCCTTCAACGAGATCCGTGAGGCCGCCGCCACCTCCGCGACCAGCGACTACCTCGACCGGATCTTCCTCGGCTTCAACGAGATCCATGACAGGACCGAGGAGGCTTCCGACGGGGCCGATCAGCTGTCCGAGGGCGCGGGCGACGCCGAGAGCGGCTCCGGTGAACTCTCCGACGGGATCGACGACGCGCACACCGGCGCGGGCTCCCTCGACGAGGGGATCGGTGACCTGTACGAGGGTTCCAGGACGCTGGCGAGAGGCGCCGGCGACGCCTCCGAACAGGTCTCCGCCAAGGTCGACGAGCTGGACACGCTCGCCGACGACGTCCTCCCCCAGGTGGAGGAGGACGTCCCCGACATCCAGGAGCGCGCCGAGCTGATCGCCGACGTGGCCGCCGGGGTGAACGACGCCTTGGACGAGCTGCCCGAAGAGATCGACGTCTCCGGCATGGAGGAGGTCGACGGCCGTCTCGCCACCTACTTGGAGGAGAACCCGGAGCTGGAACGGGAGCAGCCCGATCTGCACGTGTTGCTGACCGACCTACAGGACGCCATGGACACCGCCCTGGACGTGGCCGGGTTCGTCAACGACAACCGCGCGGAGATCGACGCGACCGCCGCCGACGCCGCCGCGCTGAGCGATCGGGCCTCCGAGATCGCCGACGACCTGCCCGACATCGTGAGCAAGGCCGAGGACGCCCGCGATCAAGTGGACGACCTGGACGAGGGCCTGGCCGACCTCGCCGAAGGCGCCGGGCAGCTCCGCGACGGGCTGTCCGACGCCTCCGAGGGAGCGGGCGATCTCGATACCGGTCTGGGCACGCTCAGCGGCGGCGCCGGTGACCTGTACGACGGTCTCGGGGATCTGTCGTCGGGCTCCGACGAGCTCGCCTCCGGTCTGGCCGACGGGGTGGAGGAGATGCCCGCCTACTCCGACGACGGCCGGACCACGGCCGCCGAGATGATGAGCGACCCCGTCCGGCTGGACAGTGAGGTGGACAACGAGGTTCCCGACTACGGCACCGGCTTCGCCCCGTTCTTCGTACCCCTGTCCCTGTGGGTGGGCGCGATGGTGGTGTTCATGGTGCTTCCGGCCCTGTCCGACCGGGGGCTGGCCTCGGCCGCGCCGTCCTGGCGGGTGGCCCTGGCCGGACGGGTGGTTCCCACGGTGCTCGGATGGGCGCAGGTGCTGATCATGATGGCCGTCCTGCACCTGGGGCTGGGCCTGGAGCCGGCGAACGGACCACTGATGATGGCGTTCCTGTTGCTCACCGCGTCCGCGTTCGCCGCCACCCTCCAGTTCCTGACCGTGCGGTTGAAGGCCGCCGGTCGCGTGGTCGCCCTGGCGTTGCTGGTGCTTCAGCTGACCTCCGCGGGCGGCACCTACCCGATCGAGACCAGCCCGGACTTCTTCCAGGCGATCGGCCCGTACCTGCCCCTGCACTGGGGTGTGACCGCCATGCGGCACCTGATCGGCGGCGGTGACATGATGCTGGTCGCGCAGGCCTTCGGGGTGATGTCCCTGTGGCTGGTGGTACCCCTGTTGCTGACGTGGCTCGCTGTGGCCCGCAAGCGCTCGTGGACGATGTCCACGCTCTACCCGGCCTTGAGGATTTGACCTGCGGGCACAATGGAGGCGATGAACGTGAAGACCCCGGGCCCGGCCCGACGTGCGGACGGTCGCCGTGAGGCGACCCGACGCAAGCTCTTCGAGTCCGCCGTGACCCTGGTATCCGAGCAGGGGTACGGCGCCACCACGGTGGACGAGATCGCCGAACGGGCGGGCGTGGCCAAGGGCACCGTCTACTACAACTTCGGTGGCAAGGACGAGCTGTACGCCGCCCTGTTGGAGTGGGGCGTGACCCGGCTGGCCGACACCCTGCACGAGGCCGTCCCCGACCCCGAGGTGGGGCCCAGGCAGGCACTGACCGAGGTGCTGCGCGCCGGTGTGGTGTTCATCGGTACCCACGAGGCGCTGGCCCGGCTGCTCATGGCCGAGACCTGGCGCACCAACCGATCCTGGTACACCACCGTCCGACAGATCCGCACCCAGGCCATCGGGGTCATCACCGCGCAGCTCGACGCGATGGTCGAACGTGGTCTGACCCGACCGGACCTGGACACTTCCCTCGCGGGCTCCGCCCTGTTCGGCATGGTGGTGACCGTCGCGCTCGATTGGCGGACCCTCCAGCCCGAACGCCCCGTGGAGGAGATCCACACCACCCTGGCGCACGTGGCCGACGGCTTGATCGGTTCCCCCGCCCCACCGCACTGAGCGTCACCCGCCCCGCGCGAACCCCGGAAGGACTCCCCCTCCATGGCCGACCTGTATCCCCTGCTCCCAGCACTGGCCGGAGCGATCATCCTGTGGATCGTCGCCCGGGACACCCGATTGGAACTGCGCCTGGTCAGGCACGGTGTCCGCGCCAAGGCGCGGGTCATCGGCTACCACGAGACGTCGGTCGCCTCCCGGATGATCGTGCAGTTCCAGACCGAGGACGGCAAGGAGGTCCACGCCGAGCACGAGAACACCGGGTGGACCGCCTCGCGCGCGGGGGAGATCGTCACGGTCTCCTACGATCCGGACGTCCCCGAGCGGGCCCGGATCGTCTCCGGCCCCTGGTTGAGCCACTACGTGCGGGCGCTGTTCGGCACCCTGGGCCTGATCCTGGTGCTGGCCGGGGCGTTCCTCGGCTACTTGAACTGGGGCGAGACCACCTAGACCGTGTCCAGGGCGGACGAGTGTTCAGACGGGGGCCGGTTCCTGTTCGGGTGCCGAGTAGCGCACCAGACGCCCGGGCAACCCGCCGTCCAGGGTGGCGCGGGTACGGACCCGGGTGCCGCAGAGCAGATCGGCCAGCCCGGTGCCGTCGGAACGCACCAGCGCGGTGCAGGCGTGCAGCGCGACCACGATCAGCGACCACCACCCCAGGTCGAGGGCGATGAGCACCACGACGGGCGTGTGCAACAGGAGCGTGCGCGCCAGGACGCGGTACCGGGCGGCCGGACGGGCCGCCGCCGGTTCGGTCAGCGCGAGGCGGACGGCCGCGCACCCCAGGGTGCGACGGTCGCGACGCAGCAGGGGCAGGAAGAGCGCGAACACCAGGGCCAGGCCGAGGAGGGTGGCGACGCGGACCTCGTTCTCGGCACCGGGTTCGACCACCCCGTAGGCGTGCAGCAGTGCGACGACGAGGGCAGATCCGTACCACCACAACCCCAGGTCCAGCAGGACCCCGAGGACGCGGCGGGTGGGGTCGGGGACGCCGTGGTCGGGGACCGCGCCCGGCCAGGAGCGGCGCGGGCCCCACGGCCACAGCGCCGGCACCCAGCGGGCGAGGAGCCAACCGAGGAGGACACCGGCCACGGCGATGCCCGTGAGCGCCGGTGGGTCGGTGGCGTAGGAGCACGGGTAGAGGCCGAGTACGCCGGTCGCCCGGAGCGTGCTCGCCGCCAACGCCAGGGCGGTGCCCAAGGCGAGAGTGACCATGAGGCCCCGGCGGAACCGTGCACGGGCCAGGATTCCGACCGGGAGGAACACACCGAGGGCGAGCAGGACCGAGCCCGTGTCCAGGGCCGATGCGGGTTCGGGCACGATCGGGCACAGCCCGTCGATGGAGGTGGGCAGGGGCCAGACCGCGTAGGCGGCCAGGCCGAGCCCGCCGAGCAATGCGGCCAGAGTGAGCTTTCCGGGCCAGCCGACCAGACGCCCGTAGCGTCGGTGCTGTCCTCGTAGGTAGAGAACGGACGCGACCACCATCAGCAGTGGCAGTCCGGCCACCGCCACGTCGATGGCGGCTTGTCCCCCGCCGAACGCTTGCCCCATGGAGTCCCTCTCTCCGCTCCCCGTTCCCACGCTTCCGGGCCGCAACGCTAGTACGGCCGGGGGTGGGGTGGGCACGGTACCGAAGTTTTGGAACCCGGTACCCATTGGTACGAGGCACATATATGCCAATAAGGAACTATCCGCATACCCCTAGGACTCCATGTGACCTTTGTCCTATAGTCGTGCGCAACACCAGCACCATACTCACCAGTAGGTGTCAGACCTGCACTTGTATGAACATTTCACCGCTTCGTGGCAGACTGCCTCCACCCCCGGATAATCCGGCGTTTCTCAGCCGAGATACGATCCCCCAAGCCGAAAACCCCCATTAGTGGTTACTCTGCGGCAAGACCGTGTCACCCACACCCCTGGCGGGACACGGCGTCTGGGCGGGAGGCGGTGTGTCCACGCCGGTCGCGAAGAGCGACCAGGCGGACACGCCCCCGGACCCGAAGGACTCACCCCATGACGCGGATCGACAGGAGCACCGTGCAGGCAGTACCGAAAAAACGTGGGCGCACGATCACCGCCCGTATCCGCGCCATGGTCATGATCCCCACGACCGCCCTGGTCGCGCTGTGGCTGATCCTCACCATCGCTCTCGGTGGCGACGCGGCCTACCAGCTGATCCGGGCCAAGGGCACCGAGGACCTGATCACCCCCGCCGCGGTCGGCCTCGTGGACGCCATGACCGAACGCTCGGCCACGATCGCCTACCTGGAGAACCCCGACGACGCCGACCTCTCCCAGGGGATGGCCGAGGCCCGGCAGAGTACCGACGAATCCCTCGGTGTCATCGTCGAGGACCTCATGGGCTTCGCCGACCTGGCCCCCGGTGACGGCGGCATGCACATCGAGATGCTGCACGGCATGTACCAGGACATCGGCCAGATGCGCGAGGCCATCGACTCCGGTGACGCGGGCCGCGACGACGTCCTGGACTACTACAACGAGCTCATCCAACACGGCTCCGACAGCTTCGACAGCCAGGGCCGCACCGGTAACGACGGCGACGCGGTCAACCCCGGCTTCAGCGCGGTGTACATGTTCCGCACGGTGGACATCCTCGCCCAGGCCGACGCCCAGATCGCCCGAGGCTTCGCCACCGATGAGCTCAGCGTGGAGGACCAGCACGAGTTCACCGCCATGATGGGCTCCTACCAGACGATGCTGAACGCCAACGCCCCCTACCTGGGGGGTCCCGGCCAGCAGGAGCGCTACGAGGCCGTCCTGGACAGCCCCGAGTACGCCGCCCTGCAACAGATGCAGGCCGAGATCTCCGGTCGTGAGGTCGAGTCCGAGACCACCACCGACCCGGTCACCCTCGCCCCGGAGACCGTCGACAACCTGTCCATGCCGGTGGACAAGACCGAGTGGGACCAGGCCTACAGTCACGTCCTGACCGAACTCACCGCTCTGGGCGCCGACGAAGCCGTCTACACCGCCGCCGTGATCCGCAGGGACGCCAATCGGGCCGTGATGCTCGCGGTCGGCGGCAGCCTCGGTGTGGCCGCCGTGACCGGCCTCGCCTTCTACCTGGCACGGCGTTCCTCCCGCAACCTCACCGATCGCCTGCTGACCCTGCGCGACGAGTCGCAATCGCTGGCCGAGGAGCGTCTGCCCTCGATCATGGAGCGTCTGCACCGCGGCGATCGGGTCGACACCACCACCGAACTCCCCGAGCTGCGTGTCGAGGACGACGAGATCGGTGACGTCGCCAAGGCCTTCAACACCGCCCAGCGCGCCGCGGTCGATGAGGCCGTGCAGCAGACCGAACTGCGCCACGGCGTCAACCGCGTCTTCCTCAACATCGCGCACCGCAGCCAGACGCTGGTCCACCGCCAACTGCGTCTGCTGGACAAGATGGAGCGCGAGCAGGAGGATCCGGAACAGCTCTCCCAACTGTTCAAGCTGGACCACCTGGCGACCCGTTCGCGCCGTAACGCCGAGAACCTGCTGATCCTCGGTGGTGAGGCCCCCGGCCGCACCTGGCACCGTCCGATGCCGCTGATCGACGTCCTGCGCGGCGCGATCTCCGAGTCCGGTGACTACACGCGGGTCAAGCGCGAGCGCATCGCCCGGGTCAACCTCAACGGCCCCGCCGTCGCGGACGTCATCCACCTCGTCGCCGAGCTGGTCGACAACGCGTCCATGTTCTCGCCCCCGCACACCAACGTTCGGTTGAGCAGCGAGGACGTGCCCAACGGTGTGACGGTCGAGATCGAGGACCGGGGTCTGGGCATGACCGAGGCCGAGCTCGAATCGGCCAACACCCTGCTGGCGGAGCCGCCCGAATTCGACGTCATGCGGCTCAACGAGAAGATGCGTCTGGGCCTGTTCGTGGTCTCGCACCTGGCCCACCGGCACGGCATCCGCGTGCACCTGCGCCCCTCGCCCTACGGCGGTGTGCAGGCCATCGTCCTGCTGCCGCAGGAAGTCATCACCGGGGACCGTACCCCGCTGCCGTCCTCCGAGGACTCCGGCGAGGACATCTGGGAGGTGCGCGAGATCGTCGACCGCACCCCCGAGACCGCTCTGGAGTCCGGACCGTCCGATCATGGCGGCGACACCGACAAGCCGCTGCTGACCTCGGTCACCGCCCCGGTCGAGCCGAGCACGGGTGAGGACGTCCTGGCCGGCCCCGGGGACGAGCGTCCCCCGTTGCCCACCCGCGGTTCCCGGATCAGCGCCGTACCCGACCCCGCGACCGGGACCACGACCGGGACCGAGGCTCCGTCGAGCCCGGAGACGGTGCCGGCCGGCGGTGGCCGACCGTCCCTGCCCAAGCGCCGCCCTCAAGAGAACCTCGCCCCGCAGTTGGCCGACAGCCCCTCCTCCGAGGGCACGGGCGGACCCGCCTCCGGTTCCCAGAGCACGACCCCGCACGCTCTGGACAGTTCGGAACGGCTGGAACGCCTGCGCAAGAACATGTCCGCGTTCCAGAAGGGGACGGACCGTGGACGACGTGAGGGCCGGCAGAACACCAACGACACCGACAAGGACTCGTGAACGTGACCAGTACCGAAAGCGCGGGCGGGACCACCGCCGGCAAGAAGGACATCAACTGGCTGCTCGACGAGCTGCTGGACCGCGCGGTCGGTTCCCGGCACGCGATCGTCCTGTCGGCCGACGGTCTGCTCATCGGCCGCTCCCATGACCTGGTCAAGGAGGACGCCGAGCACCTGTCGGCGGTGGCCTCCGCCTTCCAGAGCCTGGCCCGGGGCACCGGCCGCCACTTCGGTGGTGGCGAGGTGCTCCAGACCGTCGTCGAGATGGAACAGGCCTACCTGTTCGTCACCGGTGCGGGCCGTGGCGCCTGCCTCGCCGTGCTGGCCGAGGAGAGCGCCGACGTGGGACTCATCGCCTACGAGATGAACGTCCTGGTCGAGCAGGTGGGTCGCTACATGGACGCCGCACCACGCAATGAGGGTGCTTCGCCGGAAGCCAATCGTTAGGGGTCGGTATGCAAGCGCATGACGAGTTCGGTCCGGGTGGCATACGTCCCGTCCCACCCCAACGTGACGTGGTGGGCGGTTACGGCGAGGACACCGGTTCCGAGGAGGCCGGCCCCCTCGTCCGCCCCTACGTGATCGCCCAGGGGCGCGACCACGCGGACACCGTTCAGCTGGACATGATCAGCGTGGTGATCGCCGCCAAACGGGCGGAGGTCGACGAGATGGAGCTCGAACCGGAGCAGCTGCGCATCCTGGAGCTGTGCCGAAAGCCCCTGTCGGTGGCCGAGCTCTCCGCTCACCTGGACATTCCGGTCGCCGTGGTCAAGGTGCTGCTCAGCGACCTGCTCAACCGGGGCCTCGCCCTGGCCAGAGCCCCCTACCAAGCAAAGAGCCCGGTGAGCCGGGACGTACTCCAGGCGGTTCTCGATGGCATCCAAAGACTCTGACCCGGGCGCCGAGGCTCCGGTTCCCTCCGCATTGAAGATCCTGGTCGCCGGTGGCTTCGGCGCCGGGAAGACCACCCTGGTCGGCGCGGTCAGCGAGATCGCCCCGCTCAGGACCGAGGAGGTGATGACCGAGGCCAGCTACGGCGTCGACGACCTGTCCGGGGTGGAGTCGAAGTCGACCACCACGGTGGCACTGGACTTCGGCCGCATCACCATCAACGAGAGCCTGGTGTTGTACCTGTTCGGCACGCCCGGCCAGGAGCGCTTCTGGTTCATGTGGGAGGAGCTGTCGGAGGGTGCCCTGGGCGCCATCGTCATCGCCGACACCCGCCGGCTGGAGACGTGTTTCGCCGCGGTGGACTTCTTCGAGCGTCGCGGTGTGCCGTTCGTGGTCGCGGTGAACTGCTTCGAGGGCGCCCACCTGTACGAGCCGGACGAGGTCCGCGAGGCGTTGAGTCTGAACCCGGAGATCCCCGTGGTCCTGTGCGACGCCCGCCAACGCGACTCCGCGAAGCAGGTACTGCTGACCCTGGTCAACCGCGTCGCCGAAAGCGTCAACGCCTGACCGTCGCCAAGTCGTCACCCTGCCCCCCTGTACACATGGGCGATCCGGGTAAAGTGCGGGACAAGAAACGTCCCACGGAGCGGCGTTTCGTGTACCCGACGACCCTGGACCCGTCTCGGGCGGGCCCGGACGAAGGTGGGAGTATCCCCATGAGCCGTTTCGACCAGCGCGACAAGATCCACACCCTGGACGCGGAGGACGACTGTGAGGAGATCGTCCGCATCCTGGGGAGCCTGGAGTTCCCCTGGGACATCGAGCAGGCGTTGGGTCTGGCCCTGTACCGCACCTACGCGATGCCCAGCGTCGGACAGCTGCTCGGTGACACCCACGAGTTCACCGAGCGCACCCAGGAGCGCTACGACGACACCGCACTGATCCTGAACGACATCATGGAGCACGGCTTCGGTCCCGGCCGGGGACGTGACGCGCTGCGTCGGATGAACCAGATGCACCGCTCCTACGAGATCAGCAACGAGGACTACCTGTACGTCCTCAGCACCTTCGTCGTCATGCCGGTGCGCTGGCTCAACGACTACGGCTACGGCTGGCGCCGCCTGTCCGACCACGAGATCGCGGCGAGCACCAACTACTACCGCAAGCTCGGCAGGCACATGGGGATCAAGGACATCCCCGAGACCTACGAGGAGTTCCGCGAGCTCATGGACTCCTTGGAGGCGGAGCACTTCGCCTACACCGAGGGCGGGCGCGCGGTCTCCGACGCCACCCTCGCGTTGATGGTGGACTTCTACCCGTCCTGGCAGCGGCCCCTGGTCCGTCCCTTCACCAAGGCCCTGTTGGACGACAGCCTGATCAAGGCGTTCGGTTACCCGGAACCGTCCGCGTTCTGGCGCAAGGCCAGTGACATGGCGATGAAGGGACGCGCCAAGGTGGTGCGGCGGATGAAGCCGCGCAAGGAACGGCGTTGGGCCCGGATGAGCCCCAACATCCGCACCTACCCGGACGGCTACGACCCCTCCCGCATCGGCACCTTCCCCCAGGGTTGCCCGGTCCCCCACGACATGCTCACGCGGGAGGTCCCCGCCACCGGGGCCAAGGTCCCCGCACCCGGCCAGGCCGTCGCCCCCGAACAGCGCTAGAGCCCCGGCGCACCGCCCCCTCTTCCCCCGAAGGACCCCCGCATGAGGCGTTTCGACTGGCGCGACGAGATCCATCGTCTCGACGCCGAGGACGACTGCGTACGGATCATCCAGATCCTGACCTCCCACGAGTTCCCCTGGGACATGGGCCGGGCCCTGGGCATCGCCCTGTATCGGACCTACGCGGTGCCCAGCGTGGGCTCCCTGCTCGGCCGGACCAACGAATTCACCGGCAGGACCCAGAAGCGCTACGACGACACCGCGCTGATCCTGGGCAACATGATGCGCCACGGATTCGAGCCGGGGAAGGGCCGTGACTCCCTTCGCCGGATGAACCAGATGCACCGTTCCTACGAGATCGGCAACGACGACTACCGGTACGTGCTCAGCACCTTCGTCGTCATGCCGGTGCGCTGGCTCAACGACTACGGCTACGGCTGGCGCCGCCTGTCCGAGCACGAGATCTCGGGGATCACGAACTACTACCGCAGGCTCGGCAAGTACATGGGGATCAAGGACATCCCCGAGACCTACGAGGAGTTCCGCGAACTGCTCGACGCTTACGAGGAGGAGCACTTCGCCTACACCGAGGGCGGGCGCGCGGTCTCCGACGCCACCCTCGACCTCATGGTGACGTTCTATCCGCAGCGCGTCTCCGGACTGGCCCGCAAGTTCTCGATGGCGATCCTGGACGAATCACTCATCCGGACCTTCCGTTACGACCCGCCGCCCAGCAAGGCCTGGCGCAAGTCCGCCGACATCGCGCTGAAGCTGCGCGCGAAGGTCGTGCGGCGGATGAAGCCGCGCGAGGAACCGCTGTGGGCGGACATGAACCCGAACATCCGCAGCTACCCGGAGGGCTACGACGTCGACACGATGGGCACGTTCCCCGCGACCTGCCCGGTCGTGCACAACGTCGACCCGGTGGGGCACGAGGAGCTGTACGGCGCCGGGGGTGACCGACCCGGGACGAAGGTCGCCGGGGACCAGTGAGAACCCTCGCCCCGGCCGCACCGCTGCCACGCTCGGTACACGCCTGGCACGGCAGCGGTGCGGTGGCCACCGGTGTCTTCACCACGGTTCCCGGGCTGCTGCTCATCTACCTGACCGACACCCTGGCGGTGAGCCCGGCCCTGGCCGGGGCGGTGATCCTCCCACAGTGACCGACCTTCTGGTCAGTCCGTATATCGGGTTCGGGCATCGAGCCCCGACCGCTCTCGCAGGAAACCGCACCATGTAGTTTCCCTCTCATGGCGAAGCACGACCCCTCCCTGGCTCCCGCGCCCATCCCCGCACCCACCCGACTCGACCCCGCGCTGTGGAAGCTCGCCGGGGTCCTCCTCGTCGGGGCGATGGCCGCCCTGCTCGACACCACCATCGTCAACGTGGCCGTCGACCACCTGTCCCACGCCCTGGACGCCCCCGTGGCCACCGCCCAATGGGTGGCCAGCGCCTACCTGCTCTCCACCGCCTCGGTCATCCCCGTGACCGGTTGGGCGGTGGACCGGTTCGGGCAACGGGCCACCTGGATGACGGCGCTGTCCCTCTTCGGTCTGGGGTCGTTGCTGTGCGCGGCGGCCTGGTCGATCGAGAGCCTCATCGCGTTCCGTGTGATCACCGGGTTGGGCAGCGGCATGATCCTGCCCCTGGTGATGACGGTGCTGGTGCAGGCGGCCGGGCCCCAGCGCCTGGGCCGGGCCATCGGGCTGTTGAGCGTGCCGATCCAGATCGCGCCCGCCATGGGCCCGGTCCTGGGCGGGCTGGTCCTGGACTCGTTGGGGTGGCGGTGGATCTTCCTGGTGTCGATCCCCCTGGTGGTGCTGGCCATGGCCCTGGGCGTGCGCGGCGTGGAACGAGGGAACCCTCGGGCCAGTGAGCGACTGGACGTGCTGGGACTGGCACTGCTCTCCCCCGGGATCGCGACCATGCTGTACGGCCTGTCGGTGCTGGGCGACGTCCGGTTCGCACCGCTGTTCGTGGCCGTGGGCGTGCTCCTCATCGTCGGTTTCGCGGTGCACGCGCTGCGTCGTCGTCCGGGCGGCCCCGCCCCCGTGATCGACCTGCGGCTCTTCGGTGACCTGCTGTTCCGGCTGGGCGCGACGCTCATGTTCGTGTTCGGGCTGTGCATCTGGGCCGGCATGTTCCTGCTACCGCTGTTCTTCCAGCAGGTGCAGGGAACCTCGGCGTTGACGGCCGGGCTGTTGATGGCCCCGATGGCGGCCGGGGTGGCGCTGGTCAACCTGTTCGTCGGCCCGATCGCCGACCGCAGCGGCCCCCGCTACCTGGTCGTGGGCGGGCTGTTGGTGGGCGCCGTGGCGACCGCGCCGTTCGCCGTGGCGGGTCCGGACACCCCGCAGGCGCTGCTCGCGTCGGCGATGTTCGTGCGCGGCCTGGGACTGGGTACCGCGATGGTCCCGATGTTGGCCACCGCCTACCGAAGACTTCCCTCCGACCAGGTGCCCCGTGCCAGCAGCGCCCTGAACGTGACCCAGCGTCTGGGCGCCGCGGTGGGCACGGCCGCGCTCGCCTTGTTGTTGTCGTCCCTGCTCGCCGGCGGTAGCACCCCGACCATGGCGTTCCAGGCCACCTTCGGGTGGATGACCGGTCTGACGGCGCTCGCGCTGATCCCCGCGATGTTCCTGCCCCGGACCCGTCCCTGACCCCACCACGCGCCGATGGGCACCGGTCGTCCACAGGCGGGAGAACGACGGTGGACCGCCGGGGCTCCGGCGTGGTCTTCTCGAATAGGGGGAGCTTCGGTCTCCGCCCACTCAGTGCTGTCCTCCCACACCCTCAACGCCCCAACCTGCGCCAGATCGGGCGGGGCAGCAACCGCATGCCCGTGAACACCGGTCGCAGCACGCGCGGCGCCCACACGGTGGTGGCCTTGCCTCGCAGTCCCTTGGCCACGGCCTCGGCGACCTGGCCGGATGTGGCGGGGAACGGCGCCGGGTCCACGTGCGCGGACATGCGGGTCGCCACGTACCCCGGGCGCACCACCAGGACGCGGGCGCCGGAGCCGTGCAGGGAGTCCGCCAACCCCTGCGCGAACCCGTCCAGGCCGGCCTTGGCGGATCCGTAGACGAAGTTGGCGCGGCGCACCCGGACCCCCGCCACGGACGACAGCACCACGAGCGTGCCGTGACCCTGTTCGCGCAATCGGGCGGCGACGGCCAGGTCCACCGACACGTGTCCGGTGAAGTTCACCGCCGCCGAGCGGGCGGCCGCGTGCGGGTCGCCGTCGTATTCGGCCTGCTCACCGAGCACACCGAAGGCGTCCACCACCACGTCCAGGTCGCCGACCAGGCCCACGGCACCGGCCACCGTGGCGGTGTGGGTGTCGGTCGCCTCCGCGTCGAACTCCAGGGAGTGGACGGTGGCGCCGAGCTCCTTGAGGACGCTCGGTGGTTCGGCGACCCCGCCACGGGCCGCCAGGACCACCTCGCGGGCGCCCTCGCGCACCAGCCGTTCGGCCACGGCCAGGCCGATCTCGCTGCGCCCGCCGAGCAGCAGGACGGTGCGTACGGTTCCCAGCGAGTCGCGCATGGGGTTCCTTCCGATCCGAGTGGGTGGTTCAGACGAGCCGCAGCCGGCGGGCCAGGTCGGAGACGAGGACCCCGTCGGGGTCGACCCGTTCGCGTACCTTCCGCCAGGCGGGCAGGTCGGGGTACATGGCGTGCACGGTCTCGGCGTCCGCCCGGCTGTCCTTGGCCAGGTAGAGGCGCCCGCCGGCCGCGAGCACGCGTTCGTCGAAGCCGCGCAGCAGCCCGGCCAGACCGGGGAACTCGGCGGGCAGGTCCAGGGCGAGCGTCCACCCGGGCCGAGGGAACGACAGCGGCCCCGGGGTGGCTTCGCCCATGCGTTTGAGGACGGCCAGGAACGAGGGGGCACCGGCCCTCGACAACCCCTCCACGACGTGGCGCAGGGTGTCCTCCTCCCCGAAGGGCACCACGAACTGGTACTGCACGAACCCGTGTGGTCCGTACATGCGGTTCCAGCCCCGCACCTGGTCCAAGGGGTGGAAGAACGCGCCGAGGGGTTGTGCCTGGCCGCGTCTGCGCTCGGGCGCCGCGTGGTAGTAGGCGGTGTTGAACGCGCCGACGGTCGCCCGGTTGAGCAGGCGCGGCGGCGCCCACGGCGGGGCGCTCAGCGGAGCTCCCGGACGGTAGCGGAGGGGTTCGCGGCGCAGCGGCGCCGGCAGATCGGTGACGCGTGCGTGATGGGCCCGGGTCAGTACCCCGCGACCGGTGGCGGCCCCACGAGCGAGCAGGTCCACCCAGCACACCGTGTACCGGTAGGCGTGGTCGGTGCGCTCCATCAGCTCCAGTGTGGAGTCGAGGTCGCCGGTGCGGTCCGTGTCCACACGCATGTGCGCGGTCTCCACGGGGTGCACGGCCAAGCGCGCGGAGGTGATGACGCCGGTGAGGCCCATTCCCCCGACCGTGGCCCAGAACAGGTCGGTGTCGCCGTGGTCGGGGCCGATTTCGAGGGTTTCGCCTCGGGGGGTGAGGAGCGTCAGGGAACGCACGTGGGCGCCGATGGAGGAGTCGACGTGGTGGTTCTTGCCGTGGACGTCGGCGGCGATCGCCCCGCCCAGGGTGACGTGCCCGGTCCCGGGGGTGACGGGAAGGAAGTGTCCTCGCCGCAGCAGGTGCGCCATGAGTCGGCGCAGGCCAGTGCCGGCCGGTGCGGTGACCTCGCCGCGGTCGGGATCGAACCGGGGCGGCCCGGTGAGTTCGGTGCAGTCCAGGACGAGCCCGCCGGCGGCCTGGGCGGCGTCGCCGTAGGAACGCCCCAGTCCGCGGGGCAGGGCCCCGCGTGGTCCGGCCTGGGCCAGCGCCTCGGCGGCCTGTTCGGCGGTGCGCGGGCGCACCACGGTGGCGGCGGTGGGGGCGGTGCGGCCCCACCCGGTGAGGAGGGTCGGTCGACTCACAGGACTCACAGGTAGATCCCCAGTCCGACCAGGAGGACAAGGGCCAGGAGGACGAGCTGCAAGGGACGGTCTCGCAGCGCGATCTCCTCGGGTTCCTCGCCTTCGCCCCGGTCCACGAGCAGGTTGTAGCGGAGCACGAACATGATGAACGGAACGATACTGGCCGCGTGGAAGGGCGACCCTCCCGACTGTTCCAGGGCCCAGAGGCAGTAGGTGACGATCATGGCACCGGAGGCGATCGTGCGCGTCTGGGCCAGGTAGCCGGGGGTGTAGCCGAGCAGGGCGGCTCGGGTGGGGTGGGCCTCGCCGGGGCTCTCGGGATTCTCGGGAATCTCAGGGCCCTCAGTGGGCATGCGCAGTTCCGCCTCGCGTTTGCCGACCACCACGAGCAGGGCGGCCAACGACACCACGATCACGAACCACGAGGTCAGCGGAACCCCGACCACGTAACCGCCGGCCATGGCGCGCAGTACGTGACAGGCCGCCACCGCCACCAGGTCGACGACGACCATGTCCTTCAGGTAGCGGGTGTAGGCCAGGGTGAGGATCACGTACACACCGAGAACGGCGCTCAGTGCCGGGATTCCCAACATGAGTGAGGCCAGGGGCGCGGCGACCACGAACAGGACGCCGGTGACGACGGCCACGGGCACCGGAAGCGCGCCGGAGGCGATGGGGCGGTGACGCTTGCGCGGATGCCGACGATCACTGCGCACGTCACGGATGTCGTTGAGCAGGTAGGTGCCACCGGCGGCCACACAGAACAGCGCGAAGGTCGCCGCGCACAGCAGCAGGGAGTGGGGGTCGGTGAGTGCTCCGGCGGTGGCCGGGGCGGCGAACACCAACAGGTTCTTGAGCCACTGTCGCGGGCGACAGGCCCGCAGCAGGGCCAGAGGCAGTCCCACGACGTCACTCCGCCCGGGTCGGTTCTCGGTCTCGGGGGCCGTGGTCACGTGATTCCCCTCTGGGTCCGGCGATGGTACGGGAATGCTGGAACCGGACCGCCCGCGGGGGTTTCGGGCGGTCCGGTGGGGATGGTCCGGTTCCGGGTCAAGGGCCGGGGGGTGGGGGGTGAGGGTTGATCGTTCGGGTCCGGGGGTCTACTGGGTGGCGCGGCGTCCGGTGACGATGAGGACGACGGCGACGCCGATGAAGCCGACACCGGCCACCAGCGAGACGATCGGCAGCGTGGTGTTCAGCAGGGGCAGAACGGCCCGGGCCTGGTCGGTGTTCTCGATGGCGGCGGCGCGGGTGGCGTCGTCGTAGACGAGTTCACCGCTCATCATCGTCAGCACCTCTTCGCCGTCCACGACGACGACCTGGTGGTGGTCCTCGCTGACGTTGATCGGCGAACCACTGATCGGTTCGATCCAGTAGGTGCGGATGATGGAGAAGTTCACGTCACCGACGACGTCGCCCTCACCGTCGAGACCGGCGACCTCGCGCGGGATCTCCCGCTCACCGATGACGGTCGGCTCGACGTTCTGGACGAACTTGTAGGCCTCGACCCCGTCGATGTCCTCGACGCCCTGGAACTCCATGGGGACGACCTCTTCAACGGTCGTCTCGAAGAAGTCGTAGTCCCGCTGTTCGGTGTTGAACGGGAACTTCCAGGCCTGGCCGCTCTGGGTCACGCGTTCTTCGTTCACCATGGCGTCGCAGCAGTCGACCGCTTCACCCGTGACACGGTCGTGCCCGGCACGCCGGCTGCTGGAGCTGATTCCGAAGTCGGTCTCGGCGTCCTTGATCCAGGTGAACTGGTCCCACACCACCACGTCATCGGTGCTGGAGGCCACGTCGGCACGCAGGGTGGAATGCGCCTCGACCTGGGCGTTGTCGACCTGCTCGACGTCTTCGATGTTGAAGTAGGTGGCCTCTCCGTTGAGGACGGTGGCGTTGTAGTAGTCCAGTGGAGTCTTCATCAGGGAACTGGCCATCCACATGCGCATCATGGGTGCCAAAGCGAGACAGAAGACCCCCAGCGCGATGAGAACGACCGCAACGGTACGGCGCATGTGTGCCCTCCTGGGCGGATGAGAGTCTGGATCTGGAACTAGGTTCAGTTCCGGGTAGAGTACTGCCCAGTAGTGAACGACGTCACCTGGGCGTGTCTGAATTTTTATAACACGTTCTAGTGAAACGTGTTCTGACTCCCTCCCGTCCAGGAAGGCCCCATGGCGCCCACGCCCACCGCGCCCGAGGACCCCACCTCCGGCAGCCCCCGGACCGACGCGGACGACCCCGCGCGCACACTTCCCCAGGTGAGCGGGCGCCACCACACCCTCGACGGGATCCGCGCCCTCGCCTGTCTCATGGTCCTCATCGTTCACGTGTCGACCGAGACCGGAGACGTGCTCACCCCGGGAATCCTCGGCGGGGTGCTCAGCGCGACGGTGCTCGCGGTGCCGCTGTTCTTCGCCCTGTCCGGGGTACTGCTGTACCGTCCCTGGGCCCGCGCCGCCTTGGACGGCACCCGAGGCCCGAACGTGCCCTCGTACCTGTGGCGCCGCGTCATGCGCGTCTTCCCCGCCTACTGGGTGGTGGCGGCCACCGCGCTGGTGCTGTGGGCCGGTGAGTACCGCGGATCGGTGGTGCACTGGATCGAGGTCCTGACACTGTCGTTCCCGTTCAACACCAGTCCCCACTGGGCGGGCCCCGGGCCCTACGGGCTCGGGCAGATGTGGAGCCTGTCGGTCGAGGTGTCCTTCTACCTCACCCTTCCCCTGTTCGCCGCGGTGCTGCACCTGTGGGCGCGCGGTGGTGCGACGGTGAACGCGCGCGGGCGGCGGCTGATCGGCGGCTTGGCCGTGATGACGGCGCTGTCGTTCCTCGCGCTGATCCCGCAGTACTTCCCCGAGCCCAGCGAGCACATGCACGCCTGGCTGCCGCGCTGCATGGGCATGTTCGCGGTGGGCATGGGGCTGTCCGTCCTCTCGGAATGGGCCTGGCGCGAATCCGGCCCGGACGGCCCGGTACGCCGGCTCTGCCGCACCATCGCCGCCTCCCCCGGCCTGTGCTGGCTGGTGGCGGCCGCGTTCTTCCTCCTGGAGGCGACCCCCGCCGCGGGCGGTCGCTTCTTCGAGCCGGGCAACCTGTGGATCTCGGCCGTGGAGAACATCACCAACATCGGCTTCGCGCTGTTCATGGTCGCCCCGGCGGCTCTGGCACCGAGGCCGAAGGACGGTCCGCCGCCGGCGCTGCGCACCGCCGAGGCGTGGCGGGGCGGGGCCTGGCTGGGCTCCGTGATGCGGCACCGGGTGATGGTGTTCTTCGCACCGATCAGCTACGGGGTCTTCCTGTGGCAGTTCGTGGTGCTGTACCTGTGGCGTGACTTCACCGGCCAGGAGATCTTCACCGGGTCGTTCTGGCTGGACATCATCCCGGTCCTGATCGTCACCACGCTGCTCGCCAAGCTCACCTTCCACTTCGTGGAGGAGCCCTCACGGCAGTGGTCCCGACGCTTCGTCTCACCCGGGGGGAGGGGACGGCGCCCGACGCCGACGGGCCCGCCCCCACGCTGACGGTTCAGCCCTCGTCGTCCTCGGTATCGTCCTCGGAGCCGTCGCCCTCGGCACCCTCCTCGGGCTCCTCCTCCGAGTCCTCGGCCTCCTCCAGATCGGAGGCGGGAGCCAACGGGCCCAGGGAGGACCAGGTCACACAGGTCTTGTCCGGGTCGGTGTACAGGGTGAACGTTTCGTCGCGTTCGCTCACCGGCACGTACCAGAAGCCTCCGTCGGGGGCGGCCGGCAGTTCGGTCTGCACTTCCTCGCCGCCCACCACCACGACCAGGTTGGCGTCCTCCTGGGAGGTGTAGCCGATCGTGGCCACCTGCTCGACCCCACCGAACTCCCACACCGACCAGGACATCAGGCCGTCCCAGTTGTCCATGCAGTCGTCGTCCTCGGCCGGAACGAACGAGTTCACCTGTGATGGCGGGCCCGCCATCACCAGGTTCCCCTCGTCGTCGAACACATGGGCGCTGGGCGCGGGTTCGGGTTCGTACATCCGCTCGGCGAGTTCACGATCGGCCAACGGTGTCAGCACGTACGAACTGAGCCGGCGCGGACCGTTCCACTCCAGGACGATGTCGTCGGGCACCGGCCTGCTGTAGATCCCGGCGTCCTCGGGCACCTCGGCCAGGGACGTGCGCACGTTGGCCAGGTAGGAGCGCAGGCGGTCCCCGCTCAGCGTCTCGGCGTAGGTGTAGGTGGAGTAGCCGGCCGAACCCGCGTAGATCAGCGTGACGACCAAGGCGAGCGTCCAGGTGAAGCGCCCGAGGCGCACCGGTCGGAGCCTGCGGCGCGGGTCGCGCTCCTCCCCCGCGTTACCCGTGTGTTCCCGGGCCCGCTCCTCCTTCGTGACGAGGAACGCCAACGCGAGGACCAGTGCGAACACCAGGGCCGCGTCGGCGACGTAACGCGGGTCCGAACCGACCTCGCCATAGACGTCGCCGCGGGCGATGACGGTGGGGATCGCGTCGGCGAACAGCAGGTAACCCAGCAGGAGCGCCCACGCCCGCCAGGCGCCCCGACGCACGCGCAGACTGGCCACGACGATGAGGGCGAGCACGACCCACGAGCCCAGGAGCACGGTGCCCAGCGGGTCGAGCAGGCCGCCCGTGGGGGTGATCGGGCTCCACTCGAACGGACCGCCCAGGGCACCCACGGGGAACACCTCGGTGACCATGCGGCGCATCAGTTCGGCGGCGGTGTCCCACACCGGCACCGAAGCGCCCTCCCCCGCGGTGCCCGCGTTCTGCCGGACCAGGTAGAGCACCAGGTAGCCCAGGGTGAGGCCGACCATGCCGGACCAGAACCTCCGGTCCAGCCAGAACGCGTACCGGACCGCCTGGAACAGGCCGCCCGGGTACAGGAAGGCCACCGCGAACACCAGCAACAACGGCGGGAGCAGCAAGGCCTTCACCGAGAACAGCATCCCGAACACCACCGCGGCCACGACCCACCAGGCGTACTGGGTCATGCCGGTGCGCAGGTAGCGGACGGTGAACAGCAGCGCCAGAGCGACCGACAGCTGGAACGGCACCGCGTTGAGCGCCGCCGCCCACCAGCCCAGTACCGGGATGGTCAGCGGAGCCAGGGCGTACACGGTGAGGGGCACCAGCAGCGCCCAACGGCGGCCGAACAGCTCCCACAGCAACCGGAAGAAGACCAGGATCGCGGCGACCTGCAGGACCAGCATGGTGCCCGCCGCCGACACCCAGTGGTAGGGGCCCAAGGCGTTCTGCAGGTAGACCAGGAACATGGACCCCGGCATGAAGTGGCCCTTGTGCAACTCCAGCAGGAACTCGGGGGTGAGGTCGCTGGAGTTGGCCGCAGCGAAGAACAGGAAGTCGTCCTCGACGAAGTACGACTCGCTGAGCACGTAGATCTTCAGCGCCGTCGCCACGGCCACGATGAGCATTCCGATCTGGAAGACCCGGTCGTGTCGCACGTGCCCCAGCGCGGTGAAAGCGCCTCGAACGGTCTCCCCGAGGGTGGGACCCTGCCCCTCCGCTTCCTCGACCCCTCTGCGTACTCTTGTGGTCCCGCCCCCCTCGGAAGCGGACGCCCCTGCGCTCGACCCGACCTCGGGCTCGCGCTCGTTGGGGGAAACAGGCGGCATAGGTACTCTCCCCGCCGTAGGTTGGCCAACCCGGAAAATGGGTGCCAGAATACAACACGTTCCACTTTTATTCCTGACCGTCGCCGCAGGTCTCACAGACCCGGCGTCCAGAACAGGAACAGGCTTCATTCAGCCCTGTTCCGGAACGGTCACCAGCACCGTGGGGGTGATGCCGGTGGGGCTCGAACAGGTCCGCCGAGACTGGACCCGACTGGGATCCACCGAACCGCTCTGGGCGGTCTGCGTGGACCCGGACAAGCGTGACGGCGGGTGGAACGACGACGACTTCCTCGCCTCCGGCCGCTCCGACATCGACCCGGCGATGCGCCGCCTGGACGAGCTCGGGCTCGCCGAACGCCGCGGCCGGATCCTCGACTTCGGCTGCGGGGCCGGACGCCTGTCCAACGCCCTGTCCGCCCACTTCGAGCGGGTGGTGGGCGTGGACATCTCCGCGCCCATGCTGGAGGAGGCCCGTCGCCTGGACCGCTCCGAGGGTCGGATCGAGTTCGTGCTCAACGAACGCCCCGACCTGTCCCGGTTCGAGGACGACTCCTTCGACGTCGTCTACTCCGACCTGGTCCTGCAACACCTGCCCACCGACCTCGCCGAGGGGTACGTGCGCGAGTTCGCCCGTGTGGTGCGCCCCGGCGGCACCCTGGTGCTGGGTGTGCCCGACAGCGAGCGCCGCACCTTCAAGGGGCTGGTGTTCAAGTACGTTCCGTGGCCGCTGGTGGCCCTGGCGCAGAAGGTGATCCTGCGGTATCCGGCGCCGATGCGCATGCACACCCTGAGCACCGAGCGTCTCGCCGAACTACTGCCCGGCTCCGACATCGTGGCCTCCGACGAGTACTGGGGCGGCGACCACTGGCGGCACCTGCGTCACTACGTCCGGGTGGGGGTCCAGGCGTGACCTCCACCGGCACCGGCACCAACGCCGGCACGCGCCCGGACGGCACGGTACCGTTCCGCGCGACCCTCGGCCGTTCCGTGGGGCTGTTCTCGGCCTTTCGCAAGGAGCAGACCGACCCGGCGTTCTTCTACGGCAGGCTCGCCCACGACACCGTCTACCAACTGCGCTCCTACACGCCGTTGGACGGCCGACTGGTGGTGGACGTGGGCGGCGGTCCCGGCTACTTCGCCGACGCGCTGCGCGCCGAGGGTGCCCGATGCCTGTGCGTGGACTCCGACGCCCACGAGATGACCCTGCACGGACGGGACGCCGACGCGAACGCCGTCCAAGGAAGCGCCCTGGACCTGCCGCTGCGCTCCGGGAGCGTGGACGTGTGCTTCTCCTCCAACGTGCTGGAGCACGTCCCCGACCGGATCCGCATGGCCGACGAGATGGTGCGGGTCACCCGCCCCGACGGCCTGGTCTACCTGTCGTACACGCTGTGGTTGTCGCCCTGGGGCGGGCACGAGACCTCGCCCTGGCACTACCTGGGCGGTTCCTACGCCGCCGAGCGGTTCGCGCGCAAGAACGGCCGGCGGCCCAAGAACGATTTCGGTCGCACCATGTACTCCGCCCACGCCAAGGAGATGCTGCGCTGGGCGCGCGGTCGCGACGACGTGGACGTGGTGGACATCCGGCCGCGGTACCTGCCCACCTGGATGAAACCGATCGTGCACGTGCCGCTGCTGCGCGAGATCATCACCTGGAACCTGCTGATCGTGCTGCGCAAGCGGTGAGCTCCGCCGGTCATTCGGTCGGCGGGTGCGCGGACCGGTTCGGGCTCAGTTGGATCTCGTCGATCCTGCGACCGTCCGCCTCGGTGACATGGGCGGTCCACCCGCCCAGGTCCACCCGGTCCCCCGGCCCGTCCGGGATGTGGCCGAGCAACACCAGCACCATGCCCGCCACCGTGACGTAGGCGCCCTCGGGGCGATCGGTGATCTCCACCCCCAGGTCCAGCAGTTCGTGCACGGGGAAGGTGCCGGGCAGCCGGAACGCGCCCCCGGCCAACCTGTCGACCTCCGGCGGGTCCGGATCGGTCTCGTCGGTGATGTCCCCGACCAGTTCCTCCAGCAGGTCCTCCAAGGAGACGATGCCGCCGACCGCGCCGGTCTCGGCGATCACCATCGCCAACTGCTGGCGGCCCTCCGTCATCCGGCGCAGCGCCACCGTCAGCGACAGCGTGTCCGGCAGTTGGAGCACCTCCCGGGCCAGGTCGGCGACGTCCTCGTCCCGTCGCCCGATCAGGTCCGACCAGTGCACCACCCCGACCACGTCGTCCATGTCACCGAACCGGACCACCGGTGCGCGCGAGTGGCCCCACTCGGCGAGCCGGGCCAGGGCCTCGTCCGCGCCGGCGCCCACCGACACGGTGTCCACGTCCCGGCGTGGCACCAGGACCTCGCGCAGACGGCGCTCCCGGAGTGCGAAGGCTCCGTCCAGGATCTGCCGCTGTTCCGGGGTGATGTCCCCGCGCGAGGTGATCATCTCGCGCAGTTCCTCCTCGGAGACGTCTTCGCGTTCGGCCTGCGGATCCCCACCGAACAGGCGCACCACCAGGTCCGTGGAAACCCCCAACAGCCACACCACCGGCCGGGTCAGCGTGGCCAGCAGGTCCAGGGGGCGAGAGACCGCCAATGCCCAGCCCTCCGCCCGCTGCATGGCGATGCGCTTGGGCGCGAGTTCGCCCAGGACCAGCGTGATGAAGCTCAGCACCACGGTGACCAGCACGATCGCGACGGGGGAAGCGTAGCGGCCGAGGAAACCCAGGGGTTCCACCAGCGGCCGGGCCAGAGCGACGGCGGCGGTCGCGGAGGCGAGGAAACCCGCGAGCGTGATACCGATCTGGATGGTGGCGAGGAACCGGTTGGGGTCCCGGGCGAGCTTGGCGACGGTGCGCCCACCGGGGCCGCGCGTCTCCATGCGCCGGATCTGCCCCTCCCGAAGCGTCACCAGGGCGATCTCACTACCCGCGAACACGGCGTTCACCACGACCAAGACCAGCACGAGACCGATCTGGGCCCCGTAACCCTCCATCGGTGCTCCCGCGGTCGTCGTCTCGTCGGATTCGGGGTTCTTCCCCACCATCCCCCGCCATCACACGTACACCGCGAATACCGGGCGTTGGATGCCGGACACCAGGCGGCCGGGACTCCCTCCGAGAGCCATGGCATGCTCTGGTCGTGACGATCAAGGCCGATCGTGCGCTCCTGGCCCACCCCATCCCCGAGGAACCATGACCGTCGCCCTCCTCTCCCGCTATGTCTGGCTCATCCTGCGAGCCTTGGCGGTGCTCACGTTCACGATCGTGTTGTGGCAGCGCACGCCGCTGCCGACACCGCCCCCGCCGGCGCTACCGCCGCCGGCACTACTACCGGTGCTGCTACCCCCGCTCCTCGCCTTCGTCCTGTACTTCCTGCGGGCACCCGGCGACCCGCCCGGGCGACCCCGGTACCTGAACCCCTTCTGGGTGTTCCTCGCCGACCTGCTCGCGGCCCTGGTCCTGTTCATCTCGTTCACGCTCCTGTTCCCAGGACGCCCCTGGCAGCTGCTCGCCGCCCTCGCCGCCGCCCTCTTCGCGGCCTTCGCCCTCCGGTGGCGGGCCACCCCGGACCCCGTGCCCTATCCGCTTCCGCATGCCGACCCCCGCCGGCACCCGGCCGTAGCGGTGCCCGCCGTTCTCCTCACCTTGGCGATGCTCGCCGGGTCGGCCGCCACCGTGACCTGGCCTCCGTTGCGAGAACAGATCGCCTGCGGCGGCCTCGTCTCTTCTCCCGGTGACCCGCGCTGGTGGACGGCGGAAACGACCGAGGTCGCGTTGCCCGAGGAATTCCCCGAACCCTCCTGGCAGCGGGTCCTGGGAGCGGACGATCTCCAGTCACGAGAGACGGTCGGCGCCTCGGACCGATCTCTCGTTCTGGCGGGCGGGAACGGGGTCGTGGCCCTGGCCACCGAGGACGGTGCCCCGCTGTGGCACCTGGACACCACCCATCTGAGGACCACCATGCTCCACGGCAACGGCGACTCCTTCAGCCCGGACGGGGTCGCTCACGTCGGCTCCACCGTCCTGGTCGAATACGAGTACCCGCGTTCCGGCAAGACGCGGGAACAACCCGGGCCGCTCGTGATGGCCTTCGACGACCTCACCGGTGAACAGGTGTGGTGTGGCTCCGGGATGCGTGAGGTGGTCACGGGGATCGGGTCCTCGGAGCACTTCGTGGCCTGGTCGGGGGACGAACCCACCCTGTTCGACTCGACCGACGGGTCGGTGGTCGCCACCCTGCGGGGCGGTCCGAGCGGACCCGTGGACTTCGAGGACGACGAGGCGCCCCGGACCCTGGTCGACGACGGCCGGGTGCTGTTGTGGGAGCGGGACCGTCTGTCCGCCTTCGACCTGGAGACCGGAGACGCGCTTTTCACGGTGGAGGACGTGGTCCCCGACCGCCCCGGGGACGGGCCGAGGAGCATCAAGGCGGTGATCGCTTCGGAGGACGTGACCGTCGTGGAGTTCGGCCGTGGCCGCCTGGACGGGGAGGGCGACGACGCGAACTACCTCGCCGCCTACGACCTCGATGGCGAACCCCTGTGGGACTCCACCGGCGAAGGCGTCATGGAGGTGGGCGACCCGCTCGTCGGCGGCGAGCTCATGTACGACCAGGCCTCCACACGCGTGGGCTTCGACGAGCACGTCCTGACGCGGAGCGCACACGGCGAAAGCCTTCCGGTCCACGCGGTGAACCTACGGGAGGGAACGATCACCTGGTCGTCGGCGGACGAACCCTACGGGGACTGCACGTCTTCGGACGGAACGGTCCTGGGCGAGACCCTGTACCGGACGAACACCGTGATCACCTCGGAAGGTTGTTCTCCCCTGAGCACGCGCCTGGAAGAGGTGTTCGGTGTCCAGGACGCGATGGTCGCCTGGTCCGAACACCGGGACCGCCGGGTGCTGTCCTTCCTCCGCTGAGGCTCATCGGCGCTCGGTGCGCGGCCGGGGGACGACCCCGCCCTCGCGCTCGTCCAACAGGCCCAAGGCTCTGCGCGGGGACCTGGCGTGTCTGCGCATCCCCGCGAACGGGCACTCCTCGCGGTCCAGGTCGATGGTGAATTCCTGGGAGGACGTGAGGCCGTCCAGTTCCTCCCAGGTGATCGGGGTGGCGACGGGAGCCCCCGGTCGGGCCCGCACGGTGTAGGGCGCCACGGCCAACTGCCCCTTCCCGTTGCGCAGGTAGTCGACGAACATGCGGCCGTGGCGGGCGGCCTTGCGCACCCGGGTGGTCCACTCGGCGGGTGCGCGGGCGGCCACCCGGTCGGCGACCGCCTTGGCCAGCGTCCTGACCTCGGAGTCGTCCACCTCCGGCCGCAGTGGGGAATGAACGTGCAACCCTCGGGAACCGGTGGTCATCACGTAGGCGGCCAACCCCAGTTCGGACAGGACCTCGCGCACGCTCCAAGCGGCCTGCCTACAGGTGTCGAACGCCTCGGGACCCTCGCCCACCGGGTCGAGGTCGAGGACCATCCGGTCGGGCACACCCAGGCGCGGGGTGCGGGAGGACCAGCTGTGCAGGGTGATGGCGGCCTGGTCGGCGCACCACACCAGCGCGGCGGCCTCCTGGCACTCCATCATGCGGCCGGAGGAGGTCCACACGGTGCGGATCCACCGGGGATGTGAAGGGTGCTGCACGAGGAAACCGGAACCGTCGACGCCCTCCGGGAAGCGTTCGAGCACGATGGGGCGACCCTTGATCTGCGGGAGCATGAGCGGCGCGATCCTGGCGTAGTAGTCGGCCAGGTCGGCCTTGGTGGCCCCATCGACTCCGAAGAGGGGCTTATCGGCGTTCTTGACCTCCACCTTGCGCCGTCCCGCACGCACCGTCGTTCGCATCGCACCTGCCTCCCTCCGTACCGCCGTTCGCCGGATCTACCCGTGGCCCTACCCCGAAAACCACATAAAACATTTCATATCCGGCAAATCACCTGGAGCAATCCCTCTTGGGCAGGAAACGAGTGCCCGATGCGTCGACCTCTACTTCCGGAATCCTCTGCCGGTTCCGGGCCATTGCGATAGGCCTACCGGCACGGGGCGGGGCGGGGCGGTAAATTCGAGGCTCCCGCCCCCAGCACGGCAAGGACGTCATGCCCCAGGCCCCCGAACGATCCCGCCGGTACCGCCCCCTGCTCTGGGCCACGGCCGGCGTGGGACTCGTCGTCGTCGCGGCGCTGACCGTACCGCTCTACCTGGGGTCCGGATTCACCTGCGCCGGGCTGAACGGCCATCGGGACGCCGGAGGCGGCCATCACGACGCCGGACCCGCGCCCGGCCCGGGGCACCCCTTCCTGGAACCGGGCGCCTGGGCCTTGGGCGACGACTCCCACCTGGCCGGCGGCTTCGACGACACCGTGGTCCTGTCGAACGAACACGGTCCTTCCGTGCGCGCCGCCGATGACGGCCGGGTGCTGTGGTGGGTCGAAACCGACGGACGCACGGCCATCGCGGGTCAGGCCGAGGAGACCGTGCTGGTCGCGGCCGGGGATGTGCTGGCCGCTTTCGACGCGCGCTCCGGCGATCGGTCGTGGTGCCTGGACGGGCCCACCGACCCGGTCACCGACACCGGAGCGGGCGCTCGTCTCTTGGCCCGCGTCGACGACGCCTGGAAGCTACTCGACGCCTCGGACGGTTCGGTGGTCGCCGACCTGCCCGGCGACGCCGAGGCACACGTGCTGCTGTCCGATGGCCGGGTGAGCACGTGGACGGAGGAGGGTTTCAGCGGCCACGATTCCGACAGCGGCGAGCACCTCCATGAGGTCGCCGTGGAGGGGATCCAGGACCTGACGCACGTCGACGACAAGACCGTCGTCGACGTGGGCGGCGACCTCGTGGCCTTCGATTCCGACGGCACGCGCGCCTGGCACCGACCGGAGTTCGGCCTCGGCGGTTGTGACACCCACGGTGCGGTGCGAGGGTTCGACGGTCTGTTCCTGGCCGTGGAGGATCCCGAGGGCAAGCCGGTCCCGGTGGCGCTGGCCGGTACGGACGGCGGCGAGGCCTGGCGTGACGGCCCCGAGGTCGACCTTTGCGGGGTGGGCCAGGGCGTGGTCGGCGACCGGTTGTTCCTGAGCACCGGTTCGGTGGTGGCGCCCGAGGGGCCGGTCGCCCACCCGGAGCCGGCCGACGTGGACCTGCGCTTGGAGTTCGCCCCCAACGGCGTCCTGTCCGGCACGGGCCCCACCCGCACTTTCCATCCCGCCCCCGACCCTGAGGAGGACCATTGACCGGAGACGACTTCGACCTCCGTGAGAGCCGAGCCGGCCGAGACGTGATCGGCAAGAAAGTGGTCAACCACTTCCACCGACGACCACGCCGCGCCCTCAACACCCTGCCCGCTCCCCCGCCGGGATTCAGCGGCAGGGACAAGGAGTTTCGAACGCTCATGGAGGCGCTGGATCCGCGCGTTCCAGAACAAAACGTGGTACACGGGATCACGGGAATGCCCGGGGTCGGCAAGACCGCTCTGGCTCTGGCTCTGAGCAACACGGCAATGGAGCGAAGATGGTTCGCGGGGGCACTCTTCATCGACCTGGCCGGAATGAACTCCCAGCCGCTCTCGCCAGCACAGGCCTTGGCTTCTCTACTGCGACAGTTGGGCGTAGCAGAAGGGGGGATTCCCTCAGAGATAGCCGAGCGGAAATCGCTCTACCGACAAAAACTCGGTGAGGCAACTGCGAAATCCGATGGCTCTATCCTCATCGTGGCCGACAACGCCTCCACCACTGCCCAGGTGGAAGCCATCACACCAGGAAATACTCATCGGCTGCTCTTCACTTCGCATCTCGCACTATTCACCCTGGCTGAGGACAGCTTCCACCTTCGTCCGCTCGCCCCCGAAGACTCCTTAGTGCTTCTGCATAAAGCTCTGGGAAGTCACGCACCTGAACGTTTGGTTGAAGAGCCCGAAGCCGCGCGAAGCATCATAGCCAGCTGTGACGGACTTCCCCTGGCGCTTCGGATATGTGCCTCCCACTTGCGTGCGGACCGTGAGGGCTATCTCCACGTCTTCTCATCTCAGCTGGCTTCTTCCCGGCGCCTGGAGCTCTTGGACAGCGGGCAGCAGACCATCTCACACCGTTTCGGCCTGGTCGTTCGGTATCTCAGCCCCGAATCGAGTCGGTTGTGGACCCTTCTCAGCCAGACTCCAGGGGCAATGATTTCAACCGGAGCAGCAGCAGCCCTGTTGGGATCTTCGTTTGATCACACCCGTGCTCTGTTGCTGCGCCTCACTCACCTTCACTTGGTGGAGCAAAGGTTCCACGATCCAGACGGTTGGCGTGTGCACACTCTCCTGAAGACCTACGCCCAGGGTCACACTCCACGCTGGACACAAGACGCCGAGCATCGAGCTTCGGTTCATCGTATGCTCGACTACTACCTCGCGGTCACTGACAGCCGGCAGGGTTCCTGGGTAGGAGATGAAGGTGTTGAAACTCTCGCCGGAGCCGTGTTCCAGGCAGATGCGCTCGGCCACTCCCAAGCCGCTATCAACATCGCGCTACGTATCGCGGATTTCCTTTGGGTGACCGAAGAGGACCGGAAACTATGCCACTCCATCCTCACGGTCGCACTCAAGTACGCCACCAGCAGCAAGTCCTTGAGGCACCTCGCCCAGGTGTGGAATCATCTGGGCACCAACAGGCAGGACTCCGATCGGTTCGACGATGCGGAATCGGCCTTTCAGAATTCGCTGGCACTGGCTCGGGTCGTGGATGAACCGATTCTGAAGGCATCCTGCCAGCTACGCTTGTCCCAGCTCCTACACAAAACCGGGCGGTGTCGGTAACAACAGGTTCTCAGCCTCCAACAAGTTATGGGGATGAGCACCGAGCGCATCGGAACGCACATCACATGCACTTCCACCAAGATCCGGCTAAGCCAATACCCATCGAGACATCGAACCTCCCCGGAACCGGAACCACAGCCACCGGCTCCCTCACCAGACCAGGTACTGGCTTCCAAGCGCAGGCATGCACTCCAGACTTGGCTGTCACGTCTGCGGCGGAAGACCGCCGACAACAGTCGTGCCCAGGTAGTCCTCTCAAAGGGAGCTGTGGCTGAAAGACCGACGCCCGGGCGGGGTTTCCCGGCCGGGCGTCGGTTCGTACTCAAGCGCTGGGAACTACTTGCGCTTGTTGATCTCCTCGGTGAGCTGCGGGGCGACCGTGTGCAGGTCACCCACGACACCGAAGTCGGCGAGCTCGAAGATCGGGGCCTCGGGGTCCTTGTTGACCGCCACGATGTTCTTCGAGGTCTGCATGCCCGCGCGGTGCTGGATCGCGCCGGAGATGCCCAGAGCCACGTACAGGTTCGGGCTGACCGTCTTACCGGTCTGGCCGACCTGGAACTGGTTCGGGTACCAGCCGGAGTCGACGACGGCGCGGGACGCGCCCACGGCCGCGCCGAGCGAGTCGGCCAGGCCCTCGACGACGCTGAAGTCGTCGGAACCCACGCCGCGACCGCCGGAGACCACGATGGCGGCCTCTTCCAGTTCGGGGCGCTCACCCTTGGCCTCGGCGACGCGCTCGACGACCTTGGCGGCCTTGGCGGCGTCGGAGATGTCGACCGAAACGGCCTCCTCGGCGGCGGCGCCGACGGCGGCCTCCGGGACGACGGAGTTCGGGCGGACCGCGATGACCGGCACACCGGTCGTGACGCGGGCGTGGGTGACGGTACCGCCACCGAAGATGCTGTGCTCGGTGACCAGCTCGGCGTTGACGTCGACGACGTCGGTGAGCACACCGGAGCCCAGTTTCACGGCGGTGCGACCGGCGATCTCCTTGTTCTCGGCGGTGGCCGAGACGAGGATGGCGGCGGCGCCCTTGTCCTGAGCGAGCTTGGCGAGCAGCTCGGCCTTGGGGGCGACGACGTAGTCGTTCACCTCGGCCGGAGCCACGTACACCTTCTCGGCGCCGAACTCGGCCAGAGTGGCCTTGCCCGACTCCGCACCTTCGCCGACCCAGACCGCGGCGGGCTCGCCGATGCGGCGCGCGGCGGTGAGCAGCTCGGTGGTGACCTTCTTTACCTGTCCGTCGACGTGGTCGACGAGGACGAGGACCTCAGCCATAATCCTTGAACCTTCCCTGAGTCTCTCGTCTACCTACACGAACTTCTTCTCGGCGAGGAAGTCGGCGGCCTTGACGCCACCGTCGCCCTCGTCCTTGACGATCGTGCCCGCGGCGCGCGGCGGCGCGGCGGCGAAGTCGACGGTCTCGGTGGTGGCGTTGGCCAGACCGACCTTGCCGGTGTCGATGCCCGCGTCGGCCGCGGACTTCTTGTCGACCGGCTTCTTCTTCGCCTGCATGATCAGTTTGAAGGACGGGTAACGGGGCTCGTTGATCTTCTCGACGACGGAGACGACCGCCGGGAGCTGAGCCTCGATCACGTCGTAGCCGTAGTCGGTCTGACGCTGGATCTTGATGGCGCCACCGTCGACGTCGACCTTGCCGGCCAGCGTGAGCTGGGGCAGGCCGAGGTACTCGGCGAGCGCGGCGCCGATGACACCGGTACGGGCGTCGGTGGACTCCGAACCGAGCACGACCAGGTCGAACTCAAGGGTGCCCAGGGCCTGCGCGAGGGCGTAGGCGCTCTGGATGGCGTCGGAGCCGTGCAGCGCGTCGTCGTTGACGAAGACTGCCTTGTCGGCGCCCATGGACAGGGCCTTGCGGATCGAGTCCGTGGCCTGGTCCGGGCCCATCGTCAGGATGGTGACCTCGCCGCCGTGCTTCTCCTTGAGGAGGAGGGCCTCCTCGATGGCGTACTCGTCGAGCTCGTTGATGACTCCATCGGACGCTGCGCGATCGAGCGTCTTGTCGTCCGCGTTGAGCTTCCGTTCGGTCGCCGTGTCCGGGACCTGCTTGACCAAAACGACAATATTCATGGCCGGTGGCCGACCTCCCTGCACTCCCATATCCGCCGTCTGGCGGGTGGGCGCTGGCGCGCCCCGATACTGCCAACAATGCCGAATGCCGTTCGATCATCCGACGGCGGGTCCCGTGTTCACGTCAACATCGGCCCGCTCATGTGCTCATACACCAGATGTTACTGGCTAGTAGCTTGAAGGCCAACCCCTGGCCTCCGGGTTCGACTTAGGAAAGCCTGACCAAAGAGTGCCCGGAAGTCGCGATAACCCCTCCGGAACGCCGCCCACCAGGGACGACGATCGAAAGGGCGGTGGCTTCACCCTCCACTCTAGTGACCGGTCCCACTGTGCCGGCGGGCGCACCACCGTCACAGTGCCGGTGTACCACCGGAAAAGGACGAACGCCCTCCCTCCCACCGGGAGGAAGGGCGCTGGTCACCGATCGGGTCAGGAGAACCAGTCGGCCGGGCCGGTGAGCGAACCCATCTTCCAGATCGGGGCCGAACCCAGACCGATCGACAGGATCAGCAGGGTCAGCAGCACGAGGCCGACGACCACGCCGATGTACAGGTACAGGTTGTGGAAACGGACCCGCTCCACCAGCCACACCGCCTGGTGCCTGGCCTCGCGCCCGCTCGGCAGGATGTAGCTGAGCAGGATCATCACGAACACGGCGAACGCGCCCGTGTAGTTGGCCCCGTCGTTACCGGTCTCCATCATCGTGGCGTAGACCATCCCGACCAGGATGCCCGCCACCAGATAGATCAGACCGAAGCCGACCGTGCGCAACACCATGCGGCCGAAGGCCCAGGGGAAGCTGAGCGCCACCACCATGCTGTCGGAGCTGCGCTGCCCTCGGGTCTGCAAACGTCGAGCGTGCTCGGCCTTGACCACGTCCAGGGCGCTCAGGCCGGCGATGACGACGATGCCGAGGATGATCCCGAACCACGGGAACCACAGGGCCACACCGGCCAACGACAGCATGATCGGGATGAGCACCAGCGGGTGCATCCGCCAGGCCTCGTCGTACCCGTCATCGCCGTACTCGTCATCGGAACCGTGACCGCGGAAGTAGTCACCGAAACGGTCGCCGCCGCCTCGCTTGAAGCGGCTCAGCAGCCCGCCACGCTCGTTGTAGTCCTCTTCGTCGAACTCCTGGGTGGTGTTGCGACGACCCTGCCGGTCGACCGGGGTCAGGATGTCCTCGAAGGCGCTGGGATCCAGCGGCGAGTTGAAGAACTGGGTCTGCTGGACACCCTCGGGCCCGCGCTGCGGAGCCTCCGCCTGGCCCATCATCATGGTGCCCTGCGGGTCCTCCTGCTGCCGCGCCACCTCGCCCGGGTCGAACCGCTGGGTGCCCAGCACGTCGTCCTGCCCGGTCGGGATCCGCTGGGTGCCCTGCGGATCGTTCAAATCGTCGGAGGAGGACGGGGTGAGGCGTTCGGTGCCCGCCATGCCGCTCAGGTCGTCGGTGGCCTCGTCGTCGCCCCAGCCGGAACGTCCACCCCCCAGGTCGTTGGTGGCCTCGTCGTCGCCCCAGCCGGAACGTCCACCGCTCAGGTCGTTGGTGGCCTCGTCATCGGCCGAGTGACCGGCCGAGTGGGCGTGACTCGTCTGCGGCGCGGAAGGGTTGGCCCACGCGCCTTCGGTCGAGGTCGGAGCGCCGCGGGTGTGCGGTGGCCCCCACCCCTCACTGGCGCTCTTGCCGAGCAGGTAGCCCGCGGCACCGCCGGCGGCCGCACCGCCCAGCACCGAACCCATACCGCCGCGACCACCGGTGTCGGTGCCCGCGCCCGGACCGGGTGTGCGGCTGCGCACGGTGTGTCCACCGGTCTGGTCGATCGGCCCGATCTGCGGTTCCTGCCACGGCAGGTCCAGGTTGAGCAGGCCCGTCTCGGTGACCAGCCCGGCCGCGGTGGGACGCGCCCGCATGTCGCGGGAGACCGCCCGGTTGACCAGGGGGCGCAGCGCCTCGTGCATCCCGTCCAGGTCGATCTCGCCGTTGAGGATCCGGAAGAAGATCACCTCGAACGAACCCGCGCCGTAGGGCGGGCGACCGGTCGAAGCGAACGCCACCGTGCCGCCCCACGCGTGCACGTCGGTGGCCGGGCCCAGGTCGGTGCCCTCGATGACCTCCGGGGACAGATAGCTGGGGGTGCCGACGAACGTACCGGTCTGGGTGAGCTTGGCGCCGTCCACCGCGTGCGCGATGCCGAAGTCGATGACGATCGGCTCACCGTTGGAGATGATCACGTTGCCGGGCTTGAGGTCGCGGTGGATCACATCCACCTCGTGGATGTCCTTGATCGCCCGGGCCATACCGGCGACGAAGCGGGTCAGAGCGCGGCCGCGCAGGGGACCGTGGTCGGTGACCGTGGCGTCCAGGGTGGGTCCGGGGATGTACTCGGTGACCACCCAGGGCAGTTCGGCCTGGGTGTCCGCGTCGATGACCTCGGCCACATTGGGGCTCTGCACCCGGCGCATCGTCTCGACCTCTCGGGCGAGCCGCGCGCGTGCGATGTGGTCTCCGGCGACCTCCGGCTTGAGGACCTTCACCGCGACGAACTGGTCGGTCCGGGGATCCTCGGCCTGGTACACCACGCCCATACCGCCCGCACCGATGCGGCGACGGATGACGTAGTGGCCGATGCGCTCCGGCAGCTCCTCACCCGTGGGGAAACCTGCCGACATTGCCATCGAGAACTCATCCCCTCAAAAGACCGCATACCGCCACGTCCAGCTTATCGGCCGGGGGGATGGGTCACCATTGGCTTGTTCGGCCCCGGAGGGGCCTCGTATGGTCTGTCGGTTCCGACGGAGAGCGGGCGCCGAACACGCCTCGGGGCTCCGGACGAACCGTCCGTCCTGGGACGACCAATGACGAGTATGACGGAAAAACAGCGTGCGCGGTTCCCCCGCCCCCGTCCCGTCTGGCCGGATCCGGTCGACCGCCCCGACCCCTGTCACGCCACTGAATATGACAAAGGTCCATTGTCGTGGCAAAACGTGGCAAAGGGAAGTTCAAGCATGCGGCGGGGCGCCGTAGCGAACACGCGACGCCCCGCCCCGAAACCCGTTCACGTCCCTCAGCGACCGCTGAACTTCGCCTTGCCCGGCCCCTCTTCGACGAAGCTGCGCATGCCGGTCTTCTGGTCCTCCGTGGCGAAGAGACCGGAGAACTGCAGGCGCTCGATCTCCAGGCCGGTGTCGAGGTCGGTCTCCAACCCGCGGTCGATGGCCTCCTTGGCGGCGGCCAACGCGATCGCCGGACCGTCCGTATACCCGGCGACCAGCGCGACGGCGGCCGTGTAGACGTCCTCGTCGGCGACGACCTCGTCTACCAGACCGATCCGCTCGGCCTCGTCCGCGCGCACGTGACGGCCGCTGAAGGTCAGGTCCTTGGCCTTGGCCGGACCGATCAGACGCGGCAGGCGCTGGGTGCCTCCGGCGCCGGGGATCACACCGAGCTGGATCTCGGGCTGCCCGAGCTTGGCCTTGGTCCCGGCGACCCGGAAGTCGGCGCACAGCGCCAGTTCACAGCCGCCGCCGAGCGCGAAACCGCTGATCGCCGCCACGACGGGCTTGGGGATCCGGGCTACCGCGGTCAGCGCGTTCTGCAGGGCGCGCGAGTAGTTCAGCATCTGCGCGTGGCTGAGGTCGGCCATCTCCTTGATGTCGGCCCCCGCCACGAAGGCGTGCTCACCGCCGTACAGCACGACGGCGCGCACGGAGTCATCGGTCGACACCCGGGCCGCAGCCTCGGCGATCTCCTCGGTGACCTGACCGTTCAGCGCGTTCAGCGCCTTGGGTCGGTCGATACGGATGACGGCGACCGCGGGGTTCTCCGGGTCGGCCTCCACGCGAACGAACTCGCCCACGTTGTCCACCTCTTCGTCTCGGTGTCAGTGTTCGGTTGTCACCCAACCACGCGGGTCAGGAGAAGAGCAGCACCAGGGTCCCCAGCCGGGCCGAGGTCGTGTAGGCGACGACCAGGAGCAGTGCGGCGCCGATCAACAGGAGCGTGTCGGCGGCGCGCCAGCGGCTGACCCGGGCGTGGGTGCGCGGCCCGGTGCCGAAGGCCCGCGCGTCCATGGCGGTGGCCAGCAGGGTGCCGATCCGGATGGAGCGCACCAGTAGTGCGAACAGTCGTCCGAAGAACAGTCGGACCACGCTCAGCGGGTTGTATCCGGCCTCCAGGCCTCGGGCCCTGCGGGCCAGGGTGATGGTGCGCCACTGGTCGGCCAGCAGCGGGATGAGGCGCAGCGCCGCGAGCACGCCCATGGCCGGGCGCTCGGGCACCTTGAGCCTTTGCACGAGTCCGTCGGCCATGTCGGTGGGGTCGCTGGTGATGGCGGCGAGGAGTCCGGGCAGGGCGATGGCCAACAGGCGCACCGCCACCCCGATGGCGCCTTCCAGGCCCTGTTCGCCGTACAGGTAGTTGACCGTGGCGCTGCTCAGGCCCATGAGCAGGAAGGGTCCGGTCAGGATCAGCAGGGTGCGGCGGTCCACCCCGCTGAAGGGCACGCACAGCAGGACGGCGGCCAGCACGATGCCGCCGGTGACCACGTCCACGGCGGGGACGAGTGCGATACCGATCCCCAGGGCGGCGATCAGTTTGGCCGCGGGGTTGAGTCCGGTGAGCCGGGGACCGGTGCTCACACGTCCTCCTCATCCGCTCGGCCGGCGGCGACGGGCACGGCGCGCCCGTCGGCCACCCGCACGCGCACGTCCGTCAGATTGCGCAGGAGCAATCGGTCATGGGTGGCCATGGTGATCGCCCGGCCCTGGGTGCGCAGGTCCGCCAGGAGCTCCACCAGCTCGGCCCAGGTGCGGGTGTCCTGGCCGAAGGTGGGCTCATCCAAGGCGAGGACGTCGGGGGCGTGCGCGGGACCGGAGCTGAGCGCGGTGGCCACGGACAGACGACGTTTCTCCCCACCCGAAAGCGTGTACGGGTGCACGTGCGCCAGGTGGGTCAGACGCAGCCGCTCCATGAGTTCACCGACCCGGCTCTCGATCTCGGCCTCGCCCAGACCGGCCCGCAGCGGGGCGAACCGGAGTTCGTCGCGCACCTCGGCGGTCACGAACTGGTCCTCGGCGTGCTGGAAGACGGTGCCCACGTGACGGGCCAGACGCCGGGCCGGCCATCGGGCCAGCGGACGTCGGTCGACCTCCGCCAAGGGTCCGCACGGCACCACACGCCCCCGGTGGGGCTTGGACAGGCCGGCCAACAGGGTCAGGAGGGTGGACTTGCCCGCGCCGTTGGGGCCGGTCAACGCGGTGACGGTCCCGGCGGACACGGTCAGGTCCACGTCTTCGAGGACGGTGCGCGCGGGCGCGGCCCGCACACCCAGTTGGAAGGGGGTGCGCGCGATCACGCCCTCCGCCGCCAGCACCGGCGCTCCGCCGGGGGCCGGGGAGGGGTTCGGCGCGGGTTCCTCGCCGGGTACCCACACCCCCTGTTCGGCCAGGGACCGACCGTGTTCGGCGAATACCTTCGCCGGTGCCCCGTCGGCGATCACACCACCGCCGGGTTCGACCACCACCACCCGGTCCACCAGGTCCATGACGTCGGCGACCCGGTGTTCCACGAGGACGAGGGTCGCCTCGCTCTCGACGAGCAGGCGGGCCAACAGGTCCCGGACCAGCGCGGCTCCGACCGGGTCGAGGTTGGCGGTGGGCTCGTCCAACAGCAGCAGACGCGGTCGCATGGCCAACGCCCCGGCGATGACCAGGCGCTGCTTCTCGCCGCCGGACAGGGCCCCGGTGGAGTGTCGGAGCCCGTAGGGGAACCCGACCTCGGCCAGGGCGCGTTCGACCCGCGGCCAGATCTCGCCGCGCGCCACTCCCAGGTTCTCCAACCCGAACGCCACGTCGTCACCGGCGCGTGCCATCACCAACTGAGCCTCGGGGTCCTGCGCGACCAGCCCCACACCGCCGCGCCCCCGGGAGGCGGGCTCGCCGTCCACCCGGAGCATCCCCTCCTGGTCGCCGCCGATGGCGCTGTCGGGCCCGGTGAGGCCGGCCAGGGCGTGCAACAGGGTCGACTTGCCCGCGCCGGAGGCACCCAACAACAGGACCCGCTCGCCGGGTTCGACGACCAGGTCGACTCCGCGCAGGGCGTGGGCGGCGCGGCCCGCGTGCTTCCATCCCCACCCGGAGAGTTCCACACGCGCGCCGCGCGCGTTCGGGACGGCCACGGTCAACCCTTGGCCGAGGGGAAGGGGGCCAACGCGCCGGATCTGGCCAGGGCCGTGGTGAGCAGGCGACCGCCCACCCCCGCGATCAACGCGCTGCTGATCAGGACCAGGACGCCGTAGACGAGCTGGTGGGAGAGCGGCCAGGTCGCGTAGTAGACGACGGCGTCACGGATGGCAGGGGAGATCGCGGCGGCGGCGCCGGCCAGGGCGGCCACGCCCATGCCCCAACGGCGGTAGAGGAAGAGCAGGAAGACCAGCTCGGGCAGCAGCCCCTGCATGGCGCCTTCCAGGACCACCGTGATCCCCCACTGGGAACCCAACAGCGCCGAGACCGAGGCCGCGGTGATGGAGGTGAGCACGGCCGCGCCGGAGCGTCGGATGATCAGTCCACCGAGGACGCCCGGAAGCAGCCAGACCCCGTAGAGGATCGCCTGGGCCGGGGGGAAGAGCACGAACAACGGGCCGGTGATCGTCCAGACCACGCCCCACAGCCAGAACACCACGCCCACCGCGGCGCCGATCACGGCCGCCACGACGATGTCCACGGTGCGCCAGGCCTTGAACTCGGCGAGGATTCCGTCCTTGATCCGGCCGAGGAATCCACGGAGCCCGCCGGTGCGCCCGAGGTCGGTGTCGATACCCATCGAAAAGAGATCCCTTCGTCGAGTCCGACGAGGGGGAATGCGGCCAAGAGCGCCACCCACGCCGACGGCGTGGCGATGACGGATTCCCACGACTTCCTTCGCCGGCATGACCCGGATCAGGTGTGTAAGGGTCTGCGGTCCGATGCCGCACTCTCAGCGCTCGCGCGCTCCCCTGTCGGTTCTCCTCCATTATGCGCCAACAAGGAGGGCCGTGGGATGTTTCCACCCCACGGCCCTGTTTCCCCTCGGTGTTCCCCTCGGTCCCCCGCCGCTCAGGCGTCGGAGCCGGAGTCCTCGTCATCTGATTCGGGAGGCTTGGCGCTCGGGTTTCCGAAGGCCCCGGGGGATCCCGCGAAACCCTCGGCCTCCAGGTCCGCGGTGCCGCCCCGCATGCTCTCCTGCCAGATCGGACCGGGCAGGGTGCCCCCGTAGACGACGCCGTAGTAGCGGCCGCCGATGGTCACGCCCCGCAGCGGATACTGTTCACCGCCGCGCACGTCACCGACGACCACGGCCGAGGCGAGGTTCGGCGTGTACCCGGCGAACCAGGCGTAGGCGGAGCCGTCGGTGGTGCCGGTCTTGCCCGCGGCCGGTCGGCCGATGCCCAGACCGTTGGCGGTGCCGCCCTTGAAGGGCTGTTGGAGCAGGTGGTTGACCCCGTCCGCGGTCTCCTTCTTCACGGCTCGTTCGCAGTGGGAGTCGGCGGTGACCCGGTCACCGGTGCCGTCGTCCCTGACCGCGCGGACCGGACGCGGCTCACAGCGGACTCCTCGGGCGGCGAAGGTCGCGTAGGAGTTGGCCACGTTCAGCGGGGACACCTCCTGGTCACCGAGGGTGAAGGAGCTCCACACCCCCAGCTCGCCACCGTCGGCGCGGTGCACCCCGACGGCCTCGGCGGTCTCGGAGGTCTCGCACAGTCCGACCCGCCGCTGCAGCTGGGCGAAGTAGGTGTTCACCGAGCCCTTGGTCCCGCTGAGCATGTTGTGACCGCCCTCGTCGCTCTCACCGGCGTTGCTGACGCTCCACGAGGACATGGTGCCGCCCTCACAGTTGGACATGCCGCCGATCGACAGGCTCTTGGGCGAGTCGAAGCTGGTGCCGTATCCCAGGCCGTTCTCCAGGGCCGCGGCCAGGGTGAAGGCCTTGAACGTCGACCCGGCCTGGTAGCCGCCGGAGCCACCGTCCGCGTGGTCCACCGACAGGTTGATCGAGGTGCTCCCGACCTCCTCGTCGTCGAACCCGTAGCGCAGGTTCTGGGCCAGGGCGCGCACCCGACCGGAACCGGGCTCGACCATGGCCTGGGCGGAGAACTTGGTGGAGTCCTCGTGCGGGACCCGGCTGTCGATGGCCTCCTGGGCGGAGTCCTGCGCCGCCCGGAGCAGGCTGGTCTGGACGGTGAAGCCGCCCCGGGCGATGCGCTGTTCGCGCTCGGCCGGGGTGTCGCCGATCAGTTCGGACCCGGCCAACCAGCGCATCGTGTAGTCGCAGAAGAACGGGTACTCGCTCTCGGAGCAGCTGCCCGCGCGCGGTGTGGGGTCCACGCCCAGGTCCTTCTCCTTGTGGGTGGCGGCCTCTTCGGCGTCGAGGTGACCGGTGGCCACCATCCGGTCCAGCACGAGGTCGCGACGTTCCTTGGTCTCGTCGGGGTTGTTGATCGGGTCGTAGTACGAGGGGGCGCGGACCAGCCCGGCCAGCGTCGCGGCCTGCCCGGGGTCCAGTTCGGCTGCGGTGGTCGAGAAGTACCGTTTGGCGGCGACCTGGACACCGTGCGCGCCGGACCCGAAGTAGGCCAGGTTGAGGTAACCCTGCAGGATCTCGTCCTTGGTGTAGCGGTCCTCGATGTCGATCGCGTAGCGCAGCTCGGCGAGCTTTCGGGTGATCGTCTGGGCACTCGCCTGCTCGACCTGTCCCTCGGTTTCGGCGGTCTCGATGAGGAGGTTCTTGACGTACTGCTGGGTGATGGTCGAACCACCTTGCGTGTTCCCTTGAGCGGTACGTAGGGCGGCACGGAAGACACCGCGCAGGTCGAGACCGTTGTGCTCGTAGAAACGGTCGTCCTCGATCGCCATCATGGCCTCGCCCATCCAGGGGCTCATCTCGTCGAGGTCGACCACCTCGCGTTCGCGTTGGGAGACCTTGGCGAAGGGTTCCCCCGAGTCATCGGTGAGCAGGACGCGGGACGACGGGTACGGAACGTCGAGATGGCTGGGCAGGGACATGAAGCCCGCGGCCGAGTCCCTGGCCACGATTCCGGCACCACCGACCAAGGGGATGACCAGGGCCGCGGCCAGCAGCCCGGCGATGAGGCCGAGCCCGGACAGGCGCAGGAGCGCCTCGCGCCGGTCTTTGTCTGAGTCCCCTTCCAACCTCGCGGTCCCGCCCTTCAACAGGGCTCGGGCTCTGTCCCCGAACCGACCCATGCGGCTGGACTCCGTCACGTCGCCCCCCTACGGCCGTGTGCCGCCCACCGCCTCGTGATGGTGGGCACTGCGTCGACCACACTCGCAGTCGCGCCGCAAAGGAAACTGCGTCAAATCGGGCGTGTCACCGAAAAGCTTCCTCAATCCCTGGCAAAGCGCACAGAAGCACCAGAGCGCGACCACTGTGGACTGTTCACGAGAAACCGATCAGAATTCATCTCGACTTCAAGACGAGTTTCCCGACTAATTCACCAACGCGGGAACCGCTTCGGTCGAATACGTGACAAGTGATCCCTAAGGGACTCAACGGACACATGGGGATGTCCGGAATCCGCCTCGACTCGCCCGAGGCGCATTCGGTCATCCCTACCCGCATGAACCCCGTGGTCAACATGGGAGAAGAATTTTCGGACTTTTCGCGAAGAGGCACGGGAAAGCGACCACAGAAACCCCTGAATCAGTAGTGCCCAACTGCCTGATTTGCGAGGTTTTCCAGGGTGAAACCCGACAAATACCAGGTCCGGCCCGGAGAGGCCAGTGTGATGAGGATCACATTAATTATCCGGCCCCGGCACTCCGCCAAACCCCGCTATAGGGCCGACGATAGACAGCGGAGGGCACCGAAGCCGCAATCTGGACAGTTTCCGATCCAGCACTTCGTCGAATCCGTCCTGCGTTGGATGAACTTCTGATTATTTCCGCACGCGAGTCACCGCGTGCTGCCCAATAACGCCCGAACCACGACAATGACGGTGTAGCCAATGATCGGACGACTGCCCATCCTCGATATCTCTCCAGAGAACAATCTCGGTCCGGTGAAAGCGGTCCCCGAAGAACGTTTCACCGTCGGCGCGACCGTGATCCGCGAAGGGCACGACTCCCTCGCGGCGGGCGTTGTCGTCCACTCCCCCCGAGGACGCCGGCAGCCTCTCGTCCCGATGCGCGAGAAGGCCCCGGGGACCGACCGCTACGAGGCCGAGATCAGCCTGCCCAGTGAAGGTCAGTGGTCCTTCTCCGTCGAGTCCTGGAGCGACCCCTTCGCCACCTGGCTCCACGTCGCCCACGTGAAACTCCCCCTCGACACCGACACGGACCTCGTCCTGGAGGAGGGCGCCCGCCTGCTCGCCCGGGCCGGCCGCCGCGTCCCCCGGGACCCCGCCTTGACCAAGGCCGCCAAGGTCCTGCGCGACACCTCCCTGTCGCCCATGGAACGCTTCGAGACCGCCGTCACCGACGACGTCGTCTCCGCCATGGAACACCACCCCCTCCGCGAGCTCGTCACGAGGTCGAAGCGGACCAAGGTCGTCGTGCACCGCGAGCGCGCCCTGTTCGGCTCCTGGTACGAGTTCTTCCCCCGTTCGGAGGGCGCCCAGGTCGACACCGTTCCCGGCCGGGAACTCTCCGGCACCTTCGCCACGGCCGCCAAGCGGCTGCCCGCCATCGCCGACATGGGCTTCGACGTGGTGTACCTGCCCCCGATCCACCCGGTCGGCGCCGCTCACCGCAAGGGCCCGAACAACACTCTGCACGCGCGCGCCGGCGACCCCGGGTCGGTGTGGGCCATCGGGTCGGTCGACGGAGGCCACGACGCCGTCCACCCGGACCTGGGCACCCTCGCCGACTTCGACGCGTTCGTGGCCGAGGCCGCCGAACACGACCTGGAGATCGCCCTGGACCTGGCGCTGCAGTGCTCCCCCGACCACCCTTGGGTCACCGAGCACCCGGAATGGTTCACCACCCGCGTCGACGGCACCATCGCCTACGCGGAGAACCCGCCGAAGAAGTACCAGGACATCTACCCGCTCTGCTTCGACAACGACTTCGAGGGCCTGTACGCCGAGGTCGTGCGAGTGGTCCGGCACTGGATGGACCACGGGGTGCGGATCTTCCGGGTGGACAACCCGCACACCAAGCCCGTCGCGTTCTGGCAGCGTCTGCTCGCCGACATCGCCCGCACCGACCCGGACGTGCTCTTCCTGGCCGAGGCCTTCACGCGCCCCGCCATGATGCGCACCCTGGCCAAGGTCGGGTTCCACCAGTCCTACACCTACTTCACCTGGCGCAACGGCAAGGACGAGCTCACCGACTACCTCACCGAGCTCGGGCAGGAGAGCGCGCACTACCTGCGGCCCAACCTGTTCGCCAACACCCCCGACATCCTCAACGCCTACCTCCAGCACGGCGGCCGTCCCGCCTTCGAGGTACGCGCGGTACTGGCCGCGACGCTCTCACCGACCTGGGGAATCTACTCGGGCTTCGAACTGTGCGAGAACTCCCCCGCCGCGCCCGGCAGCGAGGAGTACCTGCACTCGGAGAAGTACGAGTACCGCCCCCGCGATTGGGCGGCGGCCGACGCCTCCGGCACGACCATCGCCCCTCTCGTCACCCGTCTCAACGAGCTGCGCCGGGCCCACCCCGCCCTGCGCGAACTGCGCAACCTTCGGTTCCACCACGTGGACCGGCCGGAGATCGTCTGCTTCTCCAAGCACCGTCCCGGCTCCCCCGGTGAACCCGACGACGCCGTCATCGTCGTCGTCAATCTCGACCCGCACCGGGCCCATGAGGCCACGGTGCATCTCGACCTGCCGTCGATCGGCCACACGCGGGAGGAGGACCTCAAGGTGACCGACGAATTGACCGGCCACTCCTACACATGGCGAGCCGGCAACTACGTCCGACTCGACCCGGCGACCGGGCCCGCGCACGTGTTCACCGTCAACGGCAGATAGCGGGTCGGGGTCACCGGAACACGGCGGTCGCAGCACCGTCGTCGCCCGGCTCCCGCACGCCTGTTGATCCGATGTCGAACATTTTGGTGGGGAGTAGTAGATGAGCAACGACGAGTCCGGACCCGGCGCACACGAGCACGCCGAACACGGTCCGCTCGCGCCGGCCACCGGGGCCGCGACCGGCCCGCTCATGTCATCGGGAGGTACCAGTGAACCCCACTGGTACAAGCACGCCGTCTTCTACGAGGTACTGGCCCGGGGGTTCTTCGACTCCAACGGCGACGGCACCGGTGATCTCTCCGGGCTGGTGCAGAAGATGGACTATCTCCAGTGGCTCGGGATCGACTGCGTCTGGTTGCTCCCGATGTACGAGTCCCCGTTGCGGGACGGCGGTTACGACATCTCGGACTACTTCAAGATCCTCCCGGAGTTCGGCAACACCGCCGACTTCGTGGAGCTTCTCGACGAGGCGCACCGGCGCGGCATCCGTGTCGTCACCGACCTGGTCATGAACCACACCAGCGACCAGCACCCGTGGTTCCAGGCCTCCCGTGAGGACCCGGAGGGCCCCTACGGAGACTTCTACGTGTGGTCGGACAGCGACGACCGCTACGACGAGGCGCGCATCATCTTCGTCGACACCGAGACCTCCAACTGGTCCTACGACGAGGTACGCGGCCAGTACTACTGGCACCGCTTCTTCTCGCACCAGCCGGACCTCAACTTCGAGAACCCGGCGGTCCAGGAGGCGATCCTGGAGGTGCTGCGCTACTGGCTGGACCTGGGTATCGACGGTTTCCGTCTGGACGCGGTGCCCTACCTGTACGAGCGCGAGGGCACCAACTGCGAGAACCTCAAGGAGACGCACGAGTTCCTCAAGCGGGTGCGCGCGGAGGTGGACCGCCTCTACCCGGACCGGGTGCTGCTGAGCGAGGCCAACCAGTGGCCCTCGGACGTGGTCGACTACTTCGGCGACTTCGAGTCCGGCGGCGACGAGTGCCACATGAACTTCCACTTCCCGCTGATGCCGCGCATGTTCATGGCGGTCCGCCAAGAGCAGCGTTTCCCCATCTCGGAGATCCTCGCCCAGACCCCGCCGATCCCCCGCAACTGCCAGTGGGCGATCTTCCTGCGCAACCACGACGAGCTGACCCTGGAGATGGTCACCGACGAGGAACGCGACTACATGTACGCCGAGTACGCCAAGGATCCCCGTATGCGCGCGAACGTGGGGATCCGACGGCGGCTCGCGCCCCTGTTGGACAACGACCGCAACCAGATCCAGCTGTTCACCGCGCTGTTGCTGTCCCTGCCGGGGTCCCCGGTGCTGTACTACGGCGACGAGATCGGCATGGGCGACAACATCTGGTTGGGCGACCGGGACGCCGTGCGCACGCCCATGCAGTGGAACTCCGACCTCAACGCCGGGTTCTCGCGTGGCGACCCGGCCCGCCTCTACCTGCCGCCGATCATGGACCCGGTCTACGGCTACCAGGCGATCAACGTGGAGTCCCAGCGGGAGAACCCGGGTTCGCTGCTGAACTGGACCCGCCGCATGATCCAGATCCGTAAGCGGCACCCCGTGTTCGGCACCGGGGAGTTCACCGAGCTGAACGCCACCAACCCGAGCGTGTTGGCGTTCATCCGCGAGCACGGCGACGACCGGATGCTCTGCGTCAACAACCTGTCCAAGCACCCGCAACCCGTGGAGTTGGACCTGTCGCGCTACGCGGGTGTGAGCCCGGTGGAGTGCGTGGGCGGAGTCCGTTTCCCGGAGATCGGTGAGCTGCCGTACCTGCTCACCCTTCCCGGCCACGGTTACTACTGGTTCCAGTTGCCTCCGGAGCACACGTCCGAGGCAGAGCCCGAGCGTGGTGAGGGCGTGCCCTCGTACGGGCTTCCCGCGGCGGGGCTGAGCACACCGGACGCCTTCGACACCGGCCACCGCACCACAGCCACCGACCGGCCCGCCGGCGCGAGTCGCGACCGTGGCGGGAAGGGAACCAGGCCTCTCTGACATGTCGCAGCTCGAAGAACTCCTGGCAGTCTGGCTACCCCGTCAACGATGGTTCTCCGGCAAGGGGATCCCGATCCGTCGAGTCCGGGTCGAGAGCAGGTACACCCTGGTCTCGGCCGGCCCCGGCGGCCCCGACCTGAACGTGCTCGTGGTCCAGGCCGGTCAACGCGGCACGAGCTCCCGCTACCAGGTGATGCTCGGATCGCGCCCGCCCCGGTCGCTGCCGCCCCACCTGGCCCGCTCCGCCATCGGCGTGTGTCCGGTGGCGGGCGGGCGGCCCCGGGTGGTCTACGACGCGGCGCACGATCCGCAGCTCACGTCGATGCTCCTGGAACGGTTCACCTGCGATGAGGACGGCGAGCGTCGGGGTCGGGTGCGTTTTCGCACCCTTCCCGGCGCCGAGGTCCGGGCGTGCGGTTCGGGCCGGCTCCTGACCGGCGAGCAGTCCAACACCTCACTGGTGTACGGGAACGACTACGTCCTCAAGACCTTCCGCAGGCTCTGGCCGGGACGCAACCCGGACCTGGAGCTGAACATGGCGCTGTCCGGCTCGCCGTATGTGGCGCGCCCGTGCGGGTGGATCGAGGCGGACCTGTCCGGGCACACCACGCCCACCACGTTGGCGCTGCTCCAGACGTTCGTGCCGGACGCCACCGACGGCTGGGTGCTGGCCACCGAGAACGTGCGCACCCTGTTGGACGGCGAGGACGCCGACTTCAGCGAGGAGTCGGCGCGGCTGGGGCACACCACCGCGAAGGTGCACAGCTCGCTGGCTCAGGCGCTGCCCACCGACGTGCTCTCCCCCGTCTCTGCGGCCGAGCTGGCCGACGCGATGGTGGAGCGGTTGGCGATGGCCAGCGGCGAGGTGCCCGAACTGGCCGAACACGCGCCCAGGGTGATGGAGGCCTACGCCGACTTCGCCCGGGTGGACGAACCGCTGCCGATACAGCGCATCCACGGCGACTACCACCTAGGACAGGTCATCCGCCCCGAATCCGGGTGGGTGCTGCTGGACTTCGAGGGCGAACCCACGGTGTCGGTGCGAGAACGCCAACGCCTGTCCAGTCCGCTGCGCGACGTGGCGGGGATGCTGCGCTCCTTCGACTACGCGGCCGGATACCTGCTGGTCGGACACCCCGGAGATCCGGAGCTGGCATGGGCCGCCCAAGCCTGGGCGCGCCGCAACCGAGAGGCGTTCTGCCGCGGTTACGCCGACGGTGGGGGCGCCGACCCCGAGAAGCACCTGATCGTCCTGCGGGCCTTCGAGTTCGACAAGGCGGTCTACGAGGTCCTGTACGAGGCGCGCAACCGCCCCGACTGGCTTCGGGTGCCGCTCGATTCCATCGCCACAGCGGCCGGAGCGCCTCCGGTGCCCGGCTGATTCCCCGGCGGCCGCCGTTCGCGCACGGCGGCCGCCCCTTCGTCCCCCCGCCGAACCAGCGCCTCCCCATCCGAACACCACGAGTCATCACGGAGTCGAATTGTCACCGCGTACGTCCAAGAAGGCCGCTACAGCCGACGAACAGCCGGCGGCGAAGCCCTCGGCGGCGAAGAAGGCGCCCGGCAAGAAGAAGACCACGAAGTCGACCGAGACCAAGAGGACGGTCGAGGCCACACAGGCCGCGGCCCCGAAGAAGACTGTCGGGGCGGCGCCGAAGCGCACCCGCGGCCCCGCCCCGCTCGCGCGGGACCTGGTCACCGAACTCGACCGCGTGGTCGACGGCCACCACCACGACCCGCACTCGGTCCTCGGCCTGCACGGACGCGACCTGCGTGTCCTGCGCCCGGGGGCGGTCGAGGTGCACGCCGTTCTGCCCGACGACACCCGGGTGGCACTGCCCCACCGCCACCGCGGCGTGTTCGCGGCCCGCCTGCCGAAGAAGGCCGACGACTACCGTGTCGCGGTCCGTTACGAGGACGGGCCCGAGCTCCTCCAGGCGGACCCCTACCGATTCGCTCCCACGTTGGGCGAACTCGACCTGCACCTGATCGGCGAGGGTCGGCACGAGGAGCTGTGGCACGCCCTGGGCGCGCACGTCGTCGAGATGGACGGTCCGCTGGGCGAGGTGCCCGGGACGCGGTTCGCGGTCTGGGCGCCCGACGCTCGCGGGGTCCGGGTCATCGGCGACTTCGACCACTGGAGCGGGATCGCCCACCCGATGCGCAGCCTCGGATCCAGCGGGGTGTGGGAGCTGTTCCTTCCCGGGCTCGGCGACGGCGACCTGTACAAGTTCCAGATCCTCGGCGCGGACGGGCACTGGCGGGACAAGGCCGACCCCATGGCCCGCCGCACCCAGATGCCGCCGGCCACCGCCTCGGTCGTCACCGTCTCCGATCACGTGTGGGCCGACCAGGAGTGGATGGCCGAACGCAAGGGCGTGGAACCGCACCGGGCGCCGATGAGCGTCTACGAGGTGCACATGGGGTCTTGGCGGCCGGGGCTCTCCTACACCGAGCTGGCCGAGGAACTGGTGTCCTACGTGACCGAGATGGGCTTCACGCACGTGGAGTTCCTGCCGGTGGCCGGGCACCCGTTCGACGGTTCCTGGGGTTACCAGGTCACCTCCTACTACGCGCCCACGCCTCGATTCGGGTCCCCCGACGAGTTCCGCCACCTGGTGGACGCGCTGCACCGGGCGGGTGTCGGCGTGTTCCTGGACTGGGTGCCGGCGCACTTCCCCAAGGACGAGTGGGCGCTGGCCCGGTTCGACGGCAGCGCCCTGTACGAACACCCGGACCCGCGCCGTGGCGAGCACCCCGACTGGGGCACGCTCATCTTCAACTACGGGCGGACCGAGGTGCGCAACTTCCTCGTCGCCAACGCCCTGTACTGGTTGGAGGAGTTCCACATCGACGGGCTGCGGGTGGACGCGGTCGCCTCGATGATCTACCTCGACTACTCGCGCGACTCCGGTGACTGGGAGCCGAACATGTTCGGCGGCCGGGAGAACCTGGAGGCCATCGACTTCGTCAAGGATCTCAACACCACGGTCTACCGCCGCAACCCCGACGTGGCGATGATCGCGGAGGAGTCGACCGCGTACACGGGGGTGACCACCCCGGTGGACCAAGGCGGTCTCGGGTTCGGGCTGAAGTGGAACATGGGGTGGATGCACGACTCCCTGGAGTACGTGAAGAAGGAGCCGATCCACCGCGAGTACCACCACAACGACATCACGTTCTCGATGGTGTACGCCTACAGCGAGAACTACGTGCTGCCGCTGTCGCACGATGAGGTCGTGCACGGCAAGGCGTCGCTGTTCAACAAGCCTCCGGGGGACGAGTGGCAGCGGGCGGCGACGCTGCGGGCGCTGCTGGCGTTCATGTGGTCCCACCCGGGCAAGCAGTTGCTGTTCATGGGCGGAGAGATCGCCCAAGGCGAGGAGTGGTCGCACGAGGAGGGCGTGCCGTGGTGGCTGCTTCAATACGACCACCACGCGGGCACGCAGCAGCTGGTCAAGGCGCTCAACGACGCCTACCGGCCACGGCCGGCGCTGTGGTCGTTGGACACCGACCCGGCCGGGTTCACCTGGTTGGACGGCGGTGACCACCAGGGCAACACCCTGAGTCACCTCCGTCGCGGCGAGGACGGTTCGGTACTGGCGTGCGCGGTGAACTTCTCACCGGTGCCCCGCCCGAACTGGCGGATCGGTCTGCCGGTCGAGGGCCGGTGGAACACGGTGGTCAACTCCGACGACCCGCGCTTCGGTGGTTCGGGGTACGAGGCCCCCGTCTCCGTGGCGGCCCGGGCCCAGGAGTGGCACGGTCAGCCGTTCTCGGCGGAGATCTCCCTGCCCCCGCTCGGCGCCGTCTGGCTCGAACCCGCGCGCTGAGGTCCGGGTGAGAGCCAGGGCCCTGGACGTTCCCCCGGAACGTCCAGGGCCCTCTTTCGTCCCGTTCAGCGCGTGGTGATCAGGGCGACGGTGGCGTCGATGGCGGAACGGAGGCCGTCCAGCGAGGCCCCCTCGGGCAGGCGGGCGCAGGTGAGCCAGAGGCCGTCGATCATCACCAGGAGCAGCTCGGCGAGGGCCTCGGGGTCCTGGCCGGGCGCGAGTTCCCCCTGGTCGCGGGCGTAGTCGAGCGCGGCGGCCAGGTTGGCGCGCGCTTGTGCGTCCAGGTCGGCGAGCACCTCGGCGAACCCGGGATCGACGGCGGCGCGAGCGTAGAAGGCGGCCCAGATGCGGGCCTGGGCGCGGCGGCGTTCGTCGGTGGGCAGCAGATCGACGAGGACGGCGCGTAGTCCCTCGGTGAAGGTCAGTGTCTCCGGGCCGACCCGGACGCGGGAGAAGCGGTCGGCGACCTCCGCCACGGAGGTGTCCAGGGCGAAGCGGAGCAGGTCGTCCTTGGTGGGGAACTCGCGTTGGACGGCGCCGACGGACAGTCTCGCCTCGGCGGCGACCACTCGGACGCTGACCCCTTCGATCCCTTCACGGGCGGCGATGCGGTGGATCGCCTCGGCCACGCTCAGGCGACGGTTCTGTCTGTTCACGACCTTCGGCACCCGTTCATTCTGGCACAACCACACGACATGATACGTTCGCATCGATACACACGTATCGGAAGGTTGTCGCCATGCCCCGCCCCCTGATCCGCCGTACCCTCCTGACCTTCTCCGCCCTGTTCGCGCTGCCGGGCGTCATCACCCTGGCCCTGGTCCTGTTGCCACCGCCGTCCTGGGAGGGATGGCAGTTCGCGCTCCTCGCCCTGGAGTTCTCACTGTTCATGGCCCTTCCCGCGCTGTGCGGACTCATTCTGGCCCTACTCGCCCGGGGCCGATGGGGAGGGATGCTCGCAGGGGCCAACGCCCTGTTGTTGATGCTGACCCTCGTGCCATCGGCGACGCTGTGGAACACCGCTCGGACCGAGAAGGCACCGTTGAGCCTGAGCGCCTACACCGCGGGCCTGGCCACCGACACCGACCGAGAACCCCTCACCACGGCCTACCACCGGGTGGACGGCGATCCCCTGGAGCTGGACGTATGGGAGCCCGCCGAACCCTCGGACGACCCGCTGCCGATCGTGGTCAACGTTCACGGCGGGGCCGACGACCTCCCGCAGAGCCTGCTGCCGCGTTGGGACACCTGGATGGCCGACGGGGACCGGGTGGTGTTCGAGGTCGACTACCGCTTCTTCCCCGACGGCGCGTGGGAGGAATCGGTGGCGGACGTGCGGTGCGCCCTGGGGTGGGTCCACGAGAACGCCGCCGAGTACGGCGGCGACCCGGACCGGATCGCCGTCACCGGCCAGTCCGCCGGCGGTCTGTTGGCCCTGCTGTCGACCTACACCGACCAGGTGGATCCGTCATGCGACACCGAGGTCCCGGACGTGGCCGCCGTGGTCGCCTGGTACTCCGTGGCCGACGGCACCGCCGACGCACCAGAGGTGCCCTGGCGCCAGCGCCGCTCCCCCATCGGCGACGAGTTGCTGGAATCCAGCGAGCGCATGGTGGGCGGCGCCCCGGAGGACTTCCCGGAGGAGTACGAGGCCATGTCACCGATCCACCAGGTCACGGCGGACACCCCGCCGACCCTGGTGATCACCGCCGGCCACGACCTGTTCCTCGACCCCGAGGACAACCGCCGCTTCGTCGCCCGACTCGACGAGGCGGGCGTCCCGCACGACCACCTGGAACTGCCCTGGACCGAGCACATGTTCGACCTCAACTGGGGCGGCTTCGCGAGCCAGATCACCCGGCACTCCATCGACGGCTTCCTCGACCACCACCTGGTCCCCTGACGAGCGGCGGCCGGGAAGGCGAAGACCCGATCACCCGACCACTCTCCGTTCTGTACAAGCGATCCGGAAATTCTCGCCCGTAAGGTGCTTCACTCCGGGGCCGTCACGTGTTCTCTTGTCCCCACACATGTGTCTTCCGACACAGGCAAACCCCCCGTTGGGAGCCCCTCCTATGTCCGACACCAGTCCGGGTTTCATCAAGGTACTGGGCAGGGCCGACGTCCTCGCCCTGGCCTTCGGCGCGATGATCGGCTTCGGCTGGATCGTCCTCACCGGCGAATTCATCGACGCGGCGGGCAGCGGCGGCGCCGCGCTGGCCTTCGTCATCGGTGGCGTCATCATGGCGTTCGTCGGCCTCACCTACGCCGAACTCGTCTCGGCCCTGCCCCACACGGGCGGCGAACACCACTACGCCATGCGGGCCATCGGTCCCAAGGGCGCCTTCGTCGCCTCCTGGGCGATGATCCTCGGCTACATCTCGGTGGTCGCATTCGAGGCCGTGGCGGTCCCACAGACCCTCGTCTACCTCTTTCCGAACATCGAGGTCGGCTACCTATGGACGATCGCCGAGTACGACATCCACGTCAGCCTCGTCGCCATCGGCGTGCTCAGCGCCGCGATCATGACCACGCTCAACTACGTCGGCATCAAACCGGCGAGCGTCTTCCAGACCGTCACGGTGCTGTTCCTGCTCGCGGCGGGCGCCGTCATGCTCACCGGCGCGTTCGTGGGCGGTTCCACCACCAACATGGAGCCCCTGTTCACCGGTGGGGTCTCCGGGATGTTCCTGGTACTGGTCGCCGTCCCGTTCCTGTTCGTGGGTTTCGACGTCATTCCGCAGTCGGCCGCCGAGATCAAGCTCCCCTATCGCATGGTCGGAACGCTCCTGGTGCTCTCGGTCTTCTGCGCGACCGCCTGGTACGTCCTGGTGATGCTGACCGCCGGAGCCGGGTTGCCCGCTTCCGACCTCCTGGGATCCGAACTCGCCTCGGCGGACTCCATGGCCGCCATGTGGAATAGCGCCGCCATGGGCAACCTCCTGGTCCTCGGCGGCATTGCCGGCCTGCTGACCAGTTGGAACGCCTTCCTCATCGGAGGAAGTCGCCTCATCTACGCGATGGCCCGATCTCGTATGCTCCCCGCCTGGTTCGGTGAACTGCATCCTCGCTTTCGCACCCCGGCCAACGCGGTGCTGTTCATCGGTGTGCTGTCGGCCTTCGCCCCGCTCTTCGGCCGCCCGATGCTCGTCTGGCTGGTCAACGCCGGCGGCCTCAACATCGTGATCGCCTACCTGATGGTGATCGTGTGCTTCCTGGTCCTACGCCGCCGCGAGCCGGACATGGAGCGCCCCTTCAAAGTGCCGGCGGGCGTCCCCGTGGGCGTCACCGCCTTCGTACTGGCCTTCAGCCTGTTCGTGCTGTACATGCCGGGCATGCCCGCCGCCCTGAGCTGGCCCCAGGAGTGGTCGATGGTGCTCGCGTGGTGGATCGGCGGCGCCGTCCTCATGTGGCGTCTCCCCCGTGTTTCCCCGGGTCCCGACGCCGAACAGCGCCTCATCGACGTCATGGACGCCAGGGCCAAGGGGCAGGAGACACCCGCTCCCTGACGAACACGGGGCCGGTGGGGGCGGCTTCGCGCGTCGGATCACCCGTCACTCCATCGACGGCTTCCTCGACCGACCACCCGATCCCCTGAAATCACCTGGTCGGTCGAGGTGGATCGCACTACGATGTCCCGCATGACGCGGGTGTGCTCCACCACCATGACGAGCCGGACGATGATGTCGTCCGGCCTTCCCCGCGTGCTCTGAACCTCTGTCCGCGGCAAGGCCCCCATGGGTCTTGCCTCCGGCAGGCGCCCGGCGGGGCCGGAAAGGACCCGCCATGGGTCGTTACCACGTCACCACCGCCATTCCCTACGTCAATGGGAAGCCGCACGTCGGCCATGCCCTGGAGCTCGTGCAGGCCGACGCACTCGCCCGATCCCATCGGGACCGTGACGACGAGGTCCGTGCCCAGACCGGCACCGACGACAATTCCCTGAAGAACGTCCTCAGCGCCCGTGCGGCCGGGCTGGACACCGCCACCTACGTCGACCGGGTCTCCCTGCGCTTCCTCGACCTGGCCGGTCCGCTCTCGCTCTCCTTCGACGACACGGTGCGCACCGCCTTCGATCCTCGTCATCGACCCGGGGTGGAACGCCTCTGGAACGCCTGTCTGGAGCGCGGCGACCTGTACCGTCGCGGCTACACCGGTCTCTACTGCGTCGGATGCGAGCGGTTCTACGGACCCGACGAACTTCCCGAGGGTCTGTGCCCGGAACACCGGACCACCCCGGAAGAGGTCGCGGAGGAGAACTGGTTCTTCCGTCTCTCCCGCTACCAGGACCGGCTGCACGCACTGGTCTCCTCGGGCGAGGTCCTGGTCGAACCCGACTTCCGCCGGCGCGAGGTGCTGTCCTTCATCGAGTCGGGTCTGGCGGACTTCAGCGTCTCCCGGAGCGTGGAACGCGCACACGGCTGGGGCATCCCCGTCCCCGAGGACCCCGGCCAGGTGATCTACGTGTGGTTCGACGCCCTGGCCAACTACATCACCGGCCCCGGCTACGGCACCGACCCGGAGAGCCATGATCGCTGGTGGACCCGCGCGGACCAACGAGTACACGTCATCGGCAAGGGCATCCTGCGCTTCCACGCCGTGTACTGGCCCGCCATTCTGCTCTCGGCCGGGCTGTCCCCGCCCACCACGATCCTGGTACACGAGTACCTGACCGCCGACGGCGACAAGATCGGCAAATCCACCGGCAACACCGTCGACCCCGTCACGATCGTCGAGCGTTTCGGCACCGATGCCCTGCGCTGGTGGCTGCTGCGCGACGTCGGCCGCTCCGACGACACCGACTACACCGAGGCCCGCCTGATCACCCGACACGACGAGGACCTGGCCAACACCATCGGCAACCTGGTCAACCGGACCGTGTCCATGGTCGCGAAGTACCGTGACGGCCGGGTCCCCGATGGCGGTTCCGCGGACCTGGCCGGGGCGCGTGCCCTGACGGCGACACGGGTGGACGAAGCGGTCGACGCCTTCGACCTGCGCGCGGCCACCGGCGCGATCGTCGGGCTCGCGGACTCCGGCAACCGGTACGTGGCCGCCCGGGAACCGTGGCTCCTGGCCCGAGCCGAACGTTCCGAGGGGGCCGATCCGGCCGTCTTGGACTCCGTCCTGGCCGAACTGGTCGCCACCGGGCGGACACTGGCCCGGATGCTGCGGCCCTTCCTACCCGACGCCGCGGCACGCCTCACCGCGCAACTGACGGAGAGGCCGAGCACCGACGGAGGCCGGTTGCCGCCGCCCACGCCGGTGTTCGAACGGCTCAGGCTCCGTTCTCGCCCCAGCGCTTGAGTCGGGCCACCGCCTCGTCGAGCACCTCGTCCTTCTTGCAGAACGCGAAGCGCACCAGGTGACGGCCCTCGTCCTGATGGTCGTAGAACACCTTGGCGGGGACGGCAGCCACCCCGGCCTCGCGGGGCAGGGCCCGGGCGACGTCCTCGCCGTCCAGGTAGCCCAACGGCCGGACGTCGGCCATGAGGAAGTAGGTGCCCTCGGACACGTCCACGTCGAACCCGGCACCGCTCAACCCCTCGGCGAGGCGATCGCGCTTGCCCTGCATGGTCAGTCGCTGGTGCTCCACCCACGCGCCCTCGTTGTCGATGGCGTCGGCGATGGCGAGCTGAAGGGCGCCGTTGGCGGAGAAGGTGAGGAACTGGTTGACCGTGCGCACCGCGCGGACCAACGGTTCGGGGCCGCTCACCCAGCCGGTCTTCCACGCGGTGACGGCGAACATCTTGCCGACCGAGGAGATCGACAGGGTGCGCTCACGCATGCCCGGCAGAGTGGCCAGGGGGATGTGACGACGGTCGTCGAAGGTGAGGAACTCGTACACCTCGTCGGTGACGGCGATGAGGTCGTGCTCGCGGCACACCGCGGCGATCTCCGCCAGCTCCTCGGCGTCGAACACCGTGCCGGTCGGGTTGTGCGGGGTGTTGACCATGATGAGCCGGGTGCGCGGGGTGACGGCGGCGCGCAGTTCGGCGGGGTCGAAGGTGAACCTGCCGGTCGCGTCGTCGCGGCGCAGCGCCACGGGGCGTCGCACACCACCGGCCAGCGAGATCATGGCGGCGTAGGAGTCGTACATCGGCTCGAAGACGACGACCTCGTCACCGCGTTCCACCAGCGCCAACAGTGACGCGGCGATGCCCGCGGTCGCGCCGACGGTGACGTAGACCTCCGTGTCGGGGTCCAGGTCCAGCCCGTAGTGACGGGAGCGGTAACGGCTCACCGCCTGACGCAGCTCGGGGCGGCCCGGACCGGGCGGGTACTGGTTCACCCCTTCGAGGATGTGTCGGGAGGCGTTCTCCAGCAGGCTTCGCGGCCCATCGGTGTCGGGAAAACCCTGCCCCAGGTTGACGGACTCGGTCTCGACGGCCAGACGCGTCATCTCGGCGAAGATCGTCTCACCGTAGGTGCGCATGCGTTCGATCAGCGGTTCATCCACCCGTCGAGCGTATCGACCGGCCCGGACACGGGCACCCCCGCACCCCCGGTGGAGGCACCTCGAACGTGGAAGGGCCCCCGGTCTCGTGGTGCCCAGTGCGTCACTGGGTCCCACGAGGCCAGGGGCCCCTTCGACCGGCCGCCGCCCCTAGGGGAGCAGCAGGCTGAGCACGATCCAGACCACCGGACCCGCGATCAGCAGAGAGTCGATGCGGTCCATCAGACCACCGTGGCCCGGCATGAACCGGCCCATGTCCTTGACTCCGAGGTCGCGCTTGAACAACGACTCGATGAGGTCGCCGACCGTCGCGGCCGACACCACGGCCAGGCCCAGGACCACGCCGACCCACCAGGGGCCGTCCAGCATCAGGGTCACGCACAGCGCCCCCGCCACCGCGCAGCCCACCACGGAGCCGCCGAAGCCCTCCCAGGTCTTGTTCGGGCTGATCACCGGCGCCATCTTGTGCCGCCCCAGCAGGATCCCGGCGAAGTAACCGCCGATGTCGCTGGAGATCGTCACCACGATGAACACCACGAGGCGGTACTGCCCGTCCTCGGGGTGCGCGATGAGCAGCATCCAGGTGGCCAACAGGAGCGGCAGGTAGACGAGGGTGAACAGGTTCGCCGACGCGTCGGCGACGAACCCCTCCGCCCCACCGCGCAACCGCCAGACCAGGCACGCGATCGCGGTGAGGGCCGCGATGCCCACCAGCCAGTCGGCTCCACCGAAGTAGGCTCCGGCCTGCATCGCCACGCCGCCCACGGCCAGCGGGATCACGGCGAGGGTCATGCCCTTGCCGCCGAAGGCCCGGTTGAGCTCGCGGAGACCGATCAGCGTCCCCAGAGAGGTGATGATCGTGAACAGCTGCGGCCAGGGGAAGACCGAGAAGAAGACGAGCGCGCCGAGGACGCACCCGCTGGCGATGGCCACCGGGAGGTTACGACCGGTCTTGACCGGTTCGCCCCCCGGTTTGTGCAGCACGAAGCGCTGCCCGGCGGCCGTGTCCGTCTCCGGGTCGAGACGGTCGTCGGGTCTGTGCTCCGGCGAGTGGTCATCGCCTTCGGAGCCGTTCGAAGGATGGGTCACCGGCTAAACCTCGAGCAGTTCCGCTTCCTTGTGCTTGAGCAATTCGTCGACGGTGCCGACGTGCTTGTGCGAGAGCTCGTCCAGTTCGGACTGGGCACGGTGGGCCTCGTCCTCACCCAGGTCGCCGGCCTTGACGGCCTTCTCGAAGCTGTCCTTGGCGCGACGGCGGACGTTGCGGATCGCGACCTTGCTGTCCTCGGCCTTGGTGCGGGCGACCTTCACGTACTCCTTGCGGCGCTCCTCGGACAGGTCCGGGAAGACGACGCGGATGACCTGACCATCGTCGGAGGGGTTCACGCCCAGGTCGCTGTTGCGGATCGCGGTGATGATCTCGGTGCGCACGCTGACATCGAACGGCGAGATGACGACCATCCGCGGTTCCGGGACCGAGAAGGAGGCCAGCTGATTGATCGGCGTGCGGGCACCGTAGTAGTCGACGGTGAGCTTGTTGAAGGTGGCCGGGGTGGGACGACCGGTGCGGATCGTCGCGAAGTCCTCCTTCGCCACGGTCAGGGCCTTCTCCATCTTCTCCTCGGCCTCAAGGAGGGTTTCTTCGATCATTGTGGGCGCTCCCGGATTCTCGGCTGGGTGTTCGTGGCTTGGAGTGCGTGGCCTCGGCCACGCCGCTGGACGGTCGCCCGCCCTCGTCAGTCCGAGGTCGGACCGACGATGGTGCCGATCTTCTCACCACGGACCGCGCGCAGGATGTTGCCCTGGCTCATCAGGTCGAAGACGACGATGGGCAGACCGTTGTCCATGCACAGGCTGACCGCGGTCGCGTCCATGACCTTGAGGCTGCGGGTGAGGACCTCGTTGTAGTTGAGCTTGTCGAACTTGACCGCGTCCGGGTTGCGCTGCGGGTCGGCGTCGTAGACCCCGTCGACCTGGGTGCCCTTGAGGACCGCCTGGGCGCCGATCTCCAGGGCGCGCTGGGCGGCGGTGGTGTCCGTGGAGAAGAAGGGCGCACCGAGACCGGCACCGAAGATGACCACACGGCCCTTCTCCAGGTGACGAACGGCCCGACGCGGGATGTAGGCCTCGGCGACCTGGCTCATGTGGATCGCGGTCTGCACGCGCGTGTCCACACCGAGGCGTTCGAGGAAGTCCTGGAGGGCGAGGCAGTTGATGACGGTTCCGAGCATGCCCATGTAGTCGGCGCGACCACGCTCGATCCCACCCTCGGTGAGCTGGGCGCCACGGAACATGTTGCCACCGCCGACGACGACGGCGACCTGGATGCCCTCGGACACCGCCTCGGCGATGGACTCCGCCACGTACTGCACGACCTCGGGTTCGATACCCAGACCGCCGCCGCCGGCGAACGCCTCCCCCGAGAGCTTGAGCATGACACGTTTCCAGCCGGAATCGTGCATGGGCGTTTCGGTGGTCATGGCTTCGTTCTCCGACACGGCCTGCGGCCTCCCTTGTTGTTCCCGAGTGGCACAGGGTCCCCCGAGTGCTCCTGCTGCGGGCGGCCCGAACACGATCTGCCCGAAACACGCCCATATTCACCGAAAGTGCCGGGGAGATTACGTCTCCCCGGCACTTCCATCATGTCAAAGCCCCTAGGCCTGGCCGACCTTGAAGCGGACGAAGCCCTTGACCGTGACGCCGGCCTCGTCGACGACCTTCTGGACGGTCTTCTTGTTCTCCTTGACGAACGGCTGGCCGAGGAGGGTGATCTCCTTGAAGTAGCCGTTGAGGCGACCTTCCACGATCTTGGGGATGGCCTGCTCGGGCTTGCCCTCTCCGCGGGTGGTCTCCTCGGCGATGCGACGCTCGTTGGCGACGACGTCCTCGGGGACCTGGTCCTTGCTCACGTACTGGGGAGCCAGCGCGGCGATCTGCTGGGCGAGGTCCTTGCCGACCTCCGCGTTCACCTTGTCCAGCTCGACCAGGACGCCCATGGTCGGGGGCAGGTCCGGGTCGGACTTGTGCAGGTAGGCGGCGACGTAGGCGCCGTCGAACTTGGCGATGCGGCGGAGCTCCAGCTTCTCACCGATGATGGCGCTCTTGCCCTCGATGAAGGCCTGGAGGCTCTTGCCCGGCTCGATCTCGGCGGCGGCGACGGTCGCGAGGTCATCGCTGTCCTGGGCGGCGACGAAGTCGGCGACCTGCTCGGCCAGCGCGATGAACTGGTCGTTCTTGGCGACGAAGTCGGTCTCGCAGTTGAGCTCGATCAGGGTGGCCTTGCCCTCGCCCTGATCGCGGAGGACGACCGTGCCCTGGGCGGCGGTGCGGTCCGCGCGCTTGTCGACGGACTTGGCGCCCTTGATGCGCAGGGCCTCGACGGCCTTGTCGAAGTCGCCGTCGGCCTCGGTCAGGGCCTTCTTGCAGTCCATCATGCCCGCGCCGGTGAGGTCGCGCAGCTTCTTGACGTCCGCGGCGGTGAAGTTCGCCATGACTGTTCTCGGATTCCCTTGTGAAGTCTGGTCTGGAAGTGGGGCGGCCCGGCCGGCACCTCGTGGGCCGCCCCGCCCACGAGGGGCGGGGCGGCGCTCAGACGTCGGTGCGCACCGGGAAGCGCTTCAGCGGCGAACCGCTGATCCGCTACTCGGCCTCGGGGGCCTTCTCCGGGGCGTCGACCGGGGAGTCGGCAGCGGTGGCCTCGGCCGGAGCCTCGGCGGCGACCTCGTCGGCCGGAGCCAGGGTCGCGGTCTCGTCCGGGGCCTCGGCGGCGGCCTCGTTCTTCTCCTCGGCGACGGTCTCGACAGGAGCCTCCGCGGCGGCGGCCTCGGCGGGAGCCTCCACGGTGGCGCCCTCGGCGGGGGCCTCCGCGGCGGTCTCGCTCTTGCCTTCGAGCAGCTCGCGCTCCCACTCGGGCATGGGCTCCTCGACGGCCTTCTCCTCGGTCGCGCCGGACGCGCCGGAACGGACCAGGAGGCCGTCGGCGACGGCGTCGGCGACGACGCGGGTGAGCAGGCTGACACTGCGGATGGCGTCGTCGTTACCCGGAATCGGGTAGTCGACCTCGTCCGGGTCACAGTTGGTGTCGAGGATGGCGACGACCGGGATGTTCAGCTTGCGAGCCTCGCTGATCGCGATGTGCTCCTTCTTGGTGTCCACGATCCACACGGCGCTGGGCACGCGGGCCATGTCGCGGATACCGCCAAGGGTGCGATCGAGCTTGTCCTTCTCACGGCGAAGGTTCAGCAGCTCCTTCTTGGTGAGCGTGGAACCGGCGACGTCGTCGAAGTCGATCTCCTCCAGCTCCTTGAGGCGCTGGAGCCTCTTGTGGACCGTGGAGAAGTTGGTGAGCATGCCGCCCAACCAGCGCTGGTTGACGAAGGGCATGCCGACACGACGAGCCTGCTCGTCGATGGCCTCCTGCGCCTGCTTCTTGGTGCCGACGAACAGGATGGTGCCACCGTGGGCGACCGTCTGCTTGACGAACTCGTAAGCGCGGTCGATGTACGCCAGCGACTTCTGGAGGTCGATGATGTAGATGCCGTTGCGCTCGGTGAAGATGAAGCGCTTCATCTTGGGGTTCCAGCGACGGGTCTGGTGCCCGAAGTGGACGCCGCTCTCCAGGAGCTGGCGAATTGTCACGACTGTAGCCATGACCGGTCCTCTCTTGCGGTGGCGGAACGCGGGTTCCGCCGTCGGTTGTACCTGACGCCCCGCCCGTACCACCACACCGCGCGAAGCGGCGTGGACCGTGGGCACAGGCCCTCCCGAGGGAGGCAGGTGGGCGTGCGAATTATGGTTCGACTCTTGTGAGCCGAAATCGATTCTATCCTCCGCCGAGCACACCCCGGAACGGCTCCGTGCCCAGGGGCGTCATCGGCGTGGAGAAGGTTGTCCACAGGCTCGGATCGGCTCTGGCGGAACACGTCCACGGCACGCACTCTGGAAACATGACAGACCCCCGGCTCTGGGTACTCCCGCTGTTCCTCACGCTCCTGCTGTTCCCCGTTTTCCCGACCCGAACCACACCGGCCCTCGCATCGGTGGAAGGCCCATGGCGGTGGCCGTTGGATCCTCCGGTGGTGGTGCTGCGCGGTTTCGATCCACCCGAAGAGCGTTGGCTGCCGGGACACCTGGGTGTGGACCTGGCCGCGGACCTGGGGCAGAACGTGTACCCGGCGGGGCCGGGCCGGGTGCGATTCGCCGGCAGCGTCGCCGGGGTGGGCGTGGTGAGCGTGACCCACGGAGAGACGCACACCACCTATCTTCCGGTGGAGGCCTCCGTCGCCCGTGGTGACCCGGTCGACACCGAACCGATCGGTGTGGTGGCGGCCGAACCACGCCACTGCGCGGACCGTCCCTGTCTGCACTGGGGTCTGCTCCGGGGCCGCACCTACCTGGACCCGCTCTCCCTGCTCGGTCGAGGTGAGGTCCGTCTCCTGCCGCTGCCGGCGACGACGGCACGGACAGCGTCCGAGCGGGGTGGGGTCAGACGCGGGGTCGAGGTCAGGCGCGGGGGTGGGCCTGCCGGTAGGCGTCGCGCAGGCGGTCCACCGAGACATGCGTGTAGATCTGTGTGCTGCGCGGGCTGGCGTGCCCCAGGAACTCCTGCACGCTGCGCAGGTCCGCGCCGCCGTTGAGCAGGTGGGTGGCCGCGCTGTGCCGCAGCCCGTGCGGGCCTGCTTCGACCCCGGCCGCGCGCAGGTGGGCGTACACGTCCTCCCTGGCCTGGCGCACACCCAGACGGCCACCGCGCGCACCGAGGAAGAGCGCGTCGGCGCTGCGGGGGCCGGTCATGTCGGGGCGACCACGGGAGACCCAGGCGTCGACGGCGTCCAGTGCCGGCCCACCGACCGGGACGGTGCGTTCCTTGTCGCCCTTGCCCAGCACACGAACGGTGTCCCGGGTGCGGTCGAGGTCCGACCGGTCCAGGGCGCACAGTTCGGCGACCCGGATCCCGGTGGCGTAGAGCAGTTCGACGACGGCGTGGCGGCGTAGCTCCACGGGGGTCTCCGGGGCGGGCCCGGACAGCGCGGCGCGTGCCTGGTCCTCGTCCAGGACGGTCGGCAGGGCGCGCTGTTGGGCCGGGGTGGACAGTCGGGGCCCGGGGTCCACCGCCAGGATCCCCTCCCGGTGCAGGAACCTGGTGAGCGCGCGCACGGCCGCCACCCGGCGGGCGATGGTGGAGCGGCCCGAACCCGCTTCCCGCGCCCCGGACAGCCAGGACCGCACCAGGGGGACGTCGAGGTCGGCCGGGCCGGCGTCGTGCTCGTCCAGATGTGAGAGGAGAGATCGCAGGTCGGACAGGTAGCCGCGGACCGTGTGGGGGGAGCGCCCCAGTTCACCGGTCAGGTGCCCCGCCAGGCGTTCCAGCGCCTCCGGGCCGGTCAACCGTGTTCCCGGGGCAGGCAGGCCACGGCGTCGATCTCCAGTAGGTAGCGGGGGTTGACCAGACCGCTGACCTCCACCAGGGTCGCCGCCGGCAGGTGACCGTCGGGCAGGCACGCCAGCAGCGCGCCGCGGAACTCATCGAGGTCGGTGATGTGGCGCAGGTAATACGTCAGCTTAACGAGGTGACCCGGCCCGGCCCCGTGCCGTTCGAGGATCTCGGTGAGGTTCCGGAAGATCTGCCTGGTCTGTCCGGTGATGTCGAAGGCGACGTCGCCGTCGGGCGCCTCCGGTGTCTGTCCGGAGACGAACAGCAGTGGACCGTCGGCCAGGAGGGCGTCGCTGTACGGTTTGGCCATGCTGGAACCGTACCCGGGCGGATGTCCGAGTACCCGCGCGGGCGGGGCTCGGTCGCGTTCCCGATCGGGGTGGGTGGGAGGGCGCCGGATCGGCCAGAACTCCACCGCACCGCTGCGCGCGGTGGACGTCCGGCCGCCGGCCCGCACCCGGCGCGGCCTCGGGCCCCGACCCGCACCGCCTCGACCTCCGGTTCTCTCACCGACCCTCCTTTCGGGTGGCCAGGCGCCAGCCGTCGGGGCAGCGTTCGACCAGCCCGACGGCGGCGAGCATCCCCAGGGAACGCATCGCCCCCTCCAGACCCTCCCCACAACGCTTGGCGACCTCGGCGATGCCCACCCCACGCCGGTCCACCGCCGCGAGCACCCGGGCGGTCTCGGGATCCAGGTCCGCCGGGCCGGGCAGTGGTGACTCCCCCAGGGGCACGATCTGTTCCACCACGTCGCCGACCCCGGTGACGCAGGTGGCGCGCCCATCCTTCAGCAACCGGTGGCAGCCCATGGAGGTCGCCGACGTGATCGGGCCCGGCACCACCATCAGGACCCGGTGCAGATCGTTGGCGTGCGTGGCGGTGTTGAGCGCCCCGCTGCGCCGGCCCGCCTCCACCACCACGGTGCCGGGGGTGAGCGCCGCGATGAGTCGGTTACGGATCAGGAAGTCCTGCGCGCGCGGTGAGCGACCGACCGGACGTTCGCTCACCAGCGCCCCGGTCCTGGTCACGTCCGCGAACAGCCCGGCGTGCCCGCGCGGGTAGTCCACGTCCAGACCTCCGGCCAACACCGCGACGGTGTGCCCGGCCAGCAACGCGGACCGGTGCGCGGCCCCATCGATCCCGTAGGCGCCCCCGGAGACCACGGTGAAGCCGCGTTCGGCCAATCCGTAGGCCAGTTCGGAGGCCACGTGCTCCCCATAGGCGCTGGCCGCCCTGGCCCCGACGATCCCCACCGAACGCAGACAGAGGTTGCGCAGATCCCCGTGGCCACGAACCCAGAGCCCGTAGCAGTCCCGGTCCCCGGGCAGGTGGTCCAGCCGTCCCGGCCATTCGGGATCGCCCGGAGAGACGAAGCGGACCCCGGCCTCCGCCGAGTCCGCCAGCAGACGGTCGATGTCCACCCGGACGGCCCGCCGCGCCCAGATCGCCCATCGAGGCGGTGGTTCACCGTCCCATCCCGGCGGCGGCGCCCCGGACACCAACGCCGCCCATACTCGTGCCGCCCCCCGTTCGGCCAGCAACCGTGCCAGCCAGAGGTCACCAGGCCGCGCCACCGCGGTCAGACCGGCCCGCGCCCGAGCCTCCTCCTCGTCCCCGCTCGCTTCGATCTCCCCGTTCGCTTCGGTCACCCCACACCCCTCCCGCTCCCGCCGACTCCTCGCC
>NZ_FRFF01000151.1 GCF_900143625.1 Nocardiopsis sp. JB363
CCACCCCAGAGCCCACCCCAGAACCGAGAACTCTCCGACTCACACAGGGGTCCGTGTGGTCTGTGTGGCCGGCGGGTAGCCTTCCCGACCACCACGCCGTGCCGAACCGAGGGGTGCCGATGCGATCCGATGAGCAACTGGTCCGGGTGGGTGACGTGGAGCTGTGCATCCAGACCTTCGGGCGGATCGACCACCCGCCGCTCCTGTTGATCGCGGGAAACCAGTCTTCGATGGACTGGTGGGAGCACGGGTTCTGCGAGCGTCTCGCGGCTACCGGGCGCCGCGTCGTGCGCTACGACAGCAGGGACACCGGGCGATCGACGCGGTTCCCGGTAGGCCGGCCGGGCTACGCCGGTGACGCGCTCGTCCACGATGCCGTCGGTGTGCTGGACGGCCTGCGGCTGGCCGACGCCCACATCGTGGGGATCTCGTCGGGCGGGGGTATCGCTCAGTACCTCGGTGTGTGGAACCCGGACCGGGTTGCTTCGTTGACCTTGATGTCCACCACGCCGGTGAGCCTGGGGGAGCGACAACCGGACCTGCCGACACCGACGGAGGCGGTCTCGCGATCGTTCGCCGAACCGCTGCCTGATCCTGACTGGAACGACCGTGACGCGGTGGTCGACCACATGATCGCGCTGGAGTACGTCTTCGCCGGTGAGGCCAGGGTCGACCCGGACCGGATCCGGCGGGTCGTGACCCGGTCGATGGAACGCGGTGGCGATATGGCCTCGGCGGCCAACCACTGGTTGGCCGCCGCGACACCCCTGGGCGACCGGCTCGGTGAGATCACCGCGCCCACCTTGGTGCTGCACGGGCGGGAGGACCCGCTCTTCCCGTACGTGCACGCCGAGGCCCTCGCTTCGGAGATTCCCGGTGCTCGGCTGCACCTGCTCTCCGGGGTGGGCCACCAGCACCCACCGCCGGAACGATGGGACGAGGTGGTCGCTGCGATCGCCGCGCACACCGCCACAGCCCCTGGTTAGGTACGAAGAGGGTCGCCCTCCCGATCGAGACGGCGACCCCTTACGCGACCTCTATCCGACTCCCTATCCGACCCCCACGCGGCTACTTCTCGGAGCCCCGTTCGAGCGCGGTACCGATTTCTCCCACACGGTCGGCGAGCAGCCCCATCGCGCCGATGGCCCTGGTCATCGGGTCGTCGTCGGAGCCGCCCAAGGCCCTACCCCTGCGGAAGCCGGCCTTGACCTCCGTCCAGCGCCGCTCCTGCTCCTCGGTCATCACCCCGCGCAGTTCCGCGAGCTTCAGCAGGTTGGCCTCCGCACCGGAGGTCAGGGTCTGTGCCTCGCCCAGGTAGTGGTCGTCGATGACGGCCTCCACCTCGGTGTCGTTCATGACCGGCACGATCTTCTCCGAGAGCCGGTTCATGTTCCGGTACGAACCCTGGAGCTGGAACGGTGGTTCGGTACGAGCGTCCTCCGACTGCGCGGCCGAGGCGATGTAGGCCTGGTTGTTGGCCAACACCACTTCCTGCACTCGCAGCAGCTTGCGCAGGACCGACACGATCCGGTCCACCTCGGCCGCCGAGTACGGGTGTTTCAGCCGGTCAGTGCCGACCGACTCGTCCCCTTGGGCCATGCGCACGAACGTGTACACGTCCTCCCGGTCCCGGGTGGACAGCGGCGCCAGTGTCGGGTTGGAGGTGATCGCGTTCTCGATGTAGCTGAGCGCGAACAGCTCCTCCTTCCCGGACAGCACGTCGCCCAGGTTGTACACGTCGGCGCGGTTGGCCAGCATGTCCGGGATCCGGAACCGCTTGCCCTGCTCGGTGTAGGGGTTACCGGCCATGCAGACCGCGAACCGCTTCCCGCGCAGGTCGTAGGTGCGGGTGCGGCCCTCCCACACCCCCTCCATCCGGCGCTGCCCGTCACAGAGGGAGATGAATTTCTGGAGCAGCTCCGGGTTGGTGTGCTGGATGTCGTCCAGGTACAGCATCGTGTTGGCGCCCATCTCCAGCGCGAAGGAGATCTTCTCGATCTCCTGGCGGGAGGTGGCGTCCGGGGCCTCGGCCGGGTCCAACGAGGTGATGGAGTGCCCCAGTGAGGGCCCGTTCACCTTGACGAACACCAGCCCCAGCCGGCTGGCCACGTACTCCATGAGCGTGGTCTTGCCGTATCCGGGCGGGGAGATGAGCAGCAGCAGGCCGCTCTGGTCGGTGCGCTTGTCGTCACCGGCCGCACCCAACTGCTTGGCGAGGTTGTCCCCGATCAGCGGCAGGTACGACTCGTCCAGCAGACGGTTACGGACGAAACCGCTCATCACCTTCGGCTTGTACTCCTCCAGCCGCAGGCGTTCGCGTTCGGTGCCCACCAGCTCGTTGCGGCGCCGTTGGAAGTCCCGGTAGGCGGGCACGTCCATGGTCCGGAACCGGCGGGTGCGCGGCAGGATCTCGTCCAACCGCACGAGGAGTGAACGCCCCTCGATCCTCGGGTGGGAACCCAGCAGTCCCGCCACCTTCTCCGCGACGGAGGCGGAGGACTCGTACCGATTCACGGAGGTGAGTTGCAGCGCCGCCGCCTCGGGCAGGTCGCCGGGGGCGACCGGTTCCTCCAGAGTGGTGACGTAGGCCTCCAACCAGGCCGTCACGAGTTGGTGCCGGGCGGCGATGTCGTCCCCGAGCCCCCGCAGATCCTCCTCGAAGGCCTTGCGGGTGGTCTCGCGGGTGCTGCCCAACGCCCGATGGAATCGGTCCAGCAGGGTGCGCGCACCCGCGCCGGAGACGAATCCGCGCCGGTTCGGGCCGTCCAACGCCAGTTCCTCGAACAGGTAGTCGCCCACCAGGTCGAGGTCGGTGCCCTGGTGCAGTCCGGTCTCGGTGAGGAAGGTGTCCACGGCCTCGGCGAGTTCGGTGCGCAGGGTGTCGATCGCCTCCGACCTCCGCGCCCCGAACACGCTCCGGGCCCGGGCCAGGGAGACCGCGCGGGTCCGCCAAGCGCGCTGAAGGTCCTCTCCCGCACCGTGCGCCCAGAACAACTGGGCGACCGCGCGGGCCTGGCCGGGGTAGCGCAGCAGCTCGGCCCCGGCGCGCAGTCGCAGCAGCGCCGACAGGATCTTCGCGGCGTCGTGGTCGTGCACGCCCCGCTCGTATCCCTCGTCGTAGCGCGCCTCCGCGACCCCGCGCACCAGCGACAGCAGCGAGTCGCCGTTCTCGGCGTGCAATTCCGCGTCGTGCAGGGCGTCCAGGGACAGTCCGTCCGTGCCCTCCTCGGCCGCGGCCAGGATCGACGTGGCCAGGTATTCGGCCCGGTACACGTCGGGGCTCTCGGAGACCAGCAGCCGGTCCCACAGGTGCCTGGTCTCCTGGAACGCCTCGTCGGTGACGGGGGCGCGGAAGTCGGTGCCGGTGATGGCGACCGACATGTGCCCGTCGTGCGGAGTGAGGGTGAGGTCGATGGGCTGGGTGTTCACCGCGAAGCGGTGCCTGCCCAACCGGATCGTCTCGCCCCCGGGACCGCCCTCGAACAGGTCGCTGCGGTCCTGTAGGGCCCGTCCGGCCTCCTGCCGGGCGGCCAGGATCTGGCCCTCCAGCTCCTCGGCGCGGACGGTGTCACCGATTTCGCGCATGTCCCCGACGGTGCGGCGCAGCCGCGTCACCATCGCGTCGGACGCGAAGTAGGTGTTGATGTCCTCCAGGGTGGTCAGGGTGGAGACCCGCCGGTGCACCCCTTCCAGGACTCGGGCGGCCGAGGAGGCGAGGCGGTCGGCCCGCCTGGACCTCTCGTCCACCAGCGACTGCTTGCGGGTGGAGAACGCCTCGTAGACGTCCTCGCGCTTGTCGGCCAGCTCCTGGAGGAAGTCGTCGAACTCCGCGAAGCGCGACTCCAGGTTCTCCAGTTGGAGCATGATCCGGCCGAGCTGCTCGTCGCAGCGGTCCGGGGTGTCCGCGGCGGCGATCGCCCCGGTGATGGCCTGCCCCAACAGCGCGAACTCGGCGGCGAACTCGGCCCGCCCCTCCAAGGCGAGCAGTTCCTTGCGCCGGGACTCCAACGTGGCCCGGGCGCGGTTGACCCCGCCCATCACCTCGCTGATCCGCTCCAGGATGCGGGTGCGCACCTGGGCGTCGCCGATGTCGAGGGAGCCGATGACCTCGGTGACCACCTGTAGGCCCTCGGTCTGTTCGGCGATGCGTTCGCCGACGGCGGTGGCGGCGCTGACCGCCTCCAGGGCCTCGGCCTCTTCGACCAGCCGTTCCACCTCGGAGTGGTAGCCGTCGAAGGCGTCCTCCTGCTCCAGGAAGGACACGGTGCGCCGGCCGGCGGAGGCGATCTCCTCGTCGAGGCTCTCCTCGATGGCGTCGATCCGGTCGCCGTCCACGTAACGCATCTCGCGCAGTGTGGCGGCCTGCCCCTGGGCGCGACGCAGTTCGGTCAGCCGGGTCACCCACCCTTCCGCCGACCTCGGGGTCTCGCCCCGGGAACGACGGATGAGCGCGGTGACCTTGGCCTCGGTCTCGGCGAGGGTCTCGGCGGCCTGCCGGGTGAGGGCCTGGACGGTCTCGAACTCGTCCAGCACCCGCTCGGCGGTGCCGCGCACTTCGGTCAGCGGAGCGGCGAGGTCGCCCAGTTCCTCGTCGCCGAGCCAGTGGAACCGGTCCAGGACCCGCCGGCAGGAGGCGATTATCGCCTCGAACACCTCGGTGGAGGGCCGCATGTCCTCGGAGATCCGGGACACCGACAGGCTCTCGGAGATGCCCTGCACCAGTTCGGCGTTGCCGATCCGCTCCAGGGGTCCGGTGCCCACGGGCTGGGCCGCGGCGTACACGTCGGATACGAACGGGGTCCGCCACACCTGCATCGGGTGCACCCGGGTGGGTTCGCCCGAGTTGTCGCGAAAGACGGTCATGGTCCCGTCGTCGAACAGCGAGTGGCCGTGGCAGACGATCGGGTTGGCGACCTCCTTGCGGATGGTGTTGTAGGGCAGCAGCAGGCTGCGGCCGTCCGCCTGGGAGTGGAAGACGTACAGCACGTCCTCGCCGTTGGGAGAACGCACCACCCGGTCGAACTCCAGGTCGGTGACGTCGGTGTCGAAGGTCCGCGCCGCCCCCGTGGTCAGGTAGTAGCCACCGGGGAAGATAAGCCCCTGGTCATCGGGCAACCGCTGGCAGGAACGGCCGATGCCATCGAGGCGCTCGACCTCCTTGGTGCGCTTGTTGAAGACCAGGTACCGCCACTCGGTCTCGTTGTACGGCAGGACCTTCAGCAGGATGAGCGCGCCGACCTCGGCGTGGAACACCGAGGCGTCGGCCAGGCTCTGCAACGGCTCGTCGACGGGCTCGCCGTAGATCCCCTCGCCGACCTCGGTGTTGTTCTCGATCTTGATGGTCAGGTCGCCGCCGACCGTCTCGACGAACAGCTCGTCGCGGATCGAGATGTGCGGGTGCCGCCCCTGCACGTGGTCCTCGCGGGTGGCCTCCACCCACTCGAAGTCGTGCGAGGGCGGGAACACGTGGTCGCGTTCGCCCCGGTCGTCGAGGTAGGCGATTTCGCCGGTGGGCGAGACCGACCACCTCAGGACACGGACGTCCTCCGTTCTCGGGCCGGTCTGGAAGACGGCCAGCAGCCGCTCCTCGACCTTGCGCAACTGGAGGAGGCGGGCGTCGCGGTAGTAGCGGTACAGCTGCTCGAATCCCTGCCGGAAACGCTCGTCCGCGAGCAGCCCGGGGATGGCGTCCTCGGGCGCGTCGGTGAACTCGAAGGAGTCGTCACCGTGCTCGTACCGATGCAGGGAGAACACGTCGGAGACGTGCGTGGTGCTCTGCATCCCGATGTAGACGTTGTAGCCGAACAGGATCGTGTCCCCGTCGGCGCCATCTCCGACGGAACGCCCCACGCTGACGATGTCGCGCGGCACGCAGTTGTGTTCGGTGCGGATGCGTTCGGTGCCGAGCAGGGACAGCTCGGTGCCGCCGAACACCTCCAACCGACGGTTGTTGAGTTCCTCGGTCCGTCGGGCCAGCTCGCCGGTCTGTTCGCGGAGCCGGGCGCGGAGCACCTCGTAGGTGCCCGCGTCCAGCGACCGCGCGTCCTCGGCTTCGGGCCCGGGGCCTTCGGAGTGGGCCTCGGTCACGGAGGACTACCTCACTGCTTCACGGGGACGAGGGCGTTGACGGGCAGCTGGTCCAGCCCCATGGAACGGGCCGTGCCGAGCAGCCGGTCCAGCTTGCCGCTGTCCGGGCCGCCCGCACTGATCAGCTTGAGCAGCAGCGCGGAGACCGTGAGGTTCTTGACGTCCTCGGTGTCCACGTCGGACAGGATCCTCTTGATGTCCTCGGCGAAGTTGCCCTCGCCGTTCAGCCAACCGTTGCCCAGCGCCTGCACGGTCTCGGAGCCGTTGACGAACCCGTCCACGGCCTTGCCCATGCCGATCGAATTGACCATGCGGTCGAAGAAGGCGCCGTCGCCACCGACGATGTTGATGTCGGCGCTCTCCAGCCCGGCGGCCATGGCCGTGGCCTGGGCCTCGGCGATCTGACGGTTGACGTCGATGCCGGCGAGGCGGACCTCCTTCTCCGCCTCCAGGCGCAGACGGTACTCCTCGTGATCGCGGCTGACCTCGTCCAGGGCGGCCATCGCGGCGGCCTTGTCGGTCAGACCAGCGGCCTCGGCGCGCAGCTTCTTCTCCACGGCTTCGGCCTCGACGTCGGCCTTCTCGCGGGCCACGACGGCCTCGGCGCGGCCCAGCTTCTCGACGGCCTCGGCGTCCTGCTCCCGGACCTGGACCTCGGCCAGACCGGCGGCAGCGGCCTCGGCCTGCATGCCCTCGGCCAGGCGGATCTTGGCGCGGGTGTCCAGCTCGGCGGCCTGCTGACGGGCCTCGGCGAGGGTGAGCTCCTCCTGCGCCTTGTGCTTGGCCGCGGCTTCGGCGGCCTCGGCGGCCTTGATGTCCTTGACCAGGTTTTCCTGGGCCTCGGCCTCGGCGTGGATGATGATGGACTGGCGCTGGCGCTCGGCCTCTTCGACGGTCCGCAGCTTCTTGATCGCCTCTTCCTGCTCGGCGACGGTGCGGTCGACGGCCACGCGCTCGCGGACGACGTCGGCGACCTCGCGCTTCTCGGCCTCGACCTCCTTGTCCTTGGCGATGCTGCTCAGCTCGGTCTCGCGCTCGCGGCCGATGACCTCCAGCATGCGGTCCTTCTCGATGCGCTCGGTCTCGATGGCGATGACCCGCTCGCGGTTCTTCTCGGCGACCGCGATCTCACGCTGCTGGTTCTGGTGCTGGACGCCGAGCTGCTCGGAGGTGCGGATGTTGGCGGTCTCGGACTTGAGACGCTCCTCGGCCTGGACCCGGGCGGTCTCGGCCTCCTCCTTGGCACGGATGATCTCGATCTCGCGCTTGGCCTTGGCGGCCGCCTCCTCGCGACGCTTCTCCAGCTCGGCGAGGGTCTCGGCGGTCTCCGTGTTCTGGCGGTCGATCTCCTTCTTGCGGTCGTTCTCGAACTCGTTGGTGCGCTTGTGCTCCCGGGCGGTGCGCTCGGTGATCTTCGAGATGCCCTGCGCGTCCAGGATGTTGTTCGAGTCGTGCTGGTGCAGCGGGGTCTGCTCCAGCTCGTCGATGGCCACGTCTTCGAGGATGTAGCCGTTGAGGTCGGTGCCGATCAGGGAAACGATCGCGTGGCGGAACTGCTCGCGGTGGGTGAACAGCTCCTCGAAGTCGAACTGTTTACCGACGGTCTTGAGCGCCTCGGAGAACTTGGAGTTGAAGAGCTCCTGCAGGGTGTCCTGGTCGCTGGCGCGCTCGGTGCCGATCGCCTTCGCGACCTTCTTGACGTCCTCGGCGGTCTCGTTGACCCGGACGTAGAAGAACACCGTGATGTCGGCGCGGATGTTGTCCTTGCAGGTCAGGCCATCACGGCCGCCCCGTTCCAAGGTGAGGCTCTTGAGGGAGATGTCCATGACCTCGGCCTTGTGCAGGACCGGGAGGACGATCGATCCGGTGAAGGTGACGTGGACGTCTCGCACCTTGGAGATGATCAGGGCCTTGCCCTGCTCCACCTTGCGGAACAGCCTGGTCACCATCAGCAGTAGGGCCAGGAGGACGATGATTCCGACGGCGATGGCGACACCGATGGTCAGGAAAGTGGCATCTGCCGCTTCCTGCCCGGTGACCGGAGCACTCAGCAACACGTAGGGGTCTCTTTCTGCGAGCGGCGTGGATCGGGGGACACGCGGCATCGGGCGGAGGGACGGGAGCGAGACGGCCGTGCCCGAGGGGGTCGCTTGTCAGGGGTTATGACGCGTCCGCTTGGCGAACGGTTCCGAAATGGACAAGATCATCCCTGCTCATCACGGGTGGTGAGGGGAGGTCAATGTTGACCGGGGTCCAGAGCGGGGTCGAAGGCGGTGACGAGGAAGTGGTCGTCGGCCGCGTCGTGGTCGAAGATGAGGGCGGTGCTGCCGACGGACAGGACCTCGCCGCCGGTCGTGCGGACCGGGATGGAGATGGCGGCCCCACCGGCGGTGGTGATCTCTGCCTGGCCGAAGTCCTCGTGGGCCTCACCGATACGGATGAGGCAGGTGCGACCGACGAGTTCGTGCTTGGAGTCGCCCCTGCGCTTGGGCAGGAACCGCTGGAACCCCATCACCACACCGCTGGTGACCGCCCACGCGGCGACCAATGCGATGAGCAGGACGACGGCCCCGAGGGCCCACAGCATCGGGGTGGAGACGGTCTCGATGAGGCTGGTCACGATGCTTCCCATCATGCTGACGAACCAGGCCACGCAGATCAGCATGGTCAGGGCCACGGTCACCGGAACCCTCCCCAGCCCGGCCTTGCTCAGGACCGCGCTGAGCCCGGCGGCGTCACCGCCGGTGTCCACGCTGTCGAGCATCTCGGTGTCCGCGGCGCCGACGATCACGAAGATCCAGTAGCCCAGGACGACGATGAGCATCGGCGTGAACAGGACCGTGGGGAATCCGAAGGCGGCGCTCAGGAACAGATCCATCCCGTGCACTCCTTCGCGACCGCCCGAACCGTGTCGGAACCCTATCGAACACCCCAGTTCAGCACGTTCCCCAGGGGCACCGTTGACCAATTGTGGCCGGCGTCCCGTTTCGTGATCGGAGGTTGATCGGCTCGGGACAGGCTGTCACGGTCGCATCGCAGCATCACTCCCTCGAAAGGGGCACCCCCGAGTGAACAGCGCATCCCCCATCCCGGAGACCTCCGGGAAGCCGGCCCTGGGACGGAACTTCAACCGCTTCTGGGTGGGCAGTCTGTCCAGCAACCTCGCCGACGGGCTCATGCTCACCGCCCTGCCGTTGGTCGCGGCGATGCTCACCAACGATCCCCTGTTGGTCTCCCTGCTCGCCGTCGCGCGGTTCCTGCCCTGGCTGCTGTTCGGGCTGATGGCCGGTGCGGTCGTGGACCGGGTGGACCGGGTGCGTCTGATGGTGGGGGCCAACGTGGTCCGCGCCGCGCTGCTCGCCGGTCTGGCCGTGGTGGTCGGCACCGGGAACGCCACAGTCTGGGCGCTCATCGTCGTCATGTTCCTGGCGATGACCTGCGAGGTGTTCTACGACCTGGCCGGACGCGCGATGCTGCCGGACATCGCTCCGGCCGGGACCATCGACCGCGCCAACGGGCGCCTGATCAGTGGACAGACCGTCACCGAGGACTTCGGCGGTGCTCCGCTGGCCGGTTTCCTGTTCGTGGTCGCCGCGTCTCTGCCCTTGGCGGTCAACGCGGGCGCCTACCTGGTGGGCGCCCTGGTCCTGCTCGGCCTGCCCCTGGCGGTACGCCGCCCCAAGTCACCGGAGGGTGCCGAGACCAAGGCGAAGGAGCCGGGCGGCAACCTCTTCAGGTCGATCATCGCGGAGATCGGCGCGGGCATGCGCTACACCTTCGGCGACGCCTCACTGCGCTCCCTGGTGTTGTTCGGCGCCATCACCAACATCGGCCTGATGGCGATGAACGCCGTCATGGTCCTGTTGGTCCGCGACCACTTCGGGGTGCCCGCCGCGTTGTTCGGCGTGTTCATGTCGGCCACCGCTGTCGGTGCGATCATCGGTGCCGCCCTCACTGGAAAGCTGGTCGCCCGCTTCGGTCGCTTCCCCCTACAAGCGGGCGGCTTCCTGCTCCAGGCACTGAGCTGTGTGGCGGTGGGTCTGGCGCCCAACGCCTACACGGCCGCCGTGGCCTGGGTCCTGCTCGGTGCCATCGCGACCGCCTGCAACACCGTCATGGTCAGCGCCATCCAGACCGTCGTCCCGAGCGCGATGCTCGGCCGGATGATGTCCTGCGCCCAGTTCCTGGGCTATGGCCTCACCCCGGTGGGCTCCCTCATCGGTGGCCTGCTCGGCCGGATCGACCTGCGGTTTCCCGCGATCTTCGCCGGGGTGCTCGTCCTGGTCGCGCTCGTGATGGTCCTGCCCGCGCTGCGCAACTTCGCCCGACGGGCCGATGCGATCGAGCGGGCCGCGAGGGGGCATGAGGAGGAGTAGGAAAAAAGTTCATGGCGGGTGTCGATCCGGCGGCGACCCGTGCGACGAACAGGTGAGAGCGGGGGAGACCCCGTCGGACACTCGAAAGAGGGCGAACACCATGCGTTACCTGATGTCGATCATGAGCGACCCCGCGTCCGAGGCCGCCGACTACGAGCCCGAGCCCGAGATCTACGAGGCGATGGGCGCCTACAACGAGGAGCTGGCCAAGGCCGGGGTCCTGCTGACCGGTGAGGGTCTGGCCCCCACCTCGGAGGGCGCCGAGGTCGTCTTCCGCGACGGGGAGGCCACCGTCGTCGACGGGCCCTTCACCGAAGCCAAGGAGTTCATCGCCGGGTACTGGGTGCTCCAGGTGTCTTCGCACGCCGAGGCCGTGGAGTGGGCCAAGCGTTGCCCGCACCCGCCCAAGGGGGACACGACCGAGATGAAGCTCCAGCTGCGCCGGATCGGTGAGCTGGAGGACATGGACAACATGTCCGAGGAGCTCAAGGAGCGAGAGCGCGCCCTGCGCGTGCAGACGGAGGGGTAAGCGTCCGGTGGTACGGGGGCGGGTCCGCGTGGCCCGCCCCCGTACCTTGCGGCCGGAGCCCGCCGGTGCTGTCATGATGCGGTGGAACATACGGATGTGACGCGCCAGGTGGAGGCGGTCTGGCGGATCGAGTCGGCCCGCCTGATCGCGACCTTGACGCGCATGGTCGGCGATGTCGGATCGGCCGAGGAGTTCGCGCAGGACGCGCTGGTCACCGCGCTGGAGAAGTGGCCCCAGGAGGGTGTGCCGCGTAGTCCCGGGGCCTGGCTGACCACCGTCGCCAAGCGGCGGATCCTCGACCGCTGGCGCCGGGACGAACGTTTCCGGGATCGCATGGTGGAACTCGGCCGGGAGTTCGTCGAGCACGACGGACAAGCGGAGTTCGACGCCGTCCTGGAAGAGGACTACGGCGACGACCTGCTCAAACTCATGTTCGTGTGCTGTCATCCCGTGCTGGCCACCGAGGCTCGGATCGCGCTCACCCTCCGCCTGCTCGGTGGGCTCACCACGGACGAGATCGCACGCGCCTTCCTCGTGCCGGAAACCACCGTCGCCCAGCGCATCGTGCGGGCCAAACGGCGGCTGACCGAGAAGAGGGTTCCGTTCGAGGTGCGCTCGGGTGCGGACCGCGACGCTCGCCTCGCCGACGTGCTGGAGGTCCTCTACCTGGTGTTCAACGAGGGGTACACGGCCACTTCGGGGGAACGGTGGCTGCGTCCCGAACTGTGCGAGGAGGCCATGCGCCTGGGGCGGATCCTCGCCGGGCTGATGCCCAAGGAACCCGAGGTGCACGGGCTGATCGCCCTCATGGAACTCCAGGCCTCCCGGTTCCGGGCCCGGGTCGGTGTCGAAGGCGTGCCGGTGCCCCTCGCCGAACAGGACCGCTCCCGTTGGGACCGGTTGCTCATCCAACGCGGGCTGGCCGCGCTGGAAGGTTCGATCCCCGTCGATCCCGCCCGTCCACGGGGCGTCTACTCCCTCCAGGCCGGGATCGCCGCGAAGCACGCCACGGCCCACGCAGCCGAGGACACCGACTGGCGTGGGATCGCCGTCCTGTACGAGGTGTTGGTCCGGCGCACCGGGTCGCCCGTGGTCGAACTCAATCGGGCGGTGGCGGTGTCGATGGCGCTCGGACCGGGTGCGGCGCTGCGCATCGTCGACGCCCTGCGCGATTCCGGGGCCCTGGAGGGGTATCACCTGCTCCCGGCCGTTCGCGCCGACCTGCTCCAGCGTCTTGGACGAGGTGAGCAGGCCCGAACCGAGTACGAACGGGCCGCCGACCTCACCCGCAACGAAAGCGAGCGCGCACTCCTGTTGGAGCGCGCTCGTTCTGCCGTGGGCAGTGAGCTCTAGCGATGAGCGCTCGTTCTGGTCACACTGGTCCGCATGAGACTTCTGGTTCTGGGTGGTACCGAGTTCGTGGGACGGGCGATCGTGGAGGACGCGCTCGCCCGAGGGTGGGACGTCACGGTGTTCCATCGAGGACGGCATGAAGCTCCGGTGGGGGCGCGCGTGCTGCACGGCGACCGTGCCGAGGAGGGTGGCCTCACCGCGCTGGAGACGGGGGAGTGGGACGCCGTCGTCGACACCTGGTCGGATGCCCCCGGAGCCGTTGCGGCCACCGCCCGACTGTTGGACGGTCGGGTCGGCCACTACACGTACGTCTCCAGCCGTTCCGTCCACGGCATGCCCAGCGCTCCCGGTGCGGATGAGACCGCCCCGACCGTCAAGCCGGCCCTCGCCGATGAGGGAGAGGACTACGCGCGGGCCAAACGCGGGGGAGAGGTGGCCGCCGAGGAGGTGTTCGGTGAGCGGGCGCTGTTCGTTCGGGCCGGGCTCATCCTGGGTCCGTACGAGAACATCGGTCGGCTGCCCTGGTGGCTGAACCGGATCGCTCGCGGTGGTCCCGTTCTGGCTCCTGGGCCGCGTGACCTGCCGTTGCAGTACATCGATGTCCGGGACCTGGCCGCTTGGACTCTCGACGCGGTGGAGAAGGGATTGGGTGGCCCGTACAACCTGGTGAGCCCGAGCGGGCACGCCACCATGGTGGAACTCCTGGAGGCCTGCCGGGAGGTGACGGGTTCGGACGCGGAGTTCCGCTGGACCGATCCCCAGGTGATCGAGGCGGAGGGGATTCGACCCTGGATGGAGCTTCCGGTCTGGCTGCCTCCGGGCGAGATGCACGAGAGCCTGCATCAGGGGAATGTCGATCGTGCCCTGGCCACGGGGTTGAGGTCTCGTCCGGTCATCGAGACCGTCGCCGACACCTGGGCGTGGTTGAGGTCCATCGGTGGTGAGGCACCCCAACGCCCCGACCGGCGCAGTCTCGGTTTGGACCCCGAGGTCGAACGGCGTGTTCTGGGTTTGTGAGCGTCACGAAGGCCCCGACCGCCGGGTGGGTTCTACCGGCGGCCGGGGCCTTCTGTGTTTCCGGCTAGCGAGTACTCGCGCGCAGCAGAGCGGACCACTCAAGGGAAGGAAAGGCCAAGTGCCCAGCCTCCCTGTTCTGGGTGTCGCGTACCGCAGCAGCGGAAGGGAGGTCAGCGACCTCCACGCAATTCTCGGTACGCCCCTGGCTGTAGGACGACTTGCGGAAGATCAGGTGGGATTCGCTGCTGCTGGTGAACATAGTGTCCTCTGGTCGAGCTGGCTGAGCCGGTCCTCTAGCCAACCCTGGCGGCTTTCACGGTGCCCACCAACCCGACCCACTCTCCCGAGGTGAACATGAGATACCCGGCTTGACGGTGTTGGGTGTCGCGCACCGCGGACCCGTCAGGAAGGTCAGCGACCTCCACGCAGTTCTGCTGCTGGGTGTAAGACGATGTGCGGAACAGGTCAGCGGGGATCGGGCGGGTCATGTCAGGTGGTCATCTCGCGTAGTCGAGTAACTGTCTTGGTTGCCGTCAGATGGCTGAACGCAGCAGCGCGGACCACTCCGAAGAGGGGAATGCGAGGTACCCGTCCTCACGGCGCTTGGTGTCACGCACAGCCGACAGGCCAGGGACGTCAGCGACCTCGATACAGTCCTGAGTCTGGCCTCCGCTGTAGGAGGACTTGCGGAAGTGCAGGGTGTGGGACGTTTCTGGCATGGGCGCTCTCTTAGAGGGATGACAAGCGGTTCCGAATCAGCGCGTGTGACTCTTCCACGGACAAGGCAGATGCCTGCACGAAGCCGAACCGGCGCGTGTACTGGCGGACCTGCGGTTCGGACTCCAGGTAAAGCTCTTCCGTGGCGACCTCCAGATACACCACCGGAGGTTCTGGCATCGGAAACTCCATGATCACGAAGTGCGCGGTCATGGCAGCATGCAGTCCACCCGTCACGGGAAGGATCTGAATGCCGACGTTCGGCCGTTGGCTGACCTCGAGAAGGTACTCCAGTTGGTCACTCAGTTCGGGCGTGATGTGAAGAAGCGCGGCTTCGTCGATGACAGCCCAGAACGCCGGTGGATCCGCACGGCTGAACACTGCCTTGCGCAGCATCCGAGCCTCGACCCTTTGGTCGACATCGTCGGTGTCCCCCATGGAACTAGCGACGGCCATGGCACGTGCGTAGGACTCGGTCTGGAGTAGCCCCGGGATCGTCATGGACTGATACGAGCGGATCGAGGAAGCCTCCGCCTCCAGCCCGATCAGCTGGCCCGTGCCGAGGACGTTCTCATAGGTTGCCCACCAGCCCTTACGGCTGGCCTCTTTCACCAGCTCCGCGTACCCGTCTCGCTCAACCGGGTCGGCGACACCGTAGATGTCCAGCAGCAGGAAAACGTCGTCGACGGACAGTCTCTTCCAGTCGCCGGTTTCTAGCCTGTTCACCTTGGATTCGGACCAGCCGCGAGTCTTACCGCTGCGCTTCTTGGCTTCGGCTGCGACAGCCTTCGCCGTCAGCCCGGACTTCTCACGTTGTTGGAAGAGGAGTCGACTGAGACGACGTCGGCGCAAGGTCGGGCTGACCATGTCGCTGTCCTTCCGTGAGGGCACCGTCTGGTGGCCTGATCCTACGGCGGACCAGCGAGATTCCGACATTTAGTGCACCTTCCGCAAATATTTGCTTCCCTCTCAGAGAGTAGGTGCTTTCAGGTAAACTTGGGGCTTGCAAATATTTGCGCGAGGGGCAACTATGGTGTCACCAGAACAACTCGCCGGACCTCCAACCCGGCACCTGAGCACCAGGAGCCGCGCCATGCCGCGTTGCTTGAACCTGTCCAAGTTGACCTACGTGCGTCATCGCGCCGCCGAACTGGTGCGTCGCCGACGTTCTCGTAAGGCCGGGCGTGTGCGTGCCTACGCCTCGGCTCCCCGAACTCTGGCCGAGACGCGGTCACCGTGCTCGCCCCGTCCGCCACGGATCCCGGGTCCGCGTCGTCCGTTGGACACCGCTCCGCTGGACGTCCTCCATGCGGTTCTGGCGGGACTGCACCGATTGGATGCGAGCGCTTGAGGCTCCCGACAGGTCCGCCGAAGCAGATCCGCTGAGAGTCCCGGCTTGTCGAACCCCGCCCCGGTGAGGCGCGATGGACAACCGAACGACCTGCTCGGACCCCAACGGACACGACTACATCCCGGATCAACCCCCGGTGAGACGCGGTAACACGGCCACCGCGACCTGCCGTTACTGCGAGGACACCATCACCGCGACGCGGTGAACCCTCGGCGCCCATGAAAAAAGCTCTGGCGGGTGCACCAACACCCCCAGAGCAGGCCGACAACCAGTCCCGATTTCAATGAAAGCGAGTTGCCGACATGGCCATTGTGCCGCACCCCCGAGCCCCGATCCACACCCCCACCACGCCCTTCACCGGTCGCCGCTGGCCCTCCCGCGTCTACCCCGGTGACCTGGCCCAGATTGCCTGGGTTCGCTCGGACCTGGCCGCCGACCTGGCCCGCCTGGCCGGGCTGTCCAAAGAGACCGGCGAGGACATCGTGCTCTGCGCCAGCGAGATGTTCGCGAACGCGTGCAACCATTCGCGATCGGGCCAGGACCCCGAGGGCAGGGTCATCCGCACGCTGCACATGCCCACCGCCACCACCGTCCAGGTCGCGATCGTCGATGACGGCATCCGCGTCGACGCCATCGAACCCAAGGGCCCGAAGATCCCGCATCAGCGCACCCCTGAGGACTGGGAGGAAGCCGAGCGTGGTCGAGGGCTGCTGCTCATCCACCACCTGGCCGAGCGCTGGGGCTCCCACTCGGTCCTGGACTTCCCCTTCTGCGATGGTCTGGGCACCGTCATCTGGGCCGAGTTCGCGCTGGGCGGTGGCCGGTCTTGACCACCGTCGACACCAGGGTGCGCTCCGTGTTGAACGCACCCCGAGGCCAACGCTTCTCCCGTCCGGGGCTTTCCCACCCCACGAACGTTCGGCCGGAATCGCACCAGGAACGACGGGAACGGCTGCTGCGCCAGATGCGGGGCAACCCCAGGGTCGCCTACATGCTCGAACACGGCGAACTCCCGCACTGGATGACCGTGGCCCGCCAACGCCGAGAACAGGCCGAGAGGGAAGCTCGTCAGGTGGGCGCACCGGCTGATCTCCCGACCGGTTCCCCCGCCATCCGCCGGGGCCGTCATCGGGCCCCGCGCCGGCGATGGGCCCTGCCCGCCCTGGCCGTCAGCGCGGCCCTTCTCCTGGGGCAGAGGGTCGCAGAAGCGATCGGCCAGCCACTCGCCCAATCCGTCGGATTCCCGCTCTAGCCGCTGTAGCGCTTGAGGCCATTGGTGTTCAGAGTGATTCCGACCCCGGGGCCCGTTGTCGAGAGTGAGGGTGCTCCGGTGACGGCCCCGGACAGAGGGCTCCGGCGAGGGCGAGGGCCAGCAGCCGGAAAAATCCGCACCGCCGACCGAACACACACCCCTCCTCCCGACATAAGCAGGTGAGAGGACGGGAGGAATGCCCATGGGAAGCAGCACGGACGGGGACCCTTACTCCGACGAGTGCGCCTTCAACGCCCTGTTCGAGAAGCATTACGACGCCGTGTACCGATACGCCCGGCGCAGGGTGGGCGCCGACCAGGCGGACGATGTGGCCTCGGAGTCCTTCGTCGTGGCCTGGAAACGACGAAAGCGCCTGGTTCCGCAGCAGGAACTGCCCTGGTTGTACGCGTGCGCACGAAGAATCACCCTGGCCCACCTGCGCCGCGACCGGCGCCAGGACCAGATCGCGCAATCGCTGACCCGAGAACCCGGCCGGCTCGGCGCGCACGCCGACCACGCCGACGGCGTCATCGACCGCAGCGGGGCCCTGACGGCCCTGGCTCGGTTGACCGAGATCGAACGCGAACTCGTGATGCTCGTGACCTGGGAAGGACTCGATGCCCGCCAGGCGGCCAAGGTCGTGGGATGCAGTCACGTCACCGCTCGCGGACGACTGCATCGGGCCCGCAAGAGGCTCACCGCTCACCTGAACGAGGTGCCCGAACCTGTACCGGCCTTCACCTGGGAGAAGACGTCATGAACGACCTGACCAGCCTGCGCGCGACTCTCAACGACAGCGATCCGGCCAAGGACACCGCCCCCACGGACCGGAATCGTCGATGGGCCCGGGCCAACGCCATCGCCCGACTGAGGGAGGACACCCCCGTGACAGGTCCCCTGTGGCGTCGTATCCCCGTGCTCGTGACCGGTGCCGCCGCCGCTGCCCTGGCCGTGGGCGTGGGAGCGATGCTGTTGCCCACCGACCACCCGGCCGGAGTGCCCGTGGCCTACGCCTCCCCGCCCGAGACCGTGGAGGTCGTCGGTGGGGAACCGGTCGACGGCACGGAAGCGTTGCTGGAGCTGGCCGAGGTCACGGCCGGACGCGGTGACCCCCAAGGGCGGGGGGACGTGGGGTTCGTCGCCTCCACCGGCACCACCATGTACCGGATGAACGCCGACGCCGGTGACGCGGACCCGGAGGAGACCCACGGGTACGGGTTCATCCCCTTCGAGTGGAACCGGTGGCAGAGCCTGGACGGTGAGCTGCGTGAGGACCAGAACCCCCAGCCCCCGACCGAGACGGGAGGAGAGGCCGGCGACCACGAGTGGTTCCTGGATCAGGTCGGTGAGACCCACGAGGAGACGCTTCACCCCAGCCTGGTCCTGCCCGAGGCGCTGCCCACCGACCCCGATGCTCTGGCGGAGACCCTCATGGGCCTGGGCGAGGACCCGGAGGAGGACGAGAGAACCGACGCCTCCCTGTTCCACGCCGTCGCGAGCCTCTACGAGAACCGGCCCTTGTCCGGTGCGGAGGAGGCCGCCGTCCAACGGATCATCGCCGACCGTTCCGAGACGAGCCACCTGGGCACCGCCACCGATCCGCTGGGCCGAGAGGGCGAGCTCTTCTCGTTCGTCGTCGAGGAACCCGGTGTCCAGACGCTGGAGTACCGCTACCTTTTCAGCACGGAGGACGGGGCGTTGCTCTACCAGGACTCCATCCTGATGGACGAAGAGGACCCGGAGACCCCGATCGAGGACTACGGCCTTGAGTACCCCGTCCTGTCCCAGCAGGTCAGCTACGTCTGGACCGGCTGGGTCGAAGAGATCGGTCAGCGTCCCTGACCCTGTGGGCCGTACCCGCCCGGGTACGGCCCCTTCGACAACGGGGTCAGAGCCAGAGGTCGGATGACAACAGTCTGGTCGTCTCGATCGGTGGCAGCCCATCATCCAGTTCACGCAACCTGCGGTAGAGATGGCGCATGTCCGCTTTGCCTGGGACGTACTGCCGAAGTGCGGCGCGCTCCAAGATGGTCAGTGTGCCGGCCAGGGTGATCGATCCCATCGGCCGTCCGCTACGGCGGAGCCGTTCGAGACGGTTGATCTCGGAGGTGGCGATTCGCGCGCCCTCTCCGTCGTCGATGAGGACGGTCACTCGTAGGCCCGCTTCGGCAGCGACGACCGCGTGCGCGATGACCATGATCTCGCCCAGGTCCTTGGGGCGCCTCAGCCGTTCGGCCATGGGTTGATGGGTGATGCGCTGGACGACGGCCGCGAGTTCGGGGGTCTGGTCGTCGGACAGGACCTGCACCCAGTTGGGAGTCAGCTTGCGCCAGACACCGGCGGCGGCACGGAAGCGTTCGTCCTGTCGAGATTTGTCGAACACCTCACTCTGCACGGTCTCCGGGGCGCTGATCTTGCCCAAGACCCGGATGAGGAGACGTTCCTGATTGATCGAAAGGAAGTTCAGGCCCGGGCCGGCGTCGATGATCGGCCGGTGGCTCATCCGTCCTCACCCGGTGTCGTGTCAGAGGGGCCGGGAGCGAATTCAGGCGCGTCGAGAACCGCGTCCAAGGCCGCGAGGTCGATCTCGGCATTCGGTAGATCGGTGGGATCGGCCCACGCCACCGCCCGTTCCTTTGGCACCACGCCTGCTTCCCGCAACTCTGCTTCGGCCTCTCGCCGGCTGATCCCACGAAGAGTGGCGATCGCCTGCACGGACAGCACCCCTTCGGCGTAGGCGCTGATGGCTCGGGCGAGGAGTCGTTGCGGTGCCCTACCACGGTCGGAATCGTCTTGCAGGGCACGGTACTGGTCGCTCCACCCGAACCTGGTGGCCAGCTGTGGCGTGGTGAGTTTCCGCCAGCTTTGTTTGGTGCCGTCATCGATGTACCCCGCTCGGCACAGCGCGATCGCGGCGATCGATGGTGAGACCAAGAAGTGCTGAACGACTTCGGAGAGGACGGACTGGGCCAAAGCCCCTTGCCCTCCGAGGAATTCACGCAGGCCCTCGAACGGGATCAGTAGATGGCGGGCGAAGGCGTCGGCCCGAATCTCCTCAGGAGAACGGTGATCCCAAGTGCTGGCCGAAGCGTCGGTCATGTCCTCGAAGAGGGCGTGACCGAGTTCGTGTGCGAGGCTGCTGCGTTGCCGCATCGGACGGCGGGTGCGTGCGACCCCGATGAACACGGATCCGCGTTGTGGGTCCCTCATCATCAGCCCGTGTTGGTCTTGGCCGGCTTCGAGTACGGCCACGTCGATCCCCGTGGTCTGCTCGATGACGGCCACGAGGTCACCCAGGGGCTGTACTCCCAGGTGCTGTTCCTCGCGGAAGCGTTCGGCGAGAGCACGGCCCTCGGCTTCGGCACTCATGCTTTCCTTGGCCCCGTTTCAGACCGTGGCGGGGATGGCCTGGTCGTCCAGGTAGGCGTCCAGTTCCAGGAAACCCAGCAACGCCTGACGCATATCGCCCATGTCAGAACCATTGGTGGCGCGGGCCGCGCACTGCACACGCTCGGCCACCGCACCGGTTCCGGTGAGCTGAGCGACCGTATGTCCGGTTTCCCAAGCGATCGCCACGAGTTCCGGCATCTTCGCCACTCGATCCCCGGAAATGATCCGGGACAGAGTGGACTGTGAGATGCCGGTGACGTCGGCCAAGGCGCGTTGGCTCAGACCTGCGGCCGTGCGGGCACGTTCGATCCGCGCGCCGGTGCTCATCGTCATCATCACCACCCCACCAGCTTGAATCATTTTTCAGCGACTTGATTCAAGTGTAGCCGTGCGCTCTATGATGCACCACAGATCGAGCCGGCTGATCCGTCGTACCCGGGATCAATGGACGCTGGTGCGGCACAGGACACGCCGAAGGGGGCCGCACCCGGGCGGGTGCGGCCCCCTTCAACAATGGGCTCAGGCTTTGATGGGGGTCACCATCAGGCTGTCGCGTTCGGGGTCCACGTCCACGGTCACGCTGTCGCCCTCGGTCAGCTCTCCGGACAGCATCACCTTGGCCAGCGGATCACCGATCGACGACTGCACCAGGCGACGCAGCGGCCGGGCGCCGTAGTTCGGGTCGAAGCCGGTCAACGCCAGCCACTCCCGAGCACCTTGGGTGACCTCCAGGGTGAGCCGGCGTTCGGCCAGACGTCGGGCCAGCTTGTCCACCTGGAGATCTACGATACGGGTCAGCTCCTCGGTGGACAGCGCGTCGAACATGATCACGTCGTCCAGGCGGTTGAGGAACTCCGGCTTGAACGTCGAGCGCACGACGTTCATCACGCGATCCCTGCGCGTGGCCTCTTCCATGGACTGGTCCACCAGGAACTGCGAACCCAGGTTCGAGGTCAGGATCAGGATGGTGTTGCGGAAGTCCACCTGCCGTCCTTGACCATCGGTCAGGCGACCGTCGTCCAGCACCTGAAGCAGAGTGTCGAACACCTCCAGGTGGGCCTTCTCCACCTCGTCCAACAGCACCACGGTGTAGGGGCGGCGGCGCACCGCCTCGGTCAGCTGACCGCCCTGCTCGTAGCCCACGTACCCGGGAGGAGCACCCACTAGGCGCGACACCGAGTGCTTCTCGGAGTACTCGCTCATGTCGACGCGCACGATCGCGCGCTCGTCGTCGAACAGGAACTCCGCCAGTGCCTTGGCCAGCTCGGTCTTGCCGACACCGGTCGGACCCAGGAACAGGAACGAACCGGTGGGCCGGTCGGGGTCGGAGATGCCCGCCCGGGCGCGGCGCACCGCGTCCGAGACGGCGGCCACCGCGTTCTTCTGCCCGATCAGTCGCTGCCCCAGCTCCTCCTCCATGCGCAGCAGCTTGGAGGTCTCGCCCTCCATCAACCGGCCCACGGGGATCCCGGTCCAGGCCGACACGACGTCGGCGACCTCGTCGGCGCCCACCTCGTCCTTGACCATCGGGTCGCCGTCGGCATCGGCGGTGTCCGCGGCGTTCTCCTCGGCCTTGGACGCTTCCTCGACCTGCTTCTCCAACTGTGGGATGTCCCCGTACATCAGCCGGGACGCCTCCTCGAAGCGGCCCTCGCGTTCGGCCAGTTCGGCCTTGGTGCGCATCTCGTCCAGTCGGCCCTTGAGCTCACCGACCCGGTTCAGTCCGGCCTTCTCCTGCTCCCAGCGGGCCACCAGCCCGTTGAGCCGCTCCTGGTTGTCGGCCAGGTCCGCGCGCAACCGCTCCAACCGCTGCCGACTGGCGGGGTCCGACTCCTTGTCGAGCGCCATCTCCTCCATCTTGAGGCGGTCGACGGTACGGCGCAGTTCGTCGATCACCACCGGGCTGGAGTCGATCTCCATGCGCAGCCGGGACGACGCCTCGTCGATGAGGTCGATGGCCTTGTCCGGCAGGAAGCGCGCGGTGATGTAGCGGTCCGACAGGGTGGCCGCGGCGACCAGCGCGGAGTCGGAGATCTGCACCTTGTGGTGCGCCTCGTAACGCCCCTTGAGTCCGCGCAGGATCGCGATGGTGTCGGTGGACGAGGGCTCACCGACGAACACCTGCTGGAAACGGCGTTCCAGGGCAGGATCCTTCTCGATCTTCTCCCGGTACTCGTCCAGGGTGGTGGCGCCGACCATGCGCAGCTCACCGCGGGCCAACATGGGCTTGAGCATGTTGCCGGCGTCCATGGCGCCCTCGGCGGCGCCCGCGCCCACCATGGTGTGAAGCTCGTCGATGAACGTGATGACCTGGCCCTCGGACTCCTTGATCTCCGTGAGCACCGCCTTGAGCCGTTCCTCGAACTCGCCCCGGTACTTGGCGCCCGCCACCATCGCGGACAGGTCCAGGCTGATCAGGCGCTTGCCGAGCAGGGACTGTGGGACGTCGCCCGCCACGATGCGCTGGGCCAGACCCTCGACGACGGCGGTCTTGCCGACGCCGGGCTCACCGATGAGCACCGGGTTGTTCTTGGTGCGGCGGCTGAGCACCTGGATCACCCGACGGATCTCGCCGTCCCGGCCGATGACCGGGTCGACCTTGCCCTCGCGGGCCCGTTCGGTGAGGTCCACACCGAACTTCTCCAGGGACTGGTAGGTGTCCTCGGGGTTCTCCGAGGTGACCCGTCCGGTGCCGCGGACCCGCTCGAACGCCTCCAGTAGGTCGTCCGGGGTCGCTCCGGCGTCCTTGAGCAACCGGGACGCCTCACCTCCGTCGGCGGCCAACCCGACCAGCAGGTGTTCGGTGGAGACGAACTCGTCCTCCATCTGCTTGGCGCGCTGCGCGGCGGTGTTGATGGAGACGATGAGCTGCCGCGAGGAACTGGGGGAGCTGACCGTCGAACCCGCCACCTTGGGCAGGGCGCCGATGGCCGATCCGACCTTGTCCTTGAGCCGGTCGGGGTCGACCCCGACCTCCTTGAGCAGCGGCCGGGTGATGCCCTCCGCCTGATCCAACAGGGCGTCCAACAGGTGCAGGGGCTCGGTCTGTGGGCTGCCGTCGGTGGTGGCCTGACGGATGGCGGCGGCCAGAGCCTCCTGGCTCTTCTGGGTGAGCTTGTAGTTCATGGTTATGTGACTCCATCCACATGAAATGTCACTCAGGGTGATGTCTGATGGCCGATTCCATCACGCCGTATGCGTGAAGTCCGTGAGACCCGAACCCGCGGGTCGGGCCGTTACTTCTGGTCGGAATCGCCCGTGCCGCGGGTGTCATCGTCGTCCCCGAGCCCGCTGCCCCGCTCGGGGCGCTCTTCCGGATCGGCCGTGTTGAAGATCGTCACGCGGGTGCGGCGGACCAGCTCCCCGCGGACCGATCCGCCCTCGGGGCGGGCCGGACGGCCGCGCCGGGACACCGCCCGGCGCGCCGCCTCCAGTTCGTTGGCGAGGTGGAACACCTGCTCACGCAGCTGTTCCACCTCCAGCTCCAGCTCCAGGATCCGCTTGATCCCGGCGAGGTTGATGCCCGACTCCTGCGACAGACGCTGTACCTCGCGCAACGTCTGCACGTCACGCATGGAGTAGCGACGGCCCCGCCCGGACGTGCGTCCGGGCGACACGATCCCCAACCGGTCGTACTGCCGCAGTGTCTGCGGATGCATACCGGCCAACTCCGCGGCCACGGAGATCACGTAGACCGGGGCGTCGACTCCGAAGGAAGGATCGTTCACGACATTCACGCGCCCTTCGCCCGCGCTTCGAGTCCGTCGCGCGGGTCGTAGTCAGACGTCGCCGCGCGGAACTTCTCCAACGCCTCGCGAGCGTCGTCGTTGAGTGCCTGCGGCACCTTGACCTCGAAGGTGACCAGCATGTCGCCGATGGTGCCGTCCTTGCGAGTGGCGCCCTTGCCGCGAACCCGCAGCGTGCGACCGTTCTGGGTGCCCGGCGGCACCTTCACCGTCACCGGGAAACCGCTCAGGGTCGGAACCCGGACGTCGGCGCCCAGCGCCGCCTCGGGGAAGCTCACCGGGACCGTGATGGTGACGTTGTCGCCGTTCCTACCGAACACCGGGTGATCCTTCACGTGGACGACGATGTACAGGTCACCGGCGGGGCCGCCGTTCTCGCCCGGTGCGCCCTTGGCCTTGATCCGGATCCGTTGCCCGTCGGACACGCCGCCGGGGATGCGGGTCTGGATGGTGCGCGTGCTCTTGCCACGTCCGCTGCCGGTACAGGTGGGGCAGGGGTCGTCGACCACCAGGCCGCGCCCCTTGCACTCACTGCACGGCTCGGACAGCGAGAAGCCGCCCAGGTTGGTGTTCTCGTGCCCGGTGCCGGAGCACTTCGGGCACATTCGCGGGGCCGAACCGACGCGTGCGCCCGTGCCCTTACAGGTGACACAAGGCGCTTCGCTGGTCAGTTGGAACGAACGGGTCACCCCGTCCGCGGCCTCGCGGAAGTTCAGTGTCGTCTCGGTCTCGATGTCGGCGCCGCGTCGGCTCCGGGTCGCCTGGCCCGACCGACTGCGGTTGCCGAACAGTCCACCGAAGATGTCGCTCAGCCGCTCGCCGCCGGGGGCGCCACCACCCCCACCGCCGCCCTGACCGAAGATGTCGCTCATGTCGAACCCGCCCGGGCCGGTGCCACCACCGGGACGGTAGGAGCCACCGAACATCGAACGCGCCTCGTCGTACTCCTTGCGGCGATTCTCGTCCGACAGGACGTTGTACGCCTCGGAGATCTCCTTGAAGCGGTCCTCGGCCTTCGGGTCGTCACGATTGGCGTCGGGGTGGTTCTCCCGGGCCAACTTGCGGTAGGACGAGCGGATCTCGTCCTTGGTGGCGGTCTTTGAGACTCCGAGGACCTTGTAGTAGTCCTTCTCCAGGTAGTCCTTGGTGCTCATCGACTGGTGCCTTCTCCCCGCTGGTGCCGGTTGCGTCCGATGTTTCCACGTGGCCCCCGGCCCCGTAGGGGCGGGGTCGACCTGTGGCCGTGACCGACGATCTCACGCCGGCCACGGCCACAGCTCGTTACTTCTCGTTCTCGCCCTTCTCGGCGGAGGCCTCGTCGGAGTCCTCCTCCGAGGGCTCCGGGGTGTCGCCCATGGGCTCACCCACGACCACGCGGGCCGGGCGGAGGACCCTCTCACCGATGCGGTACCCGGGTTGGAACACCTCGATCACCGACTGGACGGCGATGTTCGGGACCGGAACGAGGGTGAGCGCCTCGTGCACGGTCGGGTCGAACTCGTCATTCTGCTCGCCGTACTTGACCAGGCCCAGCTTGGTCGCCGTCGCCTCCAGGGACTCGGCCACCGCCTTGAACCCGCCGGTGAGCTCCTCGTGCTCCCGTGCACGACCGATGTCGTCCAGGATCGGCAGTAGTTCGCCGATGACCTGGGCGGTGGCGACCTCACGGACCGCCACGCGGTCACGCTCGACACGCTTGCGGTAGTTGGCGTACTCCGCCTGCACCCGCTTGATGTCGTTGGTGAGCTCGACGACCCGCTCATCGGCGTTGATGGCCTCGCTCACCACCCACTCGGGGGTGTCCGGGATCTCGGGGATGTCCTCGATCTCGGCCTCGACGATCTCGGGCTCCTCGGCGTCGTCGGCCTCGGATCCTTCCGTCTCCTCGACCTCGGGCTCGCGGACCTCATCGGTCTCGGGATCGATCCCGCTGTTGTCGCGGGTCACCGGACCCTGGGTCTCGTCACCCTCACCGTCACCGGCGTCGGGGCTGTTCTTGTCCGACAGCGCCATCTCCGACGTTCCCTCCTTCCTCGACTCTCACCGGACTCACGGGTCAGGACTGGTTGCCCTTGCCGTTTTCCTCGTCGACGATCTCGGCGTCCACGACGTCGGCGTCGTCGGCGGAGGCGTCCGTGCCCTCGCCCTCGGGCTGGGCGGCGCCCTCACCCTGCTCGCTCTGGCTGTAGATGGCCGAACCGATCTTCTGGCTGGCCAGCGCGACCTTCTCGCTGGCGGTCCGGATGGCTTCGGTGTCGGTGCCCTCCAGAGCGGTCTTCAGCTCGGAGACGGCGGCCTCGGTCTCGGAACGCACGTCCGCCGGGATCTTGTCCTCGTTGTCCGTGATGACCTTCTCGGTCTGGTAGACGAGGGACTCGGCGTTGTTGCGGACCTCGGCCTCTTCGCGACGCTTGCGGTCTTCCTCGGCGTACTGCTCGGCCTCGCGGACCATCTTGTCGATGTCGTCCTTGGACATGGCCGAACCACCGGAGATGGTGACCGACTGCTCCTTGCCGGTGCCCAGGTCCTTCGCGGTGACGTTCACGATGCCGTTGGCGTCGATGTCGAAGGCGACCTCGATCTGCGGGACGCCGCGCGGCGCCGGGGGCAGACCGGTCAGGTCGAAGACACCCAGCTTCTTGTTGTACTGGGCGATGTCGCGCTCACCCTGGTACACCTGGATCTGCACGGACGGCTGGTTGTCGTCGGCCGTCGTGAAGATCTCCGACCGCTTGGTCGGGATGGTGGTGTTGCGCTCGATGAGCTTGGTGAACACGCCGCCCTTGGTCTCGATGCCCAGCGAGAGCGGGGTGACGTCCAGCAGCAGGACGTCCTTGACCTCACCCTTGAGCACACCGGCCTGGAGCGCGGCACCGATGGCCACGACCTCGTCCGGGTTGACGCCCTTGTTGGGGTCCTTGCCGCCGGTCATCTCCTTGACCTGCTCGGCGATGACGGGCATACGGGTGGAGCCACCGACCAGGACGATGTGGTGGATCTGGTCCAGAGCGATCCCGGCGTCCTTGATGACCTGCCGGAACGGGGTCTTGGTCCGCTCGACCAGGTCGGAGGTCAGACGCTGGAACTCGGCGCGGGTGAGCTTCTCGTCCAGGTGTAGCGGGCCCTCGGCCGAAGCCGTGATGTAGGGCAGGTTGATCTGCGACTCGCTGGAGCTGGACAGCTCGATCTTGGCCTTCTCGGCGGCCTCGCGCAGACGCTGCAGCGCCATCTTGTCCTTGGACAGGTCGACGCCGTTGGAGTTCTTGAACTTCTCCACCAGCCAGTCGACGACCTTCTGGTCCCAGTCGTCACCACCGAGGTGGTTGTCACCGTTGGTCGCCTTGACCTCCACGACGCCGTCGCCCACTTCGAGGAGGGAGACGTCGAAGGTGCCGCCACCGAGGTCGTAGACGAGGATCGTGGCCTCGCCTTCCTTCTCCAGGTGGTAGGCGAGCGCGGCCGAGGTCGGCTCGTTGATGATGCGCAGGACGTTGAGACCCGCGATGGTGCCGGCCTCCTTGGTGGCCTGGCGCTGGGAGTCGCTGAAGTAGGCGGGGACGGTGATGACCGCGTCGGTGACGTCCTCACCCAGGTAAGCCTCGGCGTCGCGCTTGAGCTTCTGCAGGATGAAGGCGCTGATCTGCTGCGGGTTGAAGGTCTTGTCGTCGATCTCCACCGACCAGTCGGTGCCGATGTGACGCTTCACCGAGCGGATCGTCCGGTCGACGTTGGTGACGGCCTGACGCTTGGCCACCTCACCGACGAGTACCTCACCGTTCTTGGCGAACGCCACGACCGAAGGGGTGGTGCGGGAGCCCTCGGCGTTGGTGATGACCGTCGGCTCGCCACCCTCAAGGACCGCGACACACGAGTTCGTTGTACCGAGGTCGATTCCGACCGCACGTGCCATGGTTGTTTCCTCCGTGAAAGTTGAGTCGTTCAGGCGTAATTTTGCTTCGTCGGGTGAGGGCTGTCAAGTCAGTTGAGCCGGTATCACTCAACTTGTTTCCTACGCCCTGACAACGGTCGGACAGGCGGAGATGTTCCCGACCTGGGAAATTTCGGCGGCTGAACGGCCGAACCCCGGGACGACTCGGGGAGATCCTCGATCCGAGAAATCGGGGGGAGTAGGGGACGGCTCAGGGGCGGGGTGGGCGCGTCGTGGCACGACCGGTGGACCCACCGATGCCCGGATGTGCCCGATCGGTCCGGCCGTCCGCTTACATAGGGGGCGTGGTGTGTCCGAAGGGGCCGGGGTCGACCCGCGTGATTCTGTTGAGGCCTGGGCCGTCTACGGTGGTCCCGCGCGTGAGGACGGCCCCGCGACCGCACGGACGCGCCACGAGAAGGCGCATCGGCGAGGGCGCGGAAGCGGGTCTCGGGCCGTAGTGGTCCGGGGCGATGGCGGCCGTGCTATTACTCGCTAGTAACATAAGCTGGGACCACCGGTGTGTGGCGCACCGGATGACGAAAGCAGGATGGGAGGCCACGGACGATGCACCCGCTGTACTTGACATTGGGCATCATCACCTCGGTCTTCGCCGTGGTCGCGATGGCCCTGTTCGGATTCGGTCTGTACAAGATCGTGCGAACAGTGGGCATCGGCAGAACGGTGGAGCCCGAGCGCAAGGAGTCGCTGGGCAAGCGGCTGACGATGACGCTCATCGAGATCCTCGGCCACACCCGGATGCTCAAGCGTCCCTGGGTCGGTGTGGCCCACTGGTTCGTGATGGTGTCCTTCCCCCTGTTGGTCCTCACGGTCATCGAGGCCCAGGGTGAAGTCTTCGACCCGCACTTCAAGCTGCCGATCATCTACGACTGGACCATCTACGGTCTCGCGATCGAGTTCATCGCCGGCACCAGCCTCATCGGTATCCTCGGCCTCACCGCCTACCGCCTGCTGAACGGCCCCCACCGCAAGGGTCGCGACTCCCGGTTCTACAACTCCAGGACCTGGACCGCGTACTACGTCGAGGCCTACATCATCGGCCTGCTGCTGGCCGTCTTCGTGATCCGCGGCTTCAAGGTCGCCATCGAGGACTTCGCCTTCCCGGTGTGGGCCACCCCGATCTCGCACGCGATCGGCGCGATTCTGCCCGGTGACGCCGCGATCGCCGAGCCCGGCATCGCCCTGGCCGCGGCCTTCAAGCTGATCATCAGCTACGCGTTCTTCGTGGTGCTGTACCTCAACCTCACCATGGGCATCGGCTGGCACCGCTTCATCGCGCCGGTCAACATCTTCTTCAAGCGCAACGCCGACGGCAGCCCGTCCCTGGGCGCCGCCAAGCAGATGATGGACAAGTCCGGCACCAAGCCCCTCGACTTCGAGGAGGCCGACCCGGACGAGGACCCGTTCGGTGCCGGCAAGCTGGAGGACTTCACCTGGAAGGGCCTGCTGGACTTCAGCAGCTGCACCGAGTGCGGTCGCTGCCAGTCCCAGTGCCCCGCCTGGAACACCGGCAAGCCGCTGTCGCCCAAGAAGCTCGTCCTCGACCTGCAGGCGCACGCCTACGAGAAGGCCCCGTACCTGCTCCAGGGCATCACCGAGGAGACCCTCGCCGAGGCTCCGGACAACAGCCACTCGGGCGTCGACGTCCTCGCACTCCTCAACAAGCCGCTGGTCGGCACCGAGGAGGAGGGTGGCGTCATCCACCCCGACGAGCTGTGGGCCTGCACCAACTGTGGTGCCTGCGTCGAGCAGTGCCCCGTCGACATCGAGCACATCGACCACATCCTGGACATGCGTCGCTACCAGGTCATGGTCGAGTCCAACTTCCCGTCCGAGGCCAACACCCTCCTCAAGAACCTTGAGAACAAGGCCAACCCGTGGGGCATGGCCGAGGACCGGCGCATGGACTGGATCGAGGAGCTGGCCAAGCAGGAGAACCCGGTCGAGGTCCAGGTCGTCGACGACAAGCTGCCCGAGGGTACCGAGTACCTGTTCTGGGTCGGTTGCGCCGGCGCCCTGGAGGACCGGGCCAAGAAGACCACGAAGGCCATCGCCGAGCTGCTGGACATCGCGGACGTCAAGTTCGCCGTCCTGGGCGGCATGGAGGCCTGCACCGGTGACCCGGCGCGGCGTCTGGGCATGGAGTACGTCTTCCAGATGCTGGCCCAGCAGAACGTCGAGACGCTCAACGACGCCGGTGTCACGAAGATCGTGGCCAGCTGCCCGCACTGCTTCAACACCCTGGCCAAGGAGTACCCGCAGCTCGGTGGTACCTACGAGGTCATCCACCACAGCCAGCTGCTGGCCCAGCTCGTGGACGAGGGTCGCCTGACCCCGGTGAGCTCCATCGACGAGAACATCACCTACCACGACCCGTGCTTCCTGGGCCGCCACAACAAGGTGTACACGCCGCCGCGCGACATCATGGCGCAGGTGCCCGGCGTCAAGACGCAGGAGATGCACCGTCACAAGGAGCGGGGCTTCTGCTGTGGCGCCGGTGGCGCCCGCATGTGGATGGAGGAGCGGATCGGCAAGCGCATCAACACCGAGCGTGTGGACGAGGCGCTGACCACCAACCCCGACACCGTCTCCACAGCGTGCCCGTTCTGCCAGGTCATGCTCGGCGACGCGATCAACGAGAAGAAGTCCTCCGGTGAGGCCAAGGAGTCGCTGGAGGTCGTGGACGTCTCCCAGCTGCTGCTCCGTTCGGTCAAGGGTGACAAGCCCTCGTCCGGTGGCGAGCAGAAGGAGACCGTCGACGTCTAGCGTCCGATCTCACTGAGAATCCGCGCACGAAAGGGCGGGACACCCACGGGTGTCCCGCCCTTTCGGTGTCCGGGAAAGTCCGGGGTCGGAGAGCCGAATGATCTCTTGGTTTCCGAGAACTGTTCGTGGATTGGTCTCGCCGGTATTTCGTGGAGTGGAAAGCCTACGCTGACCGCAGGTTAGCGCCCAGAGGACGTTTTTTCCTGAGAAGAAATTTCCTATTCCTTATCGTCTGGGATCGATTCAACGGAGAATGGTGAATTCCGGCGACAGGCGCCGGGGGACTCGTGTAGAAAGTTGGTAACCGCAGGTGCGGACCCGCCCGACGTGAGTGTGAGGGGACGGGCGTGGTCCGCCTGGCGGCCGCGGCCGCGCCCGCACGTGAGGTGACGAAGGGGCACGTGCGGGCGCGGCGCACCACCACGACGTACCCCGGTCCTTCCCCGGCCGCGGCGGCTGATGACATTTGTCAGTGTCCGGGCCGGGTGATCGCCATCATGGTCCGGTGACAGCGGCGTCTGTCGGTGGGGCGCCGGGTACGGAAAGCTGTGGGACATGACGGAGACAGCGAACACCACCACCGAGACCAGTGCCCCCCACGCTTTCGCGGAACCGACGGTGGTCGTTCGCGATCTGCGTCAGAAGTACGGCGACTTCGAAGCGGTCAAGGGCGTCTCCTTCGACATTCGTCCCGGTGAGCTCTTCGCGCTCCTGGGAACCAACGGCGCCGGTAAGACCACCACCATCGAGACCCTCGAAGGGTTCCGCCGGCCCAGCTCCGGCACGGCCAGGGTCTTCGGAGAGGACCCCTACGGCCAGCCCTCCGGGGTGCGCGAGCGCACCAACGCGGTGCTCCAGGGCAGTGGCCTGATGGAGGACCTCAGCGTCGACGAGACCCTCGCCCTGGCCAGTGACCTGGCCGCCGACCCGCGCGGGATCGACGAGGTGCTCACGTTGGTCGGACTCACCGAGAAGCGCGGGCTGCGGGTCCGGCAGCTCTCCGGCGGTCAGAAGCGCCGACTCGATCTCGGCCTGGCCCTGCTGACCCGACCCGAGGTGCTCTACCTCGACGAACCCAGCACCGGGATGGACCCCGAGGCGCGGCACGAGACGTGGCGGATCATCAGCGACCTCAAGAGGGACGGCGTCGCGATCCTGCTCACCACGCACTACCTGGAAGAGGCCGAAAGACTCGCCGACCGGCTCGCCATCATGCACCGGGGAGAGATCCGGGTCGAGGGCACGCTCGGTGAGGTCCTCGCAGGGTGGGGCGACCGGGTGAGCTTCCTCCTGCCGAGCGACGTGCGCACCGCCGACCTGCCCGAACTGGAGGACGCCGAGGTCGAGGTGCAGACCCGTGAACAGCGTCTGTGGGCGACCTACACGATTCGGGGCGGTGACGTCGCCGACCGCGCCCACCACACGGTCGCCGCCCTCATGGCCTGGGCGGGGGAACACGGCGGCACCCTGCAGCACCTACAGGTGCGCGGCGCCTCCCTGGAGGACGTCTTCCTCCAGGTCGCGGACGGCGCCGCCGACCTCGTCGGCGAGTAGCGACCGGATCCTCGGACCACCCACCCCACAGACCTCTGGAGCACCATCATGACCACCGCCACCACCGCCCCCGAGGGCGCCGTAGGCAGCAAGAAGGGGCCGGGTGTGCTTCGGCAGACCCTGCGCCTGGGACGTACCGAGTTCACGCTCTTCGTGCGGTACAAGACCGCGTTGATGTACCTGATCATGCCGGTGATCCTGCTGCTTCCGATCTTCAACCAGGAGAGCGTCCCGATCCTGGGGGAGTACACCACCACGGACGCGGCGCTGGTCGGCACCATCGGTGCCATCGCCCTCTTCATCGGACTGGGCCACCCCTCCAACGTCTTCACCGCCCGGCGTGAGGCCCTGGTCCTCAAACGGTTCCGGGTGAGCGGGGTGCCGGCGGTGGCGATCTTCGGCGGTGTCTTCCTCGTCGTCCTGCTCTTCACCCTGCTGATCGCGGCGCTCATCATCGGCGGGTCCATCGCCATCGGCGGTCCCCTGCCGTCCGACCCGGTGATGCTGGTGTTCTCCGTGGTGCTGGGATGCCTCGCGATGACCCTGCTGGGCCTGCTGATCACCCGCTTCGTGACCAACGCCGAGTCCGCGCAGATGCTCTCGATGGTTCCGATGATGGCTCTGCTGTTCCTCAGTGGCAGCTTCATCCCGCTGGACGTCCTGCCCGACGGCCTGCGCCAGTTCGCGCTGCTGCTGCCGGTCGCCCCGACCGTGGAGATGGCCCAGGCCGCCTACTTCGGCTACGACGTCTTCGGTGGTTTCGAGGGCGCCGAACCGGTGGGCTTCCTCGGTCTGTGGGCCGGCGCGCTGCCCAACATCGGCATCATGCTCGTCTGGATCGTGGTCCTGTCGCTGCTGGTCCGCCGCTACTTCATCTGGGACGCCCGCCGGCCCTAGGGCATGTTCCGCGAATACATACCCTGCTGCGCGGCGCCCCAGCGGCACCGTCACGGCGTTCTCATCAGTCGACAGCCAAACCCGGGCGGGCCCCCGCTGTGCGACATTGCCGAGCTTGCGAGGTGTGCACAGTAGGGGCATTCCTTCTTCGGCCTTGTGCCGGCACCACTGGATGCACCGCTCGCGACGGGCAGCATCCACGGAACACGCCCTAAGGGTGACGGGTGGGACGAACGCGCCGGGAAGACCCAGGACGGGGGTCTTCTCGGCGCGATTCCATGTCGGTGGGATTCGGCCTGTGGACAACGGCCCGGAGGGGGCCGCCGCGTCCTAACGTGAAGTGGACGGACGTCGGTGGGGAAAGGTGGATCCGGTGGGACTACAGGGTGGAACGGGGACCGGCTCCGTACGGCGCGCCGATGACGTGCGGGACGTCGGCTCCGCGCCTGCCCCGGCCGGCGCGGACGAGGAACCGACCGACGCCTTCGAAACGGCGGACGGCGGTCGCTACACCCGCAGACAGCGTCGCCTGCGCTGGGTCGTGTTGTTCTTCATGTCCGCCCTGGGTCTGCTCTTCCTGGTCTGGCCCGGCTACGAGCTGCTCTTCCACCTCGACCCCACCGGCCGGCGCGTCGAACATTGGATCGGAGAGGGGCAGCAGTGGTGGCCCACCCTGGTCGCCCTGGGCCTGGGGGCGATCGGCACCGCCTTCGGTTGGCGGATGACGTGGGAGCGCGTGAACGGTCGGGCCGACGCCGATCCCCGTCTGTACTGGGGAACACTGGTCGTGGTCGCCCTGATGTGCGTCTTTCTCCAGGTCCCCTTCTACATCTTCTCTGCCTGCGCGGGCGCCTGGTGCCTCCTGGTCTTCATGGCCCCGTGGCGACAGGCCCTCCGGATCAGTCCGCTGCTCGTGGTTCTGCCCTGGACCCGGGTACTGCTCGATCCGCTCGACCACGCGCCCCTCCTGCTCGGGGCGGACTTCGTTCTCGCGCTCGTCTTCATGTTGTTCCTCTGGTCGGGCTGCGTCGCCACCTTCTGGATGTGGGACGCGACCCGTGAGGCCGTCGAGGGTTCCCAGGCCCGTGCCCGGTTGGCGGTGAACGAGGAGCGCCTCCGTTTCGCCGATGACATCCGGGATCTTCTGGGCACGGAGTTGAGCACACTCGCGGTGAGCGCCGACCACGCGGGACGGGTCCTGCGCACCGACCCGGGGGAGGCACGGCGGAGGATCGACCGGGTGCACGAGGCGGCCCGGGGGACGCTACAGAGAGTGCGTTCCGTGGTCCGCGGTTACCGTGACCTGGACCTGGAGACCGAAGTGGGTTCGGTCCGGGCGGTCCTGGAACAGAACCGGACCGTCACGACGGTCACCGGTCTGGGCGGGTTGGACCTGCCACGTGAGACCGCCGGTCTGGCCGCGTGGGTGGTGCGCGAGGGCGGCACGAACGTGTTGCGGCACAGTGATGCCCGCCGGTGCCGGATCGGGTTCTCCATGGAAGAGGCGGCCGAGGACGCTCCGGGCAACCTGGTCATCGAGATGGCCAACGACGGAGCCGAGCTCGGCGAGGTCGAGGACACGGGCTCCGCCAGTGGCCTGTCGGGATTGGCCGAACGAGTCGAGAGGGTCGGCGGCACACTGACGGCGTCCAGTACCGCCGATGGCGGTTTCCGGCTGCGCACGGTCGTCCCGCTCTCGGCGGACTCCCCACTATCGGGGGAGAGCGTGCAGGGCCCCGGAGCGGCCTCGCTCCGAAGCGCGCACAGCCCTCCGGTGCGACCATCGGACGGCTCGCCGGCCGCCGGGCCGAGTGCCACGGGTGGGCGAGCGGACGGTGTGGCGTCGCCCCATGACGCCCGGGGCGGGACCACCACCGAACAGGAGAGGTGGGCCGACCGCCGCTTCCGGATCACCCGCCTGATCAACTTCGTCATGCTCGGGGGCAGCTGCCTGTTCATGGTCGTCTTCCCGCTCTTCGACCTGGTCTTCGCCGCGGCGGACCAGTGGCCGCTGTGGAGATCGGCAGTCGGGGCGGGACTCTGCGTTCCCAACGTCGTCCTGCTCATCCTGTTGATGCGGAACCGGATCGACGGGGATCGGGCCCCCTCGCCGAAGCTCTATTGGACCTCGTTGGCGTTGCTGGTGGCGGCGGTCGTCCTGCTCGCCTCGCCGGTGACGACTCTGTTCACGATCGCCCTCTGGTGGTCGATCGGAGCGCTTCTGGCACCCAGACGCACCACCCTCATCGTCAGCGCGGTCCTGTTCGTCTCGCCGTTGCCACTGCTGCCGACCTACGCCGTTCCCATCACCGACTTCCCCTTGTACGTCCTGGTCTGGGCCGGGGCGATCGTGGTCGCCCTCGCCATGGTCACCACGACCATGATCACCATCTTGCTCTGGGACGCCAGTCGGGAGGCGGTCATCGGTCAACGGGCCCGTGCCCGGCTCGCGGTGACGGAGGAGCGGCTCCGTTTCGCGCGGGACATGCACGACCTGCTCGGGCACAGCCTCTCCGCGCTGGCGGTCAAGGCCCAGTTGGCGAGCCGTCTGGTGGATCGTGCTCCCGAACGTGCCGCCGTCGAACTGGCGGAGGTCCAGGACCTGGCCCGTCAGGCGCTGGGCCAGGTGCGCTCCGCGGTGAGCGGCCACCGAGAAGCCGATCTGGCCGACGAGGTCGCCTCGGTCACCTCGATCCTGGAGACCGGAGGAACCCGGACCACGGTCACCGGGTTGGAAGCGCTCGAACTACCGGCACGGGTCGAGGCGACGGCCGCGTGGGTGGTGCGGGAGGGCGCAACCAACGTGCTGCGGCACAGTGACGCCGAGGAATGCCAGATCACCTTCACCCTGGCTCGTGGGGAGGCCGGCGAGAACGACACCCTGGTGTTGGAGATGCACAACGACCACGCCCGGGAGCGGGTGAGGGACGAGAACGGTGGCAACGGGCTGACCGGGCTCGCCGAACGTGTCTCCGCGAGTGGAGGAACGATCTCCGGATCCGGGACCAGGGACGGTGGTTTCCTGCTCCGCGCGGTCCTGCCGCTCTGACGCGACGCACGAGACTCCCGGCCCCGCGACACCCTGGACCGGGGTGTCGCGGGGCATCCGGGGGGGTCGGTTCCGTCAGAGGGTGACCACGGAGCCGAAGGCGGCGTCGATGCCGTCCGTGACCTCGTCGTCTCCACCGGTGTTCAGGCCGAGCATGAACGCGCCCTGGTCGCCGCCGAGCTCCATGACCATGAACCTTCCGTAGGTCTCCTCGCCACCACCCGAGTCGCTGCCCATGGTCACTCCGAAGGCGGGGGCGCCGTCCACCTCCGTGGCGCCGTCCGGTTCGACCCACAGGTCGCCCTCCCCGGCGCCCAGCTGTCCGACCATGTCCGTGGCCATGTTCACGGCGGTGAGCGCGAGGGGTTCGAGGGGACCGAGTTCCTCGCTGCCGGTCACGATGATCGCGTCCGGGTCCTCCGGGGAACCATGGATCGAATAGGTCTCGTACTCCGGTGGCACCTGGTCGTCACCGAGCCGCTGCCAGCCCTCTCCGGGGAGTGTGAAGGCCAGCCCCGTGTTCGGGTCGGAGACGGTGCCGGCGTCGACCTCCGCCGCGGGCCGCTCCGCTTCCTCGTCGCTTTCCCCGCCCCCGTCCGCTTCCTCCGTCGCGGACGCGTCGGTGGAGTCGGCGGCCGGATCGGTCCAGGGGCCGTGGTCCGACAGGAGCCATCCGGCACCCGCCGCGGTGATCAAGAGGAAGACGACCGTCACGACGGCGGCGATGGTGAAGGTGACCTTGCGCGCGTTGTCCGGCTCGTCGCCGGTGTCGTGGGGGTCGAGGGGCCGCCGGGTCCGGGGGG
>NZ_FRFF01000133.1 GCF_900143625.1 Nocardiopsis sp. JB363
CGTCCGCCACTCCCCCGAAAAGCGAGCCCATGCCCCACGAGAAGCGTCGGCCGCTTCGCGCCCGCATGTTCACCCTGGTGTTGACCCCCAACGCCCCCGGGACTCCCCCACCGGCCACGCCACCGACACCTTCCCCACCGCCGAGGCCCAGGCCTGTCGATCCCACGCAGTCCCCCGCCCGGCACCGCGAGGGCGAACGCACGATCACCACGACCGGAACACGGAAGGATGATGTCGATGTCGGCGAGCACCGCGGCACGAGGCCTGGCCCTGGGCCAGGAGGGTTCGACCACCCGGCCGCACCGGTCGAGGGGCGACCGGGCGGATCGGGTGTGCGGGGCACGGCGCGCACTGTCGGCGCCGCCACCCGGCAGAGGAGGTCGGGGGTGATCCGGCCGCCGTGGCGGGGCCAGGGGTGGTCGGACGAATCGAGTCTGATCCGCCCCTACTCGCTCACCGGGGGGCGTACCCGGCCCACCCGCGCGGACCTGTCGGTGACCACCCAGGTGGTGGCGGTGCCCTCTGTCGAGCCGACCGAGCTGGACGCGGAGTTGGAGATGATCCTGTCGATGTGCGTGCGTCCGGTGCCGGTGGCCGAGGTGGCCGCTCGTTCGGGGTTCGCTCTGGGGGTGCTGCGGGTGTTGTTGTCGGACCTGGCGGACCAGGGACGGTTGATGGTGCACACCAACGACCGGGATCGACTTCGCCCCGACGCGGACACCCTGCGTTCGGTGTTGGCGCGGATCAAGGAACTGTGACTTCCTCATCCCTGCCCTTCAGGGCCGGGATGAGGAAGTGGCCCCGGTTCAGCTGCTTTCAAAGCTTGGAGGAAACACCCTCGTGCGCCTCGACCAGTCGCTGATGGTCGCCGATGCTCATGGGGTTCCTCGGCCCGGGTGAGGCCCACCGCGGTGGACATGGCGGGCGAGTGCACCGCGCAGCACACGCACGAGCACCTGACCGCGCCGGAACGATCAGGGCCTGGATCGTCCCGGCGCGGCGAACGGCGGTGGTCAGATGCCGATCACGACCTTTCCACGTGTGCGCCCGCGCTCACCGTGCGCGTGGGCGTCCGCGATCCGCTCCAGCGGGTAGGCCCGCTCGATCCGTGGGGTGTAGCGGCCTTGTCGGCCGAGTTCCGCCGCCGATGCCAGGAGTGCGGAGTCGTTGACCGCGTTGACGATGTGCGTGCCCAGGCGTTGGGCGTTGGCGTGGTCGGCGATCGTCGATACGCGCGTGGGGGCGCCCGTGATCGCGACGAGGTCGTCCAAGGAGCCGGAGGCCGCGGTATCGAGCACGAAGTCGACCCCGTGCGGAGCGAGTGCGGCCAGGCGCTCGGCGAGGCCGTGGCCGTAGGTGGTGGGAACGGCTCCGAGGTCGGTCAGGAACTCGTGGTTGCGTTCACTGGCCGTCCCGATCACGGTGGCGCCTTGAGCCAGCGCGATCTCGACCGCGGCGCTGCCCACGCCTCCGGCGGCGCCCTCGATGAGGAGGGTGCGTCCGGAGAGGGGGCCGAGCGCGTTCAGCCCGCCCAGCGCGGTCACCGATGCCAGGCCCGCGCCGGCGGATTCCTCGTCGCTCCACGTGGTGGGCGCGTGGGCCCAGGCGGAGAGTACGGCCAGTTCCGCTGTCGCCCCGGTGACACCGCCCAGGCCGAAGACACGGTCGCCGACCGCTGCCCCTTGGACGCCTTCGCCGACCTCGTCGATCACTCCGGCGGCGTCGCGTCCGGGGATGGCGGGCAGTTCTACGGGCAGCAGCCCCTGTAGCGCGCCGGCACGCGCCTTCCAATCGATGGGATTGACGCCGGCCGCCGCGACGCGAATACGGATCTCTCCGGGCCCGGGGTGCGGGTCCGGGGCCTGCTCGATCACCAGGTTCTCCACACCGCCGTACTCATGGAAGCGAGCTGCGCGCATGATGTGCTGTCCTACCTTTCCAGGATGCACCGAAATCCGGTGTTTGTTCGACGCCCGTTACTCTAAAACCTGACGTTGACGTCAGGTGCAAATCGAAACCGTCGGACGAGGGGAAGACCCGTGCGCATTGGTCTGGTCGCCGAGAAGACGGGCGTGAGCGTGAGAGCGCTGCGCTACTACGAAGAGCAGGACCTGTTGACCTCTGAGCGCAGCTCCGGTGGCCAGCGGCACTACCCGGACACCGCCGTGGGCCGGGTGCGGCTCATCCAACAGCTCTACGCCGCGGGCCTGTCGAGCAAAATGATCCGCGAGGTGCTGCCGTGCGTGGACACGGGTGTGGCGACACCGGTCATGGTGGACCGGCTGACCGGCGAACGCTCGCGCATCGACCAGCAGATCACGGACCTGCTCGCCGTGCGCGACCGTCTCGACCAGGTCATCGGCGCCGTGAGGGATTCGACCTCTGACCACGCCCAAGCGCGGTGACCGCGCCACCCGCGAGGGTTCCTCACCGGAGGTGGGACTCACCGTCCGGCCATCCGTGGGTGGAAATCCCCGCCGATTCCGGCGAGGAGGGCTGAAGAGCGTGTTCGACGCGCTCCAGCAGATCGCTGACCGGACCCGCGGTGAACAGGCCTCCGGCCGCGCCTGCCTGTTCACCGCGGGCCGGTGTCAGGGCGGTGTGGGCGCGACGCAGCGCGGGCCGGTGGTCGAGGGTCAGGGCGGCGTGGGCGATGAGTGCCCAGTGGGCCTCCATGAGCAGACCGGGGCCGGGGTCCTCGAAGCGGTCCAGGGCCAGGGCGGCCTCCTCGGCCCGGTCCTGGGCGAGTAGCCGTGCGGGAAGCGCCCAGGGTGCGTGCGGGCCCCACTCGGTGCCCGGTTCCTGCGACCAGGGCAGTCCGTGGCGTGACCGTAGGCACGCCAGGGCCAAGGCCAGAAGGCCTTCCTCCAGGCCGGGCATGCCCGCCGAAGCGGTGTGCTCGGCGGCGGCCCGGTAGGCGTCGGCCACCCGTTCGGGGTCCTGGCCCTGAAGGTCCAGGCGCAGTGCCCGGTACCAGGTGGTGAAGACCTCCACCAGGGGGCGTTCGTGGCGGCGGGCCAGGGACTCGACCGTCCCCACGTGGTGGTCGGCCCGCTCGACGTCCCCCAGCGCCGCACCCGTCTGCACCCCGATCAGGTGCCCCAGGATCTCGAAGGAGACGGCCCCTTGGCGGGCGGCCACCCGGACCAGTTCGTCGCCGATCCGCCCTCGCTCGGTGGCCAGCCCGGTGCGGTGGAAGGTCTGCATCCACCGGCCGTTGAGCGTGAACGCCAGCAGTGCCGGGTCGCCCGACTCGCGGGCCAGTTCTTCGGCTTCCAAGGCGGCCCGGCGTGGGCGTGGGGAGCGTGCTCCGCGCGATTCCAGGGCGATGGTGGTCAGTAGTCGGGCGCGTACCGCCCGGTGTGCGTCGTGGCCCAGGCCGGTCAGGGTCTGTTCGGCGGCGGCCACTACGCGCGTGGCCTGGTCGGGGTCGTCGGAGCGGGTCCAGTTGGCGGGTACGTCGAAGGCGCCGATCACTCGGGCGGTGAGTTCGGGGTCGCCCAGTTCTCGGGCGGCGTCGATGGCCTCCACGCGACGTTCTCGTGCGCCGACGAGTCCTTCGGGGCCGGTCAGGGCCAGGGTGCGCAGTAGGCCCACGGTGGATTCCAGGCGGGCTCGTGGTCCGGGGCCGGCCCGGTAGGCGCGGGCGGTGCTGTGCCAGAGCCGTTCGACGACGTCGGTGGGGCGTTCGGGTTCGTCCAGGTGGTCGGCTTGGTGGAGGATGTCGTGTTCGAGGCGGCGTAGGGCCCTGCTCGGGTCCAGGCCCAGGTCGTGGGCGAGCAGGGTGCGGGCGCGGCGCAGTACCTGGAGTGCCTCGCCTTGGCGGCCGGCCCGGTACAGGGCGGTGGCCAGGAGTTGCCAGGCCTGTTCACGCCAGGGGTGGTCGGCCACGTGGGCGTCCAGGTCGGCGATGGCCCGGTCGGTGTCGTGGGTGTCCAGGCGGGCTCGGGCCAGGGTTTCCACGGCGCCGAGTCGTAGTTCGCTCAGGCGGGCGCGTTCGGCCCGGGCCCAGGTGGTGTGGGCGACGTCGGTGTAGGCGGGTCCGCGCCACAGTCCCAGGGCTTGTTCCAGGGTGTGCGCCGTGCGGGCCGGGTCGGTGTCCGATCGCGCTTCGGTGAGGGCGTGTTCGAACTCGTGGGCGTCCACACGGTGGGTGCGTAGTGCGTATCCGGGGCCTTGGGTGATGAGCAGGCTCGGTGGGGTGCGGGGGGCGCGGTCGGGTTCCAGGGCTCGGCGCAGGGCCGCGACGAAGGTGCGCAGCGCCCCTACGGCGTCGGCGGGCGGGTCTTCCTCTTCCCACAGGTCGTCGACGAGTACTTCGACCGGGACGACGCGGCCGTGGGCGATCAGCAGTCGGGCCAGGACCTGGCGGTGGCGTGGCCCCTTGAGCGGCAGGGTGTGGCCGTTGCCGTCCCAGGCCCGCACGGGTCCCAGCACCCCCAGTCGCACCGTCACCGGTCCCACCCCCGTCTCCCCCGGCCTGTTCGAACAGGGATCACGGTACCGCGTGCTCATCGGTTGCTCATCGGGGCCCGACAGGCTGGTCACGTCCGCTTCTTCACCTGTTGTGAGAGGAACTTTCGCATGTCGAGTGTCATGACCGGTTTCGAACACCATCGCGTCCCGGTGGCCGAGGACGTGTCGTTGAACGTGGCCGTGGGCGGGTCCGGGCCCGCCGTGGTGCTGTTGCACGGTTTCCCGCAGACCCATCTGATGTGGCGGCACGTGGCCGCGGAGTTGGCCGAGGAGCACACCGTCATCTGCCCGGACCTGCGCGGGTACGGGGCCAGCGACCGCCCCGCCGAGAGTGGGCCCCACACCTATTCCAACCGCACCATGGCCGCCGATGTGGTGGCCTTGGCCCGGGCTCTGGGGCATGAGCGTTTCGCGTTGGCCGGACACGACCGGGGTGCCCTGGTGGGGATCCGTGCCGGGTTGGACCACCCCGAGAACGTCACCCATCTGGCCGTGCTGGACGTGCTGCCCGTTCCGGAGATGTGGGAGGCGTTGCAGGGGGTTCAGGGGGCGGTGGGCTTCCACCTGTATCTGATGGCGCAGCCGCCCGGGTTGGCCGAGGCGATGATCGAGGCCGCCCCGGAGGTGTTCTTCGGGTACTTCCTGGACCTGTGGGCGAACTCGCCCGAGGCGATCCCCGAGCCGGTCCGCCGCACCTACCTGGAGGCGTGCGCGGGCGCGGTGCCCTCGATCGTGGCCGACTACCGTGCCTCGGCCGGTATCGACCTGGAGCACGACCTGGCCGATCGCGCCGCCGGCAACCGGCTGAGCATGCCGGTGACGGTGTTGCAGCAGGACTGGGGCGCCGCGCTGGGGTACGACGCCGCCGCCCTGTGGGGCCGCTGGGCCAAGGACCTGCGCCACGACACGGTGGGATGTGGGCACTTCATGGCGGAGGAGGATCCGGCCCTGGTCGTCGAGGAGCTCCGCGCCCTGCTTGGGCGCTGACCTTCTGCCGGCCTCGCGATGGGCACCCCTTACTCGTGGTCGCGGCGCACCCCGCGCCGGTCCAGTGGCACGATCATCGGGGTGTTGGTCTCGGGGTCGGCGATGATGCGTACCGGCAGCCCGAACACCTTCTCCACCAGGTCGGCGGTGACCACGGTGGCCGGGTCGCCCTCGGCCACGATCGCGCCGTCCTGCATGACGATCAGGTGGGTGGCGTAGCGGCAGGCGTGGTTGAGGTCGTGCAGGACCGCCACCAGGGTGTGGCCCTGGTCGGTGTGCAGGTCCGCGCACAGGTCCAGCATGTCCATCTGGTGGGCGATGTCGAGGTAGGTGGTGGGCTCGTCCAACAGCAGCAGCGGGGTCTGTTGGGCCAGCACCATCGCCAACCACACCCTTTGGCGTTGACCGCCGGAGAGTTCGTCCACCGACCGATCGGCCAGCGCGCTCACCCCCGTGGACTCCATCGCCTGGGCCACCACCGCCTCGTCCTGGGCCGACCATTGGCGCAGGAAGCTCTGGTGGGGGAACCGCCCGCGGGCCACCAGGTCGGCCACGCCGATGCCGTCCGGGGCGATGGAGGTCTGGGGCAACAGCCCCAACCGGCGGGCCACCTCCTTGGCCGGGTAGGAGCCGATGACCTGACCGTCCAGCAGCACGTTGCCCTCGGACGGTTTCAGGGTGCGGGAGAGGGCGCGCAGCAGCGTCGACTTGCCGCAGGCGTTGGGGCCCACGATGACGGTGAAGGAGTTGTCGGGGATGGTGACGGCCAACTCGCGCGAGATGACCCGCTGGTCGTAGGCGAGGGTCAGGTCATGGCCGGTCAGGCGGGTCTGGTCGTTCATCGTCGCTCTCTTCGAGGTACGCGGGACGTCTGAAGGGTTCGGGGCGAGGGCGTGGGGTCAGGCGTGGCCGCTGCGCCACTCGGTGTACAGCAACCAGATCAGGTAGCTGCCGCCGATGACGGCGGTGACCACGCCCACCGGCAACTGGGTGGGCGCCAGGGCGCGCATGGCCACCAGGTCGGCGATCACCAGCAGGGTGGCGCCCATGAGCGCGGACCCGATCAACGTGGTGCCGCCGGTGCGCATCAGGCGCCTGGCCAGTTGGGGTGCGGCCAAGGCCACGAACCCGACGGGGCCGGCCACCGCGATGGCCGCACCGGTCATCGCGCTGGCCGCGGCCAGCGCGATGATCTGGGTGGAGCGGATGTTCACGCCCAACCCTCGGGCGGCGTCATCGCCCAGTTCCATGTACCGCAGACGCTGACCCATGATGAACAGCACCGGCGCCAACGCGGCGAAGCCGATCCATACCGCGAGGACCTCGCCCCACCCGCGTCCGTTCAGGCTGCCGATCATCCAGATCTGCGCGCCCAGGGCGTCGGTGAGTTCGGCGCGGGTCAGCAGGTAGTCGCGTACCGAGGCCAGCATCGCCGACACACCGATACCGATCAGTACCAGCCGGTATCCCTGTACACCGTTCTTCATCGCCAGCAGGTAGACCACGGCGGCGGTGATCAGGCCACCGGCGATGGCGCCCAGGGAGACCACCAGGCGGCCCGCGCCCAGGATGAGGATGGCGAAGACCGCGCCGGTGGCGGCGCCGGAGGTGAACCCGATGATGTCGGGGCTGCCCAGGGCGTTGCGCGACAGGCTCTGGAACACGGCGCCGGCGATGCCCAGGGCCGCGCCCACACCGATCGCGGTCAGGGCGCGCGGCAGGCGCACCCCTTGGACGAAGAACACGTCCAGTCGTTCGCCGTAACCCATCAGCGCGCCGGGGACCGCCGACAGGGGGATCTCGTAGTCGCCGACCGTGACCGAGACGACCAGGGTCACCACGCTCACCACGGCCAGGACCAGGCACAGGATCAGGGTGCGCGGGCGCAGCAGGAAGGAGAGGCGTTCGCCCTTGCTGCGCCAGGCCAGGGTGCCGCGCGGGCGTGGGCGCGGGTGGGTGTGGTCGTCGGTGCGTGGTGGGGCCAGGGTCTTGTTCACAGTTGGGCCATCTTTCTACTGCGGACCAGGGCGATGAACAGGGGTGCGCCCACGAAGGCGGTGATGATGCCGACTTCCAGCTCGGAGCCGGGCAGGATGACGCGTCCCACGGTGTCGGCGGCGGTGAGCAGGATCGCGCCCAGGACGGCGGAGTAGGGCAGCATCCAGCGTTGGTCGGGGCCGGTGATGACCCGGGCGGCGTGCGGGATGATCAGGCCGACGAACCAGATGGGTCCGGCGGCGGCGGTGGCGGCCCCGCACAGCAGGATGACGGCCACGGCCGTTCCGGCGCGGATCAGGGGGATGCGGGCGCCCAGGGTGGCGGCCAGGTCGTCGCCCAGGGCGATCGCGTTCAGGGAGGGGCCCAGGGCCAGGGTGAGCACGATGCCCACGGCCAGGAAGGGGGCGACCTGCCAGAACAGGTCCAGGTCGCGTCCGGTGAGGGAGCCCACCTGCCAGAAGCGGATGCGGTCGAAGACGAAGTCGTTGAGGACGATGACCCCGTAGATCAGCCCTTGGAGGACGGCGGCCAGGGCGGTTCCGGCCAGGGCCAGGCGGACCGGGGTGGCGCTGGCGCGTCCGCGTGAGCCCAGGGCGTAGACGGCGATCGAGGCCACGGCGGCGCCGACGAAGGCGGGCCAGACCAGGCCCGCGCCGCTGAGGCCGAACAGGAACACGGCGATGACCACGGCGGCCGCGGCACCGGAGTTGATGCCCAGGATGCCGGGTTCGGCCAGGGGGTTGCGGGTCAGTGCCTGCATGAGGGCGCCGGCCATGCCCAGGGCGGCGCCCACGAACACGCCGATGATGGTGCGGGGTACGCGCAGGGTGCGGATGACGTCGTGGTCGTAGCCGCCGTTGTAGGCGGTCAGGGCGGCCCAGACGTCGGCGGCGGGGATGGATTTGGCTCCCACGGTGACGCTGAGCAGGGCGCAGACGGCCAGCGCCGCCAGGGCGACGACGAGACCGATGGGGCGGATCACGCGTCGGGTGAGGGTGGGGCGCGTTGGTGTGGGCGCGCGCAGGGCCACGGCTTCCCCGTTCTGGTGCGGGTTCGGATGGTGATTGTGGGGGGTGGTGGCGCCGGCGGTGCCGACGACGCATCGTACGGCACCAGGGAAACCCTGACGAACCCCCCTGGGACAGGTTAGCCTTACCTACGTCATTTTCGCACGGAAGGGTCCCCCAACGATGCCTCGCACACGTTTCTTGCTCACCCTTGTCTGCCTGCCCCTGGCCGGGGCGCTCGCACTGACCGGGTGCGGGCCCGGCTCGAACGAGACCGGTTCCCAGGACTCGGCGGGCGGGGACACCCGGACCGTGGAGGGGGCCAACGGCGCGGTGGAGGTCCCGGCCGAGCCCGAGCGCGTGGCCGTGCTGTGGCGCCCCACCCTGGCCGCGGTGACCGGGCTCGGGCACGAGGTGGTGGGCACCATGGGCACCCCCGGTTCGGACGACCAGGGGTTGGCGCCGTTCCTGCCCGCCGACGTCGACGGTGGGGCGTTGACGCTGGTCACCAACTCCCCCGTGGAGGACGACGTCAACATCGAGGAACTGGCCACCGCCGAACCGGACCTGATCATCGGCGTGGACACCCAGATGGGCGCCCAGACCGAGATGCTGGACTCCTTGGAGGCGATCGCCCCCACCGTGCTGTTGGAGTGGGAGGGCACCGGTTCCTGGCGCGGGCACCTGGAGGAGGTCGCCGAGGTCCTGAACGCTCAGGAGGCGGCCGAGGAGGCGTTGGGCGCCTACGACGCCGCCATCGAGCAGGCGCGCACCCGGATCGAGGAGGCGGGTGTGGAGCCGGCCGAGACCGAGGTGTCGCTGGTGCGGTTGCAGGACGAGAACGAGATCCGGCTGGAGACCCCCGCGTCCTTCCCCGGACAGGTCGTCGACGACCTGGGTTTGGCCCGCCCGGACTCGCAGTTGGAGGCCGAGGGCGAGAGCGACTTCATCTCGCTCAGCTACGAGAACCTGGAGCAGGGTGATGGCGACGTCGTGTTCGCCCTGGCCGGATCCGGTTTCCCCGGTGCCCCGGACACGTTCACCGATGGGGTGTGGTCGAACCTGAACGCGGTGGAAGAGGAGCGCATCTACCGGGTGGACCACGACTTTTGGGGTGCGGCCAACCACCACGGCGCCCACCGCGTCATCGAGGACGTCACCGCGGCCCTGACCGGTGAGATGGACCCGGCGGTGTAGGCCTGTTCGTCGACCGCTGAGGATCCACCGCTGAACCTTGTGGCGCTCCCTGCTCGATCCTTGTGTCAGGTGCGGCGGGCGGCCCAGACCGTGCGTTCGGTGCGTACCGTCAGGTCATCGCGGCGCAGCACGCTGCCCGGACCGTTGGTGTCGAGGAGCCGGTCGAGCGCGGTGAGGTCCTCGGAGGAGATTCTGTCGGCGATGACACCGCGGATGCGTTGCAGGACGCCGAGGGCGTAGCAGCCGATCGCCTCGTTGCGGTCGTCTTCGATGTCGACGGCGATGGTGCGTTCGCCTTCTACGGTGAAACCGACGTCGGTCAGCATCGGCCCCCAGTCGGCACCGCGGCCGGGCATGTGTTCCTTTTGGAGACGGTCGGCCGCGGAATGGACGCGCTCTTCGAGGCCGGGCCGGTCCCTCGGCGCGTTCTCGGGCAGAAAGCGAGGGTGGCCGGCCAGTTCCACGACGGCGAACAGGGCGCCGGGAGCGAGCGCCTCGTGGACGTTGCGCAGCGCGCGGTCGGGTCGGGCCATGTGGTGCATCGAGGCCGACGCCCACACCAGGTCGGGTGTGCCGAGGTCGGGCCAGGCGGTTTCGTCGAGGTCGGCCTGTACCGTGCGCACGCGGTCCTGGACGCCGAGGGCACACGCCTTGGTGCGCAGGCGCTGAAGGTGTTCGATGGAGGCGTCGACGGCGGTGACGTGCGCGTCGGGGAAGCGGTCCAGGAGGGCGAAGGTGCCCGTACCGGTACCGCAGCCCAGATCCACGAGATGGTGGGGGGCGGTCTTCAGCGGCAGCCAGGCGGTGATGGAGGCGGTGTGCTCGGCGAGGACCTCTGCGTCCAGGTCCAGGATTTCCGCCTGGACCTCGGTGTCGGTTCCGGGCGTGTGGTGGGTGTGTGTTTGGTGAGGTGCGTGGGTGTGTGCGTGGTTCATGCCTGGCACCTTAGGAGGGCTTTGCGTTCGAAGCCCATCTTCTTGCTGTTTGCGCAAAAAGGTGGGTGGGCGTACTGCTCGACACGCAAGAGCCCGCCGCTGCGCGAGACCGTGGGCTCGGCCCTCACCCGGGGGCGCCCTGGTCGCCGTCGCGCTGGTGGCCGCGGCGGGCGTCGCGGTCGAAGATGCCCAGGATCTCGCAGGGCCCGCCTTCGACGCCGATCGCGTGCGGCATCATCGTGGGGAACTCGGCCGCCTGGTTGGTCTCGGGGTTTGAGCAGTAACCGAACGGCCGGTCGCGTTAAGCGGAAGAACCCCGACCGAGAGATCCGGGCCGGGCGAATGCGGTGTCCGTTCGCAGTCGACCTGCTCACTCCGAAGTCGACCTGGATGGACGCCAATACAGCGCCCCTACCGCGAAGACCACGGCGAGGCACGTGAGCACCCCGAGGGCCCAGATACTGGTCTGCTCATCCGAGCGGAACAGCGATGGGATAAGCAGGATCAACCCGGAAGCCGATATGGCCATCCCCAGCAGGCTGATCACGAACATCCACGTCTTTTTCATCATGATGACCTCAAAAGCAGCCGGCGACGGCGGTGATCGACCCTGTTCCGACAGCAGCGTAGGCGCCGATGCAGGCGACACATACCGCCCTACCCACTCCGGGCACCGGACACGAACCCCCACGGGCACTGACGAGGAGAGCTGAGAAGGCGCCGCTTACGCCGAGAACCGTCGCGACGCAGGCGGCAGTGGCTCCCCATGGGCGTGCGGGTCAGGTGAAGACGTCCCAGCCCATGCGTACCAGCAGCGCCAGCACCACCACGAGCAGAACGATCCGAATGAACCCGGCGCCCCGTCGCAATGCCATGCGGGCGCCGACCTGCGCGCCGATGATGGTGCACACCGCCAAGCCCAGACCCAGCAGCCAGTCGATGTGCCCGCCCAGGCCGAAGACCACCAGGGCACCGATGTTGGTGCACACGTTGATGATCTTGGCCGCGGCCGAGGCGTGCAGGAAGTCCATGCCCAGCACCGCGGTGAAGGCGATGATGAGGAAGACACCGGTGCCCGGGCCGATGAGCCCGTCGTAGAAGCTCACCCCCACCCCGGCCAGGGCCAGGACGGCCAGGATCCGGTTGCGGGTGCGCAGTGATGGGTCGGAGGTGGTGCCCATGGTGGGTCGAAAGACCACCAGCAGGGCCACCCCGGCCAGGACGACCATGATGACGGGCTTGAGGACGTCGGCGGTCAGGGCGGTGGCCAGTCCCGCGCCCAGCCCTGAGCCGATCAGGGCCAGGGCGCCGGTGGGCACGATGACGCGGTGGTCGAGTTTGACCTTGCGCGAGTAGGCCACGGCGGCGGAGACGGTACCGAAGACCGCGCCGAGCTTGTTGGTTCCCAGCAGGGTGGCCAGGGGTGTGGTGGGGGCGGCGACCATGAGGGCGGGCAGCAGGAGGAGACCTCCTCCCCCGACCACAGCGTCGACCCATCCGGCGGCGACGGCGGCCATCAACAACAGGCCGAGGATCTCGGGGTCCATCAGCGGACCTGCACGAGGAGAGAGGGGATCATGGGTTCTTCTTCGGGGCGGGGAACGGGACGCGTGCCAATCTAGACGGCCGGGCCGAGCGCTTTGTCAGCGGACCGGCGGAACTGTCCCTTTCCGGTTCCGGGGTGCGGCCTCAGTCCCCCAGCGCGGGTGATCTTGAGTCGAAGGTCGAGGTGTGAACGGATCGTATGAACAGATCAGTCACCTTGACGATGTAGATCTTAAGAAGGGTATGAAGAAGCGGTGACGTTCAGGTACAGGGAACGCCACCGCCGTTGCACGAGGGCCCAAGGAGGAAGGCCCTCAAGTTCTAGAAGCCGGCCCCCGCGAACCACTCGGTGGCCCGCGCCACCATCTGCGGCGGCAACTGGTGTCCCCCGGAGTGTTCCTCGGCGCGCACGTCCGCACCCCGCTCCCCCAGTTGGGCCGCCACCAGCCGCGCCTGGTCGATGGTGGTGATCGGGTCGGCCGCCCCGTTACCCAGGAACACCCGGGTCCCCGACAGGTCGACCGGATCGGGCTCGCGCCCCTGCAACGGAGCGCCACCGGCGAACAGCGCGGCCCCCGCCACCAGCCCCGGGCGCAGCAACAGCAGCCCCGCCCCGGTGTTGGCGCCGTTGGAGAACCCGCTCACCACGATCCGCTTCGGGTCCAGGTCGTAGGTGAGGGTGGCGGCCTTGACGAAGTCGGCCAACTCGGCGGTGCGCACGATGAGGTCCTCCACATCGAAGACCCCTTCGCGCAGGCGACGGAACCAGCGGTTCATGCCGCTCTCGCTGACCTTGCCGCGCGGTGAGAGCAACGCGGCGCCCGGGGCCAGGGCACGACCCAGCGGCAGCAGGTCGTGTTCATCGGCGCCGGTGCCGTGCAGAAGCAGCAGTGTGGGCGCGTCCGGCACGGTGGCCGGCTCGAAAACGTGGACGAAGTCCTCGGTGGTGGTCACCGGGGCACCTCCAGGTGGGGCAGGTTGGCGGCGATCTGGTCCTGGCGGGGCTGTAGCCACGGCGGCAGCTTCAGCGAACGACCCAGATCCATCAGGGGTTCGTCGTAGTCGAAGCCGGGGCCGTCGGTGGCGATCTCCAGCAGCACGCCGCCGGGTTCACGGAAGTAGATCGAGGTGAAGTAGCTGCGGTCGCGGATCTCGGTGACCCCCACCCCGTCATCGGCCAAGCGCCGACGCCAGGCGTCCTGGACGGAGGTGTCGGGGGCACGGTAGGCGACGTGGTGGACGGTGCCGGCGGCGACCAGGCCGCGCTCGGCCTTGGGGTCGGCCAACACGTCGACGATGGTGCCTACTCCGTCGCCGGAGTCGTTGGTGTGGAAGCGCATCCGGTCGGCGCTCTCGCTGTGCAGTCGAAAGCCCAACTGGTCGCCGAGCATCTGTGCGGTGCCGTCGGCGTCCTGTTCGGTCAGGGTGACGGCGCGGATGCCGCGAATGGCGCGGTCGGTGGGGACCGCTCCCCCGTCCCAGGGGTCGGTGTCGTGGTGGTCGGCGCTCGCGGCCAGTTCGATGAGCAGGCCGTCGGGGTCGCGCAGGCTCAGCACGTCCTCCTCACCGCGCTCGGTGGGGCTGGTGAAGGGGATGTCGAGCGTGGAGAGGTGGTCGGCCCACCAACTCAGGGAACCTTCGGGGACGGAGAAGGTCGTGGTGGTGGCCTGGCCCGCACCGATCCTGCCCTTGGGCGCGTCCGGCCAGGGGAAGAAGGTCATGATCGTGCCGGGGTTGCCGGCACGGTCGCCGTAGTACAGGTGGTAGGTCTCAGGGGAGTCGAAGTTGACGGTGCGCTTGACCAGGCGCATGCCAAGGACGTTGAGATAGAAGTCGGCGTTGGCCTGGGGGTCGCTCGCGATGGCGGTCACGTGGTGGATCCCCGAGGGGCGCACATCCATGGGTCCTCATCCTCTCCTGAAGCCGTGGTTCACCAACTCCAACAAGTTGAATCTTAAACTAATTCCGGGCGGATGTCTGCCCAGCGACACTGCGATTCGCTCTGTTTCTCCTGAGAACGACCGAATCGATCTGCGATCAGTATCGGCCGAGGACCACTGATACGTCGGCCGAATCTCCGTTCCCGGATTCCCCGACCCGTGAGCGTCCAAGAGATTCGGAAGTGGATCCGCGAACCGCCGACCTTTCCACGGATCGGCGCCGTCTGGACACCGAGCCGTGCGAAGGTCCAGGTGTGGCCCGTGTCGGAGTCGGCGGCTGACACACGGCCGGCCAGGTTCGGCACATGGGCAGGCCACTCCCCCACCGCCGACGAAGGAACCGGCCGCAGCCACGACCACCCGGGCATTCTCCCGAACCGGAGCGGGTCTGCTGATCTGGGTGAACGAACGCGCCTTGGTCACATGGGTACGGCGCAACGACGCCTTCGTGCAGGTCGTGCCCAGGATCGGCGACCATGTGCCCGATGGCGGCGTGCTCCTGATCGTGCGGTCCAGGGAAGAGCCGCGAGCCGTCGAGCATGCGACTCGGACACCGCACACCGGGCGGGAGCGGTCCATCTACCAGGCTCTGGCGATTGGTCTACGGCAGATCGTCGACATCGGTGTGCGCGCCCAGGCGTTCGGCGAGAACAACCAGACCACCGGGGGTTGGGCGGCTGGGAGCGGCTACTGGAAAGTGTCTGAGGAGTGGGGGCGCCTCAGCGGGTGGCGCTGCCCAGCAAAGCGGCCCACTCTGAGGAGGAGAAGGAGAGGTAGCCCAGTTCGCGCTGGGTGGAGTCACGCACAGCGAAGCCCTGGGGTTCGTTCAAGAAGGGACCGGCTTCGACGCAGCTCCGGTCACCGTTTGGGCTGTAACTGCTGATGTGCCAACCCACCTCGACATACTGGCCACCACTGTCAGAGCTGTAGCTACTGGTGCGCCAACCCGCGATCGTCGACGTGTCCCGATGCATTACAGATTCCTCTCCAAGGCCGCGATGAACGCTACCGAGTCTTCAGGGTCCAAGCTCATCTCGCGCAGCCGATCATAAGAATTGGCCTGCCGCAGGGCGTCATCGGATTCCATGTAGAAACCGCCCGCAGGGCTTACAGCATAGGCAATGAGGGAAAAGGGGTCCGACATGTGAAGCAGCATGAACCCACCGTTAGGGCTCACCAGCGCTCCGGCCTCGAAAGGAACCACCCGGATCTCGATGTTGGGGCGTTCCACTCGGTTGAGCAAGTGCCGGTACTGGTCCCGCATCACCGTTCGACCGCCGACGATGCGACGGAGAGCTGCTTCTTCCATCACGATCTCCAGTTGTACGGCGTTCTCACCTTCCAAGATCTTCTGACGTGACATCCTGAGCTCGACGCCTCGTTCGATCTGAGCAGGTGAATCATGTGGGTTGGCCGCACGAAAGAGCGCTTCGGCGTACGCGGGTGTTTGCACCAGCCCGTTGATGGGCGTGACATCGAAGGCCTGTATCCGCTCGGCGCGACTCTCCAACCACATGTAGTCGACGAACCAGTCGGCCACCTCGGAGGAGTACTTCTCCCACCAGCCGGTCTTGCTGATCTCATTGGCGAGCTTGAGCAGGGCAGAACGCTGCTGTTCACCCTCGACTCCGTAGAGGTCCATCAAGGCCAGCACCTCAGGCTCGCGGACAGGCAAGGCGCCCGACTCGAACTTGCTGATGGCGGAGAAGCTTCGCTGTAGGTACTCGGCCGCGTCGGTCAGCTTGAGGCCGTTCTGCTCACGCAGCTCCCTCAGCATCTTCCCCAACCATTGCGCGCGCAGGGTCGGCTTCCGCTTGGGCATCCGGGCCTCCTTCAAGAGGTCTAGGAAAATTGTACAGACAGCTTGACTTCTACTTTGATTCAGCCCACCCTAGCAGTAAGTGAGACAGGTCTCACCTGGGGCGATCACCCCAGGTAGTGCCTTCCCGCTGACACAAAAGCAGCCGCCCGGGGTGGGAACTGAGATTGGACCCTCTCCCCCACCTCGGGCGGCCTGACAGGACGGAGCATCGATGACCGACATCCACGTCCCTCCTCCCATTCTTCCCCAGGGGTGGGACGAAATCGACACCTCCATCGATGACGAGGCGCCGACCGCCCTCGACGATGAGCAGTTCCGGCGGTACTGCCTGACCATCCGCGACCTGCTGCGCGCCGCCGGTCTGCGGGTTCGTGACTACGACCGGCGCACCCCGGACATCCTGAACGTCAACGACGGGGACTTGGACATGCAGATCCAGTTGGACCGGTACCGGACGGCCGACGTCGAGATCCATCTGGGCGAGGCCCTTCCCGAAACCGGAACCTGTGTGCGGACCGCGAGCCGAATGGTGCGCCTGTTCGAGCTCGCCCGCGCGTTCGACCAGGCCAGGGAGCGGCTCACCTGATCCGCTTCCGATTCGCTCGCCCGGAACCCCACCTCACCCCTTCGGGTGGGGTTTCCCGAATCGGTCGCGCCTCCTTGGCAGACAGGGCCAAGGGCATGAGCATGGAGATATGGACACGGTGGTGCGTGACGCCGTCCCGGGCGATGGGCCCGGGATCGCCGCGCTGATCACCAAGGAGGCCCCGCACCTCGACTTACAGGGGTATCCCGATGGTCGATGGCCGGAGTTCCTGGTCGTGCTGGTCGCGGAACGGGCCGGTCGCGTCGTCGGCTGGGCGGAGGGGATCCTCGACGGTGAGTACGAGGGTTCGGGTGCTCCGGTCCCTCCCCCGCACGGGTACATCCTGGCGACCGTCGTCGACGAGGAGATGCGCCACCAGGGGATCGGCGGCGCACTCATCGAGAAGTTCATGCAAGAGGCCCTCGCAGCGAAGGTCGAGTGGGTCTTCCTCATCCCCGAAGGGGGCGAGGGGTACGAGGACCGCGTCCGTTTCTTCATCAACTCCGGCTTCACCCCCACGGAAGTCCTGGACGAGAAACGCCTGATCATGGCCCGCTGGACCTGATCCACCCTCACCTCTACATCCCGACCTACAGCACTGCCCTCGACATGCCATGGTCGACCCCCGAAAATACCCGCTCGGCCCCGGTGAAGAGGGCGGCCCCTGAGCGATCCGCCCCACCCCGTGCAGGGCTCACACACCGCTGGCTTTGACCACATGAAGTACGGTCCCGCCGGGCTTCACCCCCAGCGATCAACACGGCGATGTCACGCTCGGCTTCGATCTCAGCTTCTTCGAGCCGCTGCGCGGGGTTGCGGGGGAGGGATTTCCTCGGCAGTAGGCGGTCACGTGACCGCCTACTCCTCCAGGCTCACAACGGCACCGGAGGCCGCGACCAGGTGCTCGACGAAGTCCGGATAGGAGGTGGCTACCGACCCCCACCCGGAGATCGTGGTCTGCCCGTTGGTGCGGGCCACGGCCGCGATGGCAGCCGCCATCGCGATGCGGTGGTCACCAGCGCTGTCCACCTGCCCGGAGGTGAACGCGGCGTCCCCGCGCCCGTGGATGACCATGCCGTCCGGACGCTCCTCGGCGTGCACGCCGAACGCGGTCAGCATCGCCACTGTTGAGGCGACCCTGTCGGATTCCTTCACCCGCAGCTCCTTGGCTCCGGTGATGACCGTGGTCCCCTCCGCCCCGGCCGCCGCCACAGCCAGAACAGGGATCTCGTCCACGATCCCCGGTACGTCCGCGCCGGTGATCTCCACCCCGCGCAGCGGGGCGGCGACCACGCGCACCGACCCCGTCGACTCCTCCACCTGCACGTCGGCGCCCATCCTGCGCAGGATGTTCAGGAAATCCGCCCGTCCGAACCCCAGGTACAAGTTCGGCAGCTCGATCTCCCCGGCCAGGGCCGCGGCCACCGCCCAGAACGCCGCTTGGGAAGGGTCACCCGGAACTGTGTGCTCAGCCGGTGACAGCAGACCAGGGTGCACGGTCACCGCGGTGTCATCGATTTCGACCCGGCCTCCAGCCGCGAGCAGCATCTCCTCGGTATGACGTCGAGTCGGGTGCGGCTCGATGACCGTGGTGGGCCCCTGGGCGGACAGCCCGGCCAGGAGCAGACAGGACTTGACCTGCGCAGACGCTTTCGGAAGCTCGTAGGTGATCCCGGACAGACCGCCCCCGCGAATCACCAGTGGGGCCAGACGGCCACCGTCACGGGCATCCACTCCGGCGCCCATGAGCCGGAGGGGCTCGGCAACGCGGTCCACGGGGCGCTGACGCAGGTACCGGTCGCCGGTCAGGACACTGAGCCCTGGGTACCCCGCGCACACCCCGGACAAGAGTCGGATGCCGGTTCCGGCGTTGCCACAGTCGAGCACATCCACGGGCTCGTGCCGCAGCCCTCCTCGCACGGTCACGGCACCGTCGGCCTGGTCGAGGAATTCCACCCCGAACTGTTCGAGCGCGCCACGGGTGTGGGTGGCGTCCTCGCCTCGGGAGAGCCCGGAGATGGTGGAGGTCCCCTGGGCGAGCGCGGACAGGATCAGGGCCCGGTGGCTGATGGACTTGTCTCCAGGCACCAAAACGGTGCCCTGGACCCCGGAGGCCGGGGCGGTGATCGTCAGGACGTCGTTGTGCATGTTTCTCGATCCAGTTGGTTGGTCCGGCTCGACCACGCTCGGGGACCGGGTCAGGTGGCGGTCTCCCATATCCGGCTGGGATGGCAGCGTGGGCAGGGGCCGAGATCCTCATGGACCTCGGCCATCGGGTTGAAGCGAATGACATGTCGGCGTTGTTCGTGACAGGAGCGGTCCCCACAATGTTCGGGCGGTGCGGGTGCGGTATCCGGTAGGGCCTCGTCGAGCACACCCATCAGGGCGCCGGCCGGTTCGTCCAAAATGGCGAAGGGTCCGGGATCGGGAAGGTCCTCGCACCTGTGGCAGCGAGTGCGCAGGCCGGTGGCGTCGGCGGTCAGGGCGATACCGGGATGGGCCGTGCACGTGGGCGGTGCACCTGCCCGGGTGAAGGGATCTCGGTCGGCCATCGGGTCCGGTTCTCGGCGCGGGCGAGGGACCTTGGGCACGGAAGGACCCGGCAGGCCGCCAGGAGCGCGGTTGCGGGCGACCCAGATCGGCAGCGCCTCAACGAGGTGGCCGGGGCGGCAACGAGTGGACAGGACCGCGTACAGCGACATCGTGGTGTCGTGGTCCGAGCTCAGCCACTCCAGGAGTTCGGTGGGGCCCACCCGGTCATCGGCCAGCTGCTTGACGGCCCGGAGCGCGGCGGGCAGATGTTCCAGGACCAGGCGGCGATGCTGCCAGGGTTTGAGCCCCAGGCCGGTCTCCTCGGCGATCTGGGGGATGACGGTGCGTTCCAGTAGGCCGCCCCGGTCGGGGACGGGCCGTTCAGCTTCGGGGACGCCCCACTGGTCACCGTCGGTGTCGTCGGCGGGGGCGCCGTCGGCATCGGTGTCGGTGTTCGTGGTGGGGAGCTCGCTCGCGCGCGCCCGCGCGCCCTCCTCCCCCTCCCCTTGTTCTTGTGTATTGGTCTTCTTGTGTTTGGTCTTCTTAGGGGTGCGATTTTCCTCCGTTGGGTTATCCAACTCTGGAAAATCCCACTTAGGTTCTGACCTGCTGCTTTCCAGGAGGACGAGGTCCTTTCCCTCCAGGGAGCGGGCGAGCTCGGCGACTCGCTCCGGCAGGGACTCGGGATCGTCGGTGACCACCCAGTAGGCACCACCGAGGCACCCCAATTCGTCGCGGACCCGGTAACGGCGCAGGTAGCCGAAGGCTTCGAGTTCCTTGAGTCCGGCGCGGACCGCGGCCGCCCCACCAGGTGAGTTGGCGATGAGCTGTTCTAGGCCGATGCCCCACCCTTGACGGTGCGAAGCGATGAAGATGAGGAGGCCACGGGCCTTGTAGGACAGGCGTTTGTCGCGGATCGCGGCGTTGAGCACCCTGGTGAATCGATCGCCACCGAACCGGCCTCGGACGATGGTCGCGTAGCTCACGGCGTCACCTCCGGGGAGAGGTGGAACGTGAGGGCGACACGCGAAGCGGTCCCCCTGCTTCGGGCACGGGACGCTGTAGGCTTAGGATGCACTCCTAGCCGCCTTCCTGGTGTTGCAGGTTGGTGGTCAGAGCCCGGCAGGTGTTACCAGCACCGGTCGGGCTCGCTTTTTTCGAGTTGTGGGGGTCAGCCTAGCCTGACCGAACCCGTGTTCGGGGACAGAAGAAGAACCTGCTCAGGACCGTTTCGGCAGGCCCGAGAAACGAGTGCGGGGCCGATTCGTAGCCGACCGGACGGTGATTGCTCCCGGATCGACGCGCCCCTCGGCGTGTGCACGCTCCATTCGTAGGCGTCGCGCTTGGATTCCGTCAACAGCGCCTTTGTTCGGAAAACACTCTTCCCGCGTCTCCCCACGTGCAAGCATGAACAAAGCTCGTGAACGGTTCGGGGAAGAGGGTCTCGGGATGCCCAAGAAGAAGACGAAGAAGTCGATCAGTGCCAAGGACGCGCGGCGCAAGAAGGCACGGATGTCGGCGATGCAGCGCGCCCGCACCGGCCGGACACATTTCCCGATCGACTTCGGTCCCATGAGTCCCGATGGGATGAATCCGCAGGCGCTGTCCGAACACCTGCCCCTGGCACCGGCCCACACCCACGTGGACCCGTCCGACGGAAGCAACAATGAGTTGCCGCGGTCCCCGGCGCGTACCTGGTTGGAGATGTCCAGGGCCGGAGGCGGCGAAGAGGCCCTGGAGGTAGTCGAACGCTGGCCGTTTCGCCTGGTCCGGGCCGGTCGAACAGTCTCTCCGAACAAGGGCTGGTCCTGCCTGCGGCTGCTGGCGTTGGGGACCAAGGAGAACATGCGCTCGCTCTGCGACGGCCTGATCGAGCTGGAGGATGCCTCGTTGCAGACCTGGGACCCGCGCACCAACGCTTACGTACTGGCCAAGGACGTTCCGGAAACCAGCCACATGAGCCGAGCCGAAGCCTTGGTCTGATGAACGAATGCGCCGGAGCCCGAGTCCAAGAGCCTGCTGCCCACGACCGGGCCAAGGACGCGCTCGCCCCCTCGGTGCCCTCCTAGAACACGCCCCTTCAGCACGAACGGATACTCATGTCACTCGGGGCGGTCAGAGTGTCGAGGCGATGATGTTGGCCGGCTGGTCCAACCAGATGAGCTGCTGCTTCTTGGACATGGTCATGCCGAACCGGTCATGGTCGGGGCTGCCGGAGTCGAGCCACCACTGGTAGGCCGCTTCGAACTCCTGGAACAGTTCACGGGGTCCATACTGGCGGACCTCGTGAGAGGTAGCGCGCGGGTCGACGTGCCAGGAGGCCCAGGAGCCGCTGCCGGGGTCCACCAGGTACACGACGAACCGCTGGTCGGTCATCGTCACCGTCGCTACTGCCTGTTCTCGCCCTGCTTGTGTCAGTTAGTGAAGTTTATCCCCTGGTGTCCCACTTGATCCTGACACAGAGGGGGGCGGGGCCAGACTGTTACTTCTAGCTCCGCTTCGCGACCGCTACGTCGATGTCATCCCACAGTGAGCCCTCATCGGGGTGGAGGGCTCGGCCAAGGCTGACCGGTCCATCCCCGCGTGCGCGGCGCTCACTGTCGGGAAACGCTTGGGGGTGCGGTCATGCTTCGCTTTCTGCTTCTCGGGGGGCGGGGGCGGGGAGAGGACGGTCTCCCCGGCCCCGATCAGTCATCAGGTTCCGGCTGACACACCGAGCTGTTCGAGGTCCAAGCGCTCGGCTCGGCGTGCGAGTAGGTACAGGTGGCCGGCGCGGCGGTCCTGTTCCTTGACCAGGCTGAACCCCTGGGTCTCGTAGTACTTCACCAGCTCGGGGAAGAAGCACCCGCGTCGAACCCACTGACGTCCCTGCTGGGTGGCCTGGTCGACAGCCCACAGAGCGATCAGGGTGCCCGGCTTGTGCTTCCGGTATGCCGGGTCGGTCACCGTGGTGAACAGGTACAGGGCGGGTTCGGCTGCTTCCTCGGGTGTCCAGTCCTTCGGCGGGGCTTGCGTCATGACTGTGGTGCACCCCACGATCCGCTCACCATCCACGAGCACCCACATGGTGCCGCCCCCGGCCTGCCCAGCGAGATCATCGACCAGGTCCCGCCACGACTCCAACCCCTGGTCCTCTTGCCAGCCGCAGCGGGCTCGGATCATCGACGCGACCCCGGGTGTATCGGCCGTGGTGGCCTTGCGCATGGTGAACATGGGGTCCTCTCAGTGGTTCAGGAAAGCGGTGGCGCTCATGTGCAGGCTCAGGACTTCCAGGAGTTTGGAGTCCTGCTCTTCTCGGTAACGGGTGGCGGCCAGATGTTCGACCGCAGACCGAAGTCCGTCCGGGTCGACCAGGCCTGCGTCGAACAGGGGCGACCCTTCGGTCAGCATACGAGTGAACAACGCGGGGGCGTAGGTGGTCAGGGAATGCTCGATGACCTCGGCGAACGACTCGCGCTCTACGGGGTGGACGACGTCCTCGCTCATCCCGAGCACCCACAAGCGGCGGCGCTGCAACTGTTTCAGCTCACGCCACGCGAACGGCAGCTGTTCACCCAACTCGACCATGACCGGGTCGGCGAACGGGTGCATCGGCCAGAGCCCTTCCCTCAGCAGGACCGGCGCGGTGGTCTCCAGCGACAACAACGTCATGGAGTTGACCCGGGCCGGCGGCGCGATCCCGTCGTCAGCAAACTCCAACACAGCGCGGGCACGAGGCCCCACCCACGGCAGGATCTGAGCATCGGTGATCTCACCCAAACCCTGGTGGGGTTCCTCCTGCTGGGTGAGGGCGACCATCTCATCACCCCCGAGTCCGGTCACAACGGTGCGGGCCCCGGCCTCGGCGACCGCACGCGCCATCTGAGTGAACGGATGATGCAATGGGTCCTCGGTCGGGCTGACCACATCTCCACCCACCCACCGGCACCCGGGTGCCAACGGCGGGAACTCCATAGCGTCGATGACGATGTCGGTGTCGGCGAACTTCACCCGGTCGCGCATCTCAGCGCGGCGCCGGATCTGTTGCTCCCGGCCCGGCCCGCCGATCAACAGGGTGGCGGTGGGGAACAAGCCGGGATGGCGCTCGGCCACTCGGGTGGCCACGGTGCCCGAGTCGAACCCGCCCGTCAGGTGGAACAGGGTGGTGTCCTCGGCCCAGGGGCGCCGGTCCATCGCGGTGTCCATGGTGGTGACGAACGCGCCTAGGACGTCCGCGTCGGGCAACAACTCCCGGGGGGAGAAGTGCAGCGCCGGGGCGGGGTAACTGATCCACAGGTGCCCGCCGTAGTGCGCGGTGGCCCGTTCCGTGAGCCGGTGTACGCCCTGGAACAGGGTGTCGGTGCTGTACCGGGGCCGATAGATCAGTAGCCGGGCGGCCTCCTTGGGGTTGAGCCCGGTGGCGTGGTCGCGTAGGTCGGCCATGTCCCATGACCCGAACAGGGATCGGCCGTCGTCGGCGAGGTAGAGCGGCGTGGTCCGGGCCGACCCTGCGGTGACGCGCACGGGCTGGTCGAGTTCAGTCTCCACGAGTACGTAGTCGGTCGGCCAGTCGGTGACGGCGACGCGCGCCTGGTCGTACTCGCCGGGGGTGAGTTCACGAACAGTGGGGTCGGCCGCTGGGCGGTCGGCGACACGCTCACGGACCATGATCAGGGTGCGGTGCCCGTCGGTCGCGGCCAGGTGTTCCACGAGCGGGTGGGTGAAGGGCTCGACACGGCTGCGCTGGTCGAGGGTGCTGTAGCACGCCCCGGACCAGGCCCAGGTCGGGTTGTCGCTGTAGGGGGTCAGACGCAAGCTCAACATGGGGGGCTCCGGGGCGTGCGTAGGTCAGCAGATGTGGGTGGTTAGCGGGCGGTGGTGTCGTAGGTGTGCGCGGCATCGGAGGACCCCGAGGACTTCTTGTACTCGTGGCTCTGCTCGGGGCTCTGCACGATGAGGTGTGCCGGGGTGCTGAACAGGTCCACCCACACGGCCGGGGCCGGTGCGGGGGGCAGGAAGTCGTTCATGTTGCTCCTTACGTGGTCACTGGTGGTCTTTGGTAAGGCCACCTGCTTACCCTCCGCACCTGCTGCACAGCCTGCCGGGGCATTCCGCGCCGCATTCGGAGCACGTTCCCTTCTTCATTTGCCTCACCTCCTTTCATGTGTTGGTAAGCGGTGCCGCACCCCCCGCCGGGGAAGAGCTGAGGAGGGAGCGGGGGTGCGGGGGTCTATCCGCGTTGGGCTAGGAGGGTACGGATCTCCTCCTGCCGGTAGCGGTGGTGGCCGCCCAGGGTGCGGATCGAGGTCAGCTTGCCCTCCTTGGACCAACGGGTCACGGTCTGGGGGTCCACCCGGAACAGGGCGGCCACCTCGGCGGGGGTGAGTAGGGGGTCGGGGAGTCCGTTCACGGGTTGCCGTTCTTGTCGTCGGGCTCGGTGGTGCCGTACTCCGGCTCCAGGCGGCGGGCCTGGGCGTCCACAGCCGCCTGCTCCTCAGGGGTGAGTGGGGCGTCCTCATCGTCTGGTCGTCTCGTGGTCACGGCGCACCTTCCTTCCCGACCGGGGGGGGGGGGGGCTGGCTCTGATTGGACCCAGAGCCAGCCCCCACCTTTGTGGTGAGGTGGTGATGTTCCCCGACCGTCACAGGGTTTCCATCACCTCACCGGTCTATGAGGTCTGGTACCGGTCAGGGTGTCGGGTGAGGAGGTGTCGGACTCCGGATCTGAGTTGGGCCCATTGGGCGGAGTCGAACCGGGCGGCGGCGGCCAGTGCAGCGGCGGACTGGGCGGCTGCCTGCCGGGCGGCCACCATCTCTAGGAGCGCCAACCCGGTTTGGGCGTCAGCGGCGGCCCGCGCCCGGTGGGCCATCACCGTGGGGGTTTGCTGCTCGGCCCACCCCGTGTAGGGGGGCACCCGCATCGGATAGCTCATGGCATCTCCAGGGCGGCGCGCAGAGTGATCTCACCGGCGGGGGTGGAAACCCAGTCCCAGAACACGGAGACGTGATCGACCAACAGCATCCCAGACCGGTCGGGGCGCAACTCCGGCAGCGAGGGGTGGACCACCCCAGGCCGGGGACCCTGGTCAGTGACGGACAAGTACGCCAGGAACGGGCCACGGCGAATGGTCACCGTGGTCTCCCTACCAGGAAGCCCGGACGCGGTGTGGCGGTGCGCGTTGGAGACCAGGGCGACCGCCACGGACGCGGCATCACACGCCCTCGCATCACCGCACCGCATGTGCCGCCACTGCTGGTACACCCACCGCTGGACAGCGGTCACATCCCGCTCGGTAGAGCCGACCACGATCCCGCTGGTGTGGGCGGGCAGGCCGGTGAGCCGCTTGGGGTAAGGGCCGGCCGGTTGGGGTTTGAGAATTGGAATGTCTGGTGTGCGCGGTCGGGGGACGGTACCATTCATGCTGTCTCACTCCGGTGTGTTCGGGGTGGGGCTACAGTCCCGGGCGACCGCCTTCGACTTCGGTCACCGGGGCTTTTCTTGTGTGGTGGTCGACCCGTCTCGCACCGAATCGTTTGAGACGGGTCGACTCTTGCTCCCGCCCCGTGGAGGGCGGGGTGTTCGAGGTGGCCACCCCACGGGCCGTGTCACTCGTAGGGTGGCCGGTTCAGCTCAGGAACCCCACATCTCCCCAGACGAAGATCCGCTGAGCTGGTCCCCGATTCAGGTACTCCCCGAAGCGGGATCGGCACGGTGAGGTGCCTGAAAGGGACTCTTCCACTGCTGGCCAGGTTGGTCTATATTCATCGCACAGAACGTTTACGTTCCTATGGCAAGCGATACAAACTGATAGCCCGGTGATATTGGTGGTGAGGTGTGGGATCAAGCGATTCCGCCCGGCAGCGCTTCGGTAAGCTACTCAAGAAATACCGTGCCCTATCAGGCATGACGCAACAGGAGCTAGCCAAAGCTGCCGTGATCGCGCAGAGCACCGTCAGCGAACTAGAGGGAGGGAGGAAAGGGACACGACGCGAGCAAGTGGAACGAATAGACGCAGCTCTTATCGCTCACGGGGTGCTGCTGAACGCATGGGAAGCAGCGTTCTCCCCAACAGGGATGATCGGGTACTTCCGTGAAGTCGCTGAGGATGAGCAGGTCGCTATCGAGATCCGTGAATACGCGCTCGGGCTTGTGCCTGGACTGGTGCAGGTTGAACAGTACGCGCGGGCGATCAGTGAGCTTGCGTCCCCCTATGCCTCACCAGGGCAGATTGACCAGATTGTCCAGGCGCGTCTTTTCCGGCAACAGATCCTTGACCGGGAACACCCGCCGATGATGGTCGTGATACTGGATGAGTCGGTTCTCCGTCGCCGGTTCTCTAACCCCAAGGTGATGCCCGCGCAGATTAGCCACCTATTGGAGCTGAGCTATCGTCCCCGTATCACCATCCAAATCATCCCAACCGACACCGAGGATCACGCGGGCCTGAGCGGGTCGTTTAGGCTGAGCACTGCCCCTGACAGCAGCCCCTTCGCTTACGTCGAGGGCCAAGAGACGGGCATGACCCTCAAGGAACCCGAGATCGTGGCAAGCTATGAGCGAACATTCGCGGACCTGCGAAGCTTCGCTCTGCCTGTGCCCGCGTCACGATCCCGGATGGAAGAGATTCGAGGAAGCATCACATGATGACCGATGGTTGGAAGAAGTCCAGCTACAGCAACGGCCAGGGCGGCAACTGTGTGGAGGCGCGCAGCGATACGGGCGCTTCCCAGGTGCTCATGCGTGACACCCAGAACCGTGAGCTGGGCCACCTGGAGATGCCCGCGTCGGAGTGGGCGACCCTGCTCCGCACCGCAGCACGTGTCTAGCGATATCGCTTTGACATGAGTCGGACCCCACCAGAGGAGTTGGTGGGGTCCGGTTTTGTGTTCAGCGGGCACAGGCTACCCCGGGGGTCTACCGACCACCAGGACCAAAGGCCCGTCACTCCGGTCCATCCCCGCGTGCGCGGGGCTCACCAAGAGGGTTGGCGCGGTTAGATTCGGATTCACGGTCCATCCCCGCGTGCGCGGGGCTCACCCCGCGGCTCCTTTTGATTGACGAAATGGGGTCGGTCCATCCCCGCGTGCGCGGGGCTCACAGTTAATGACCTGCGACAACGCGAGACTTTATCTTCGCGTTATCAAGCACTGAGGGGTGCAACTGCTGATGATCCTACGGGAGCTTTTGGCCTGAGACAGGTAACGACCATGACCTCTGAGGCTCGCTCACGTTGGCCCCGAACCTGCTCGCTTGGAGTGGGGGTGGCGGCTTCCGGGTCGAGGCGCATCGGGGAGGATGCACTTGGCATGACCCCGTTGCGCAGGAGAACTCCTTGTCCCAGTCCCAGAACGCCTACTTCGTCCGGACCGGCGCTGACCGTTTCGTTCCCACCGAGCACGTCAGCGGCGCTTGGAACACCGCCGAGCAGCACTTCAGCCCGCTGGGCGGTCTCATCACCCACGCCATCGAAACCCACACCGCCGATCGGGGCCTTCAGCTCTCCCGGATCAGCTTCGACATCCTGGGCACGTTGGCGATGGACGAGTGCCGCATCGAGGTGAACACCATCCGTCCCGGGCGCACCATCGAGTTGGTCGAGGCGCTGGTGCACATCGGGGACCGCACCGCGGTGCGGGCACGGGCATGGTCGCTCATGGCGGGCGAAACCGGCACGATCGAGGGCGGCGGAGCCGACCCCCTGCCCGATCCGGAAGGCCTGGCGAAGAAGCCGCTCAGCTCGATCTGGCCCGGCGGGTACATCGCCTCCCTGGACGCTCGCCCGGTCGTCCCCTCCGTACCGGGGCGTGGCACGGCGTGGCTCTCCACCGACGTGGAACTGGTGGCCGGCGAGAAGGCCGGCCCGGTGGCCTCCTTCGTCAAACTGGTCGACACCGCCAACGGTGTCGCGGTGCGCGAATCTCCCCTGGAGTGGATGTTCCCCAACGTCGACCTCACCGTGCACCTGTTCCGGCAGCCGGAGGGGGACTGGGTCGGGCTGGACACCACGGTGGCCTTCGGCCCCACGGGGCTGGGTCTGACCAGCTCGGCCCTGCACGATCGGCGGGGGCAGGTCGGCCGCGCCGAGCAGAGCCTCACCGTCCGCCCCATGTAGCGGTCACGGGTGGGTGTCTCAGGAGGTCGGGAGTCGGCGCAGGCGTAGGGCGCACAGGCCCGCGAGCACGGTGAGGGTCATGGCCAGGGCGACGGTTCCGTTCCAGCCCACGGCGTCGTAGACCACGCCTCCCAACCACCCGAACAGGCTCGCACCCAGGTAGTAGGCGAGCGTGTAGACGGCCGTGGCCTGCGCGCGGCCGGTGGTGGCGTGGGATCCCACCCAGGCCGAAGCGGTGGCGTGGGCGCAGAAGAACGCGAAGGTCAGCAGCAACAGGGTGGCCGGCAGCAGGATGATCGAGGTGGTGAACAGTCCGCCGAGTCCGATCAGGAGCAGGACGGTGGCGGTGGTGAGCACTCCGTAGCGCCCCCAGCGCAGGGTGGCCGATCCGGCCATCCCTGAGCCGACCATGCCTGCGGTGTAGGACAGGAACAGCAGTGAGGCCACGGCCTGGGACAGGCCGAAGGGTTCGTCGGTGAGGCGGAAGCCCAGGACGTTGTACACGGCCATGAAGGCGCCCATCAGCAGGAGCGCCTGGGCGTACATGGGCACCAGGCCGGGGGTGGTCATGGCGGCCTTGAGTCGGCTGCCCATGCCGAGGGTGTCGTCGGTCGAGGCGGGGCGTGTGGCGGGCGCGCCCTTGGTCTGTCGGGGCAGGACGAGGACGAACACCACGAGGGCGACCAGGCCCAGGATGGTGTTGGCGGCGATGCCCCACTGCCAGCCGCCGTGTTCGGCGGCGAAGCCCGCCAGGAGGCGTCCGCCCATGCCGCCGAGGGGGTTACCGGCGATGTACAGGCCGGTGGCCTTGGGTGCGTCGCGGGGGTGGATCTCCTCGGCGAGGTAGGCCACGGCGGCCGCCGAGACCCCGCCCAGGGCGGCGCCCTGGAGGGTGCGCAGGAGCAGGAGCGTCCAGAGTTCGGTGGCGAAGGGCGCGGCGGTGCCCAGCACGATGGCCAGCAGGAGGGAGAGGCCGATGACGCGGGCGCGGCCGATACGGTCGGCGACACCGCTCCAGATGAGGGTGAAGCCGGCGAGGCCGCCGGTGGCCAGGGAGACGGTGAGCGCGGCCTGGCCCGCGGAGGTGCCGAACCCCGAGGCGATGGCGGGCAGGATCGGCTGGACCGACCACAGTTGGGCGAAGGTGGCGACGGCGGCGGCGATCAGGGCGATGACCGTGCGCCGGTAGGCGGAGGTGCCGGCCCTGGGTCTGGGGTCGGTCGAGGGTGGCACGCTGGTCACGGTCATGGTTCAACGCTAGGAAGCCCGCTTTCATACGTCCAATGCATGCTTTCACGTTCGTGCATACTGATCTGCATGGATAGCGCTGAGCTGGACGACCTGACCCATGTGTTGGCGCCCCGATTGCGGATGTTGTCGGCCATCGCCAGGACCCAGCACATCACCCACGCGGCTGCGTCCCTGGACATGCCACAACCCACGCTGAGCAGGGCTTTGGCCCGACTTCAGGAGGAATTGGGCATCGCGTTGATCGAACGCACCGGGCGTGGGATCCGACTGACCCGGGCGGGGCGGACGCTGCTTCCGCACGTGGAGCGGTCGCTGGAGGATCTACGCCAGGGTGTGGCCGAGCTCACCGGCGCCGAGGAGGGCCGGGTGGCGTTGACGTTCCTGCCCACGCTGGGGGTGGAGGTGGTGCCGGTGTTGCTGCGGGGCTTTCGCGCCGAGCATCCGGGGGTGCGTTTCACCCTGACCCAGGAGCCGTGGGCGCAGTCGCTGCGGCGGTTGTCGTCGGGAGACGCGGACCTGGCGTTGACCTCTCCCCTGCCCTCGGGTCAGGGGTTGGTCTCCCAGGTGTTGCAGACCCAGTACCTGCGTCTGGTGGTACCCGAGGGGCATCCGTTGGCGGGGCGGGGCGAGGTGTCGTTGGCGGCGGCGCGCGATGACTTCATCCTGCTCAAGCCGGGTCGGGGGGTGCGGCACCTGACCGATCGGCTCAGCGATCGGGCCGGGTTCACGCCCACGGTGGCGTTCGAGGCCGACGACATCAACACGGCCCGGGGGTTGGTCGCGGCGGGGTTGGGGGTGTCGGTGCTACCGGCCCGCCCCAGGGGCCCGTTGGGCGGCACGGTGGAGCTGGTCATCATCGATGGTGAGGCCGAACGGCCGGTGGGCATCGCGTGGCCCAGTGCGGGTTCGGGCGGTGGTTACGAACCCCCGGCGGTGGCGTTGTTCCGCGAGTACGTGTGCCGGGTGGGCCCGAAGGTCCTTCCGAACCTGACCGGGTGATCGGGCCACCGGCCGCGTCCGACCCCGCCCACCGGGTTCACGTCATGACGATGTGAAGATTTCTTCAATTAAGCATATGGTGGATGTGATCATCACGTCCCCGAACCCGAGGCCTACTGTGCACCGTCCCCTCTACCAGGCCAAGGCGGAGTTCTTCCGCATGCTCGGCCACCCCGTCCGCATCCGCGTCCTGGAGCTACTCCAGGACGGCCCCAAACCCGTCCGTGAACTCCTGGCCGACGTGGACGTGGAACCCTCCAACCTCTCCCAACAGCTCTCGGTCCTGCGCCGCTCGGGCATCGTCACCTCCCGACGCGAGGGCTCCACCGTGGTCTACGAACTGGCCGGTGCCGACGTCGCCGACCTCCTGGGCGCCGCCCGCCGCATCCTCACCGAACTCAGCACCGGCCGTGAGGAACTGTTGGCGGAGCTGCGTGAGAGCTGACATGACGCAGACGACTCCCGCCCCGGGCATCGGGCGGAGGCTGTGGGCGAACACGCGCGCGCTGTTGCCCCGACGCTCCGACTTCACCACCATGCGCCGCTCCCCCGGCCGGGACCTGCTCGCCGGGGTGACGGTCGCGATCATCGCGCTGCCGCTGGCCCTGGGCTTCGGTATCTCCTCCGGACTCGGCGCTCAGGCCGGGCTGGTCACCGCGATCGTGGCCGGGTTCCTGGCCGCCGTGTTCGGTGGCTCCAACCTCCAGGTATCGGGACCGACCGGCGCCATGACCGTGGTGTTGGTGCCCATCGTGGCCGTGCACGGGCCCACGGGTGTGCTCATGGTGGGGATGATGGCGGGGCTGATCCTGCTGGCCCTGGCCTGGGCACGGGGCGGCCGGTACATGCGCTACGTCCCCGCTCCGGTGATCGAGGGGTTCACCCTGGGCATCGCCGTCGTCATCGCCCTCCAGCAGGCACCGTTCGTGCTGGGTCTGCCCCAACCAGAGGGACACAACGTGCTGGCCGGTGCGATCTCCCTGGTCGTGGACTTCAGCGCCGACCCGGACTGGACGCCCCTGCTCATCGCCCTGGGCGTGGCCGCGGTGATGCTGGTGGGGGCGAGGTGGCGACCCACGTTGCCCTTCTCGCTGTTGGCGGTGGCCGCCGTGACCCTGTTGGTGCACCTGACCCCGTTGTCCACGCCCACGATCGGCGCCCTGCCCACGGGTCTGCCCGCGCCCTCGTTGTCGTTCCTGGACCCTTCCGCCGTGGGACCGCTGACGAGCGCGGCCCTGGCGGTGGCGGCGCTGGCCGCGCTGGAGTCGTTGCTGTCGGCCACGGTGGCCGACGGGATGCGCGTCGACGAACGGCACGACCCCGACCGCGAACTCTTCGGGCAGGGCGTGGCCAACCTGGTCGCGCCGATCTTCGGTGGTGTGCCGGCGACCGCCGCGATCGCGCGAACGGCCGTGAACGTGCGTTCGGGTGCCAACAGTCGTCTGGCCGCGGCCTCGCACGCCCTGGTGTTGGCCGTCGTGGTGCTGCTCGCCGCCCCGTTGGTGGGGATGGTGCCGATGGCCGCGCTGGGCGGTGTCCTGTTGGCCACGGCCGTGCGGATGGTCGAAGTGGGGTCGGTGCGCGCGATGATGCGTTCCACTCGGGGCGACGCCGTGGTGTTGGTGCTGACCGCGGTGGCCACCCTGGCCCTGGATCTGGTCACGGCGGTACTGCTGGGGATGGCGGTCACCGCGTTCCTGGCCCTGCGCGCGGTGGCGCGCGATGCCCGCCTGAACCGGGTGGAGTTGTCCCAGGGGCCGTCCGGCGACCACGGTGTGCGCGAACGCGCCCTGTTGGACGAGCACATCGTGGCCTACCGGCTGGACGGGCCGCTGTTCTTCGCTGGAGCGCACCGGTTCCTGTTGGAGTTGACCGAGGTGGCCGACGTGTCCGTGGTGATCCTGCGGATGTCGCGGGTCAGCACGGTGGACGCCACCGGGGCGTTGGTGTTGGGCGACGCGATCGAGCGCTTGGAACGACGCGGCATCACCGTGCTGCTCTCGGGGGTGCGGGCCGACCACACGCGGGCTTTGACCTCGCTGGGGGCGGTCGCCCGGTTGTTCGAGCGGGGGTCGGTGTTCGGCAGCACCCCCGAGGCGATCGACTTCGCCCACGGCCTGTTGCGAGAGCGAGGAACCCTGGGCCACGAAGGGACTGCTCCCGCCTGAGTCCGTCGGGGTGGCCACGGCCTCACCGGGTAAGTTGGTGGTCCTGCGGTGGGATGTGCAGGGGGCGGGGGCGGTAGACGAAGGTCACCAGCACCACGGAGATGATCATCAGCAGCAGCCAGGCGACCAGTTTGGCCGGGGAGACCATCTGCCAGCCGTCGGCCTGGTGGGGGTAGAGCCAGGATCCGGCGGCGGTGGCGATGTTCTCGGCGATCCAGATGAAGAAGGCCACGCCGCCGAACGCGACCAGGATGGGCATGCGCCGCCAGGGGCGGGATCGGTGGTTGCGAAAGTGCATGGTGCAGCGCAGGTACAGGGCCACGATGAGGACCAGCAGCACCCAGCGGGTGTCGAACAGGTAGTGGTGGCCGAAGAAGTTGAGGTAGATCGCCAGGCCCAGCAGGGCGGTGGCCCAACGCGGCGGGTAGTGGTCGAAACGCAGGTCGAACAGGCGGAACACGCGCACCATGTACGAGCCCACGGCGGCGTACATGAACCCGGTATACAGCGGTACCCCGGCGATCCACAGCAGCCCGTCGCCGCCGTACTCCCAGGAACCCACGGACGTCTTGAAGATCTCCATGGCCGTGCCGACCAGGTGGAACAGCACGATCACCCAGAGCTCGCGTCCACTCTCCAGGCGCAGGATCAGCATGAGCGCCTGGATGGCGACCGCTCCGATGACCAGGGCATCGCTGCGCGAGAGCGCGACGCTCTCGGGATACCACAGGTGGGTGGCGATCAGCAGGACGAGCATGGCGGCGCCGAAGACGCACGCCCAGGCCTGCTTGAGGGTGAAGACGACGAACTCCAGCACTCCCCCGCCCACACGTCCTTGGAGGGCTTCCAGTCGCCTGTTCGCCCACGTGTCCAGGCGCCGTTCGAGGGAGGTCAAGGACCGGGGGTGCTCTTTCGTCATGCGCTCGATCGTAGGGGCGGCCGCGTGGTGGCCGGGCGCGAGCATCAGCGCCTTTCGACGCTGGCCGGACCAGGCCCCACGAACTCGCCCCACGGGATCGCCGTGACCCGGCGCGGGCATGGGGAGGAAGATGGGTTGAGGTGACCTCCCCGTCGGTCTACGGTGTCGGAATGTCGACTCCCCGAGATCCCCGAACCCCCGGAGTCGGCGACTCACGCCCCTTTTCGGAGCGACACCGCCGCCCCCTTCAGATCATCGCTGCCGTCACCGCCACAGCCGTCGTGTTCACCATCGCCTGGTTCGCCCTCGCACCCGCCCCCGCGGCGCCGGGACCTTGGGACCACGCCCCGATGGCGGTGTGCTCCGAATCCGAGGGCACGGTGCTGCACGCCGACGTGGACGGCGACGGCCACCTGGACGAGGTCCGCGACCCGGATCGAGAAGGCGTGATCACCGTCGAGGGCGGCGGCGACGCTTGGCGGACCGACCTCCACGACACCCTGTCCCGTCTGGTGGGCATCGTGCGCGTGGACGATCCGGACCGAGAGACACGGGGCACGCTCGGGGACTTCGACGGCGACGGCCACGTCGATCTGGCCCTGTTCTGGTCGGCGCCGCACTCGGGCGATGACCCGGTGGAGGACATGCCGATCCACGAGGTGCACTTCGGACCACTGTCCCGCGACCTGACCAGCGAGAGGGTCGGCCCCCTTCGCATCGACTTCAAGGGGTTCGTGTACGGGATACGGGCCGGTGACCAGAACGGTGACGGCCGAGCCGAACTCCAGGTTTTCCAGACCGCGGGCGACGGTGGGGTCGACCAACGCGTCGGCCACTACGACGACGGCGGTGTCACCGTGGACAACGAGACCATCGATTTCCACGACACTTCGAGCTGGCGCCGAACCGATCTGGGGTGGGATGACATCGAGACCTGCTCCGGCGAGTAGGCGCACCCACCCCAAAGCCTGGCAAGCGCTTTCTTCTTGGTAAGCGCTTGCATGATATTTTCCCAGCTCACAGGAACCATGCTGCCCGAACAACGATGATTGAGCACTCAACAGGCCTGGGCTCGACGTCGACTTTCCGCTAGCGTTCCACTTCGGTCCGTGTTCCCCCGGTCACCCTCCCCTTCCTCGGAACCGGATATCCCCACCCCTCACCTGGAGCCGTGATGTCCTCCCCCGCCAGACCGCGACCCCGGCTCGACCGCCGGACGCTGCGCGCAGACCTGCGCACTCTGCTCCTCGACTCCACCGCCGCCCTGGTGGTGACCGCGGTGATCTTCGTGGTCCTGTACCGGCGCATCGACGACGGCACCTCGGCGACCCTGGAGGTCATGCCCTACCTGGCCGACGCTCGGATGTACTGGCTGTACTGGGCGTGCCAGGCCTTCGGCTGGTCGGCGATGCTGTGGGCGTGGATCACCGTCATGCTCGGGCTGTTGCGCTCGACCCGGCCGGTGTCGTGGTCGCCGGTCTCCCACGCCCGCCTGGAGCTCTGGCACCGGGTCACCAGCATCACCACCATCGGACTGATGTTCGCCCACGCCCTGGCGTTCTTCCTGGAACTGCTCCGCCAGAACGAGGACGGCCTGTCCTCGGGACGGCTGGTGTGGTCGGCCTTCGTCGACGTCTTCGTCCCCGGCGGGTACGCGACCGGCACCGGCCAGGTCGCCATCCTCCTCGGCCTGATCGCCCTCTACCTGGCGATCCCCCTGGGGCTGTCGTTCTACATTCGGGCGTGGACGGGTTCGCGCCTGTGGCGGGTGCTGCACCGGTTCGTCATCCTGGTCTACGTCCTGAGCGCGTGGCACACCCTGTTGTACGGCACCAACGTGTGGTTCGACGGCTGGTTCCGCACCCTCGTGTGGGGCCTTCAACTTCCGGTGGCCCTGCTGTTCCTGGCCCGGCTGCTGACACCGCTGCGACGCGAGGAGAGGCTCACCCGCACCGAACTCGGCGGTGGCGCCGGTCCCCTGCTGCGGCTGGGCGGTCGGCTGCTGGCGGCGGCCGGTGTGGTCGTGGTCCTGCTGGTCACGGTCACCGGCCGGGACGGCGGCAGGACCCCCGGGCAGGAGTCCGGGGACATGCTCATCACTCAGCCCATGGTCTGGGGCGGGCTCGTGGTCGTGCTGACGGTGATGGGCGCGGTGGCCCTGGCCGTGAGGTCGAGCGGGGAGCGGGTCTCGCGAACCGAAGGAATCGAACCCGGGTCGCGGCAGAAGGAGTCACCCCTGGACCCCACCTCCGATCGAAGTGACTCCGAACACCCGCTGTAGGATTTTTCGAAGAATGGTCCGGTGTTCCCCGACGCACGAAGCCATCGGGGAACACCGGAACGATCAGGGGGATTCGTTGGACGCATTGCTCTCGTTCCTGTGGGCGCGCACGGATGAAGGGTGGCGGGGCGCGCTGGCCGCGGGGGCCTCCTCCGCCGCGCGAACGTGGTCCGCGCGGCCGGACCGCGTGGAGTCCGCCGATGGTGCCACCGTGACGCCGACCTCAGGAGAAGACGCGCGGGTCGACCGCGCGCGCTCGGAGCACATCACCCGGAACGACCCCGCGCACGCACTCCGGACCCTGGAGTCCACCCGGCGTCTCCTCGAACAGTACGAACTGCTCCACGCCGATATGGTCGAACATCCGGAAAGGGAGATCCTGCTCCGCGAGTACGAGGAATTCATTCTTCCCCTGCTCGCCCTTCCGTTCTCCGATCACCCCGATCATCGTCCGGAATGGTCTCCTCGGGAGGCTCCCCCACGACGGTGAGTCCTTTTTCGGCGCCCATGTCCGGGGCCGAGGAATCCCGTGGCGCTCGCCCTCGATCGGTCGCCCGAGCCCTTCAGGCGTCGATGTGCTCCGCGAGTTGGTCGGCGAGTTGGTCGGCGACGCCTCGGGGTTCACGACCGAGGAGTTCGGCCAACAGCGGATCCCGTTCGGCGAAGTAATCCTCGCGGGTCGCGCGGAACATGGTGAGCATGAAGCGGGCCGCCTGCTCCGGAACACCGTTGGCCACCTGATCGGCGACCCACTGTTCGTCGTCCACGACGACGCGTTCGATGGTGCGGCCACTGAGTCGGGAGACGTGAGCGGCGAAGTCGTCGAGGGTGACGGCCTCGCCGGAAATCAGGGTGATGGCCCCGTCGAAGGAGCGGTCACCGGAGAGAACGACCGCCGCGGCCTCGGCCAGGTCGGCGGGGGCGGTCCACGGGACGGGCCCGTCGGCCGGGGCGGCGATCGCCCCGGTTCGTCGCCAGGGCCCGAGCAGGGCTTCGAAGTCGTGCCCGAAGAAGCCGTAACGCAAGGAGGTCCACCCGGCCCCCGAACCGGCGAGGATCTCCTCGGTGGCGGCGTGGATGGCCGCCGGGGGGTAGGGGCCCTCGGCCGCGGCGCCCTGTTGGCTCGTGTACAGGATCCTCCGAGCGCCGGCCGCGACCGCCGCCTCGATCGCGTTGCGGTGCAGGCCCACCATGTCGGCCGTCGGGTCGTTGCCGGAGACCAGGAGCACCTGGTCGGCGCAGGCGAAGGAGTGGCGCAGCGCGGCCGGGTCATCGTAGGCGGCCTGTCGTACGCGCACACCGCGGTCCGCGAAGTGCCGCGCCTTGGCGACGTCGCGCACGCTGACGCCGATCCGCTCGGCCGGCAGGCGCTTGAGGAGGTGCTCGACGGTGGCCCCGTTGAGGGAGCCGGTGGCACCGGTGACGACGATCATGTTCGCGGCCCTTCCCTGTGTGCCCGCACTGGCGTGCGCCTCGGTGGCACACCGTCACGCAAGTTGACCAGTGGGGTCAGTTTCGCATCCGTCGTCGACGGTAGATAACCTGACCTCACGAGTCAAATTACGCTGGCGGTAGCGAGGGACGGTAGGGACCATGACAGGTGGGACACCCGCGAAACCTCGGCTGCGCGCGGACGCCCGGCGCAACACTGAGCAGATCCGCCGTGCCGCGATCGACGCCTTCCAGGGGCGGGGCCTGAGTGTGCCGCTGGAAGAGGTGGCCAGGGCGGCTGGGGTGAGCAAGGGCACCATCTTCAACCGGTTCGGCGGCCGGGTCGGACTCATCGAAGCCGTCATCGAAGAGGTCGTCGCGAACGAGCTCCACGCCGTCATCGATCACGCGCGCTCCCTCGAAGGAGCTGGAGAACGGGTCGCGTACTACCTCACCGCGATCCGCGATCTCCAGTACCGCCAACCCACCGCCAACGACGTCCTGCTGCAGGAATATCCCCACTCAGAACAGCTCATGGACATCTGTCGGGCAGCGGGAGAGATCAACGACGAACTCGTCGCGGCGGGTCACGCCTGTGGAACCCTGCGATTCGGGTTCACGACGGACGACCTCCACGCGCTCATCGTCGACAACGCGCTCGCCCTCAAACACGGCACCCGCCCGTCCCGGGAGGCGTACGACCGCCGCACCGCCTTCCTCCTCGACGGGATCCGTGGTCAGCACGGGTAACGCGGGTAACGCGGGTCGTTTCGGGGCCCGGTCGGGCCCCGAAACGACCCGGCCGGCCTAGAAGGGGTAGCGGGCGGGGTCGGCCTGCATGGTCACCCACTGGGTCTCGGTGAAGGCCTCCAGGTTGGCGCGGGTGCCACCGAAGCGCGAGCCCGTACCCGAGTCGCCCACCCCACCGAAGGGCGCCACCGCCTCGTCGTCGACCGTCTGGTCGTTGATGTGCACGATGCCGCTGGGGATGCGGTCGGCGATCTCCAGCCCGCGCATGGGGTTGGTGGTGATCACGCCCAGGGACAGTCCGTACTCGGTGCTCGTGGCCAGCTCGACGAGTTCGTCGATGGTGGAGAAGCGCGCCACCGGGGCGACGGGGCCGAAGACCTCCTCGGCGTAGGCCTCGGTGGTCGGGGTGACGTGGTCCAGGACGGTGGGCCGGTAGTACAGGCCGTCGTAGGTGCCGCCGGCGCGCAGGAGTGCCCCGGCCTCGACGCTGCCGGTCACCAGTCCGTGGATCTTGTCGCGCTGGCCGGCGTCGATGACGGGACCGAGGGCGGAGCCGTCCTGTTCGGTGCTGCCCACCACCAGGGCCTCGGCCTTGGCGGCGAGCTTTTCGACGTAGGCGTCGGCGATCGCCTCGTGCACCAGGTGGCGGCCGGTGGTCATGCAGATCTGGCCCTGGTGCAGGAAGGAGCCCCAGGCGCCGATGGAGGCGGCGGCGTCCACGTCGGCGTCGTCCAGGATCACCAGGGGCGAGTTGCCGCCCAGCTCCAGGTGGGCGCGCTTGAGGTGACGGGCGGCGGCCTCGCCGACCTTGCGGCCGGCGGGTGTGGATCCGGTGAAGGAGATGACGCGCACGGGCGGGGTGGCGACCAGGGCCTGGCCGGCCTCGGCGCCGCCGGGCAGCACCTGGAAGACGCCTTCGGGCACCCCGGCCTGGCGGAACACCTCGGCCAGGACCGCGCCGCCGCAGACGGCGGTGCGCGGGTCGGGCTTGAGGATGACGGAGTTGCCCACGGCCAGCGCCGGTGCCACGGAGCGGATGCCCAGGATGAGCGGGACGTTGAAGGGTGCGATGACGCCGACCACGCCCACGGGCACCTGGCGGGAGAAGCTCAGGCGCGGCTTGGCGGTGCGCAGGATCTCGCCGTGCGGTTGGGAGGCCAGGGCGGCGGCCTCGTAGCACTCCTCGGAGGCCACGTGTACCTGGAAGCCGGCCATGCCGGCGGCGGCGCCGCCTTCGTGGCTCAGCCAGTAGGAGATCTCCTCGGCGTGGGCGTTGAGGATGTCTCCGGCGCGGCGCAGGATGGCGGCGCGTTCCTCGAAGGAGGTGGCGGCCCAGGCGACCTGGGCCTTGGCGGCGCGTTCTGCGGCCTCGTGGACGTCGTCGGCGTCGGCGATGCCGATGCGGCCCAGGACGGTCCCCGAAGAGGGTGAGACGACCTCGGTGTCGCCTCCCTTGGCGGGGGTCCAGGTGCCGGTGAAGACGGCGGAGGTGAACTTGTCGACGTCGAGCAGGCTCACGGTGGGCTCCTTGTGTTTCGTTGGTGATGCGGCCGTTCAGAGGGGGCAGGCTCTAGGCGGCGGGCGCGGTGGTGCCCTTCTTGGCCTGTTGGATCTGGGCGTAGACGTGGGCGCGCAGTTGGGTGAAGCGTTCGTCCTGGCGGGTGGTGAGCTGGTCGCGTTCGGCGGGCAGGTCGACGGTGATGTCGTCCTGGACGACTGTAGGTGAGTTGGACAGCACCAGTACCCGTTCGCCCAGGTAGACGGCTTCGTCGATGTCGTGGGTGACGAACAGGACGGTCACGCCCAGGCGCTTCCAGAGTTCGCGGACCAGGTCCTCCAGGTCGGCGCGGGTCTGGGCGTCCACGGCGGCGAAGGGTTCGTCCATGAGCAGTACCTGCGGCTCGTAGGCGACGGCGCGGGCGATGGCCACGCGCTGTTGCATGCCGCCGGAGAGCTGCCAGGGGTAGGCGTCGGCGAATTCGGTCAGGCCGACCGCGGCGAGTGATTCGGCGACGAGCTCGGCTCGGCGGGCCTTGGGAAGCTTCTTCTCCTTGAGCGGGAGTTCGACGTTGTCGCTCACGCTCATCCAGGCGAAGAGGCTGCGCCCGTATTCCTGGAAGACCACGGCCATGCCCGGTGGGGGTGAGAGCACTGGCTGTCCGGCGAGTTCGACGGTGCCGTCGGTGGGGGCCATGAGCCCGGCGATGCATTTGAGCAGGGTGGTCTTGCCGCAGCCCGAGGGCCCCACGAGGCAGACCAGTTCACCTTCGGCGAGTTCGAAGGTCAGGTCGCGCACGGCCTCCACCGCCGTGGCGCCCCCGTTGTAGATCTTCTGCAGACCGGTGACCTTGAGCATGGCGGAGCGTTCTCCCAGGTGGTGCGGGGTGTGTTCGTGGGTGGTGGTCATGAGTCACTCTCCCCGGTGTGCGGCGCGCAGGCCGCGGTACCAGCCCAGGACGCGACCTTCGACGAGTTCGAACAGGGACGACAGCACGAAACCGATGATGCCGAGCAGGACCATGCCGGCCCACATCTCGGGGATGGCGAAGGTGCGTTGGAACTGCACGATGGCGAAGCCGAGGCCGCTGGAGCTGGCGAACATCTCGCTGATGACCATGAGGATGATGGCCAGGGCCAGTGCCAGGCGCAGACCGGCCATGATCTGAGGGCTGGCCGAGCGCAGGATGAGCACGCGAAGGCGGGTGGTGCCGGTGATGCCGTAGCAGCGCGCGGTGTCGGACAGGACGGGGTCGACGGCGCGCACGCCTTCGACGGTGTTGAGCAGGATGGGCCACACGCACCCGAAGACGATGACGGTGATCTTCATGGTGTCGTCGATGCCGGCGAGCATGATCATCAGCGGCACCAGGACGGGCGGCGGGATGGCGCGCAGGAACTCCAGGACGGGTTCGATGGTGGCGCGTACGCGGGCGTCCAGGCCCAGCAGGACGCCGAGGCCGACTCCGATGAGGGCGGCCAGGGCGAAGCCGACGGCGAGGCGTCCCAGGCTGGGCAGGACGTCGACGAAGAAGCGGTCGGAGAACCACAGTTCGACGAAGGCCGTACCGATGGCGGCCGGGGTGGGCGTGTAGAAGCCGGCGCCGGGTTGTGCGGTGAAGGCCCAGTACACGCCGATGAGCACGGCGGGCAGGAGCAGGACGTGCGCGGTGCGCAGGGCCGCTCCGGCCGGTCCGCGGTTGCCGGGGCGGCGCCGCCGGGTGCGGGCCACGGGGCTCTCCTGTTCGGTCGGGTCCGCCTTGGGAGACGGGGTGTGGGTGTTCTCGGGCGTGGGCTGTGCCTGGCCGAGGGTGGTGCGGCTCATGTGTCGGCCTCCCCGCGCACCGAGGTGTGCCAGCGCAGGACGCGGCGTTCCAGGGCGCGCACACCGATGTTGATGACCACGCCGAGGATGCCGGTGGCGATGATCCAGGCGTAGACCAGGGCGATGGCGTTGCCCTGTTGGGCGGTGGTGATCTGTTGTCCGATGCCGGGTGAGCCGATGATGAGCTGGGCGGTGATGGACAGGATGAGCCCGACGGCGGCGGCCAGGCGCAGCCCGGTCATCAGGTAGGGCAGCGTGGTGGGCCACACGACGTAGCGGATGCGGGCCAGGCGGCCCAGTCCGTAGGAGCGGGCGGTCTGTTCGGCGACCGGGTCGACGTCGGCCACCCCGTAGAGCACCTGGATGTAGATGAGCCAGAAGCAGGCGTAGATCACCAGGAGCAGGGTGGAGCGGATGTCGGTGCCGTACATGAGCACGGCCAGCGGGATGAGCGCCACCGACGGGATGGGGCGTAGGAAGTCGACGGTGGAGGTGGTGAAGGCCCGCACGCGCGGTGCCGCTCCCAGGGCGAAGCCCAGGAGGACGGCGGCGACGAAGGCGATGGCCAGACCCAGGGCCCATCCGTACAGGGTGTGTCCCACGGCCTCCCAGAACGGGGCGGTGAGCGCGCGTTGGGCGAGGGTGAGCAGGACTTCGGAGACGGGCGGGAAGTAGCGTTCGGGCACTACTCCCAGGCGGGGTGTGGCCTCCCACAGCAGGAGGAAGGCGGCGATGCCCAGGAGGCCAAGCAGGGGCCGGTTGGGTGCGGTGCGCGCCCGAGCGCCCGGGCGGCGGGTGCCGCCCGGGGTCGGGGCCGTCGTGGTGGCGGTGCTCATCGGATGAGGGTGTCCAGGTCGGGATCGGCGTCGATGATGCCGTCGGTGACCATCAGGTCGGCGAGGGTGGCCACGGCGTCACCGTCGATGTCGGTGGGGAAGCGCGGCCAGCGCAGGTCGTCGATGATCGCCTCGTCGATCTCGGTGTAGGTGGTGAGGATCTGGGCGGTCTCCTCGGGGTTGTCCTCGGCGTAGGTCAGGGAGGCGTCCATGGCCTCGCTGAAGGCGTCGACGGTCTCGGGGTCCCCTTGGATGAGTTCCTCGCCGGTGAAGTACGCGGCCACGGACAGGTCCTCGTGCAGGTCGACGAAGTTGCCGGCGATCTCGGTGGCGCCCTGTTCCAGGGCGATGGTCAGGAAGGGCTCGACCACCCAGGCGGCGTCGACCTGGCCGTTGCTCAGTGCGCTGGGCATGTCGGGGAAGGCGAGTTCGATGAATTCGAGGTCGGTGGCGTCGCCGCCGTCCACGCGCACCGAGTTGCGCACGGAGGTGTCACCGATGTTGTTGAGGTTGTCGATGGCCACGGTGGCGCCGTCCAGGTCGGCGGCTCCGGTGACGTCGCTGTCGGGCGGAACGACCAGGGCGCTGTAGTCGGTGGCGGCGTCGCCGGTGGTGGTCATGCCGTTGGCGACCAGGGTCAGGGGCAGGCCCTGTTCGCGGGCGATGATGACGGAGGCCAGGTTGCCAAAGGCGAAGTCGAGTTCGCCGCTGACCACGCGGGGCACGGTGGTGGCGCCACCGCCGCCGGTCTCGATGGTCACGTCCAAGCCCTGTTCTTCGAAGAGGCCCTGTTCCACGCCGAGGTAGAGCGGGGCGACCGCGGTGATCGGCAGTACGCCCACGCTGACGGGGGTGAGTCCACCCTCGTCGGCGGCGCTGTCCGTCTCGCCGCCACAGGCGGTGACGGTCAGGGTGAGTGCGGCGCCGGCGGCGAGCACCCCCAGGCTGGTCTTGTTCGCGGTCATGTGTTCTCTCCAGGGACAGGGACAGGGACGGGGACACTGGCAGCGGGGCGGGGGGTGGTTCAGGGGATCAGGGAAGGAGCGCGTCCAGGTCGGGTTCGGAGTCGATGAGGCCGTCGGTGACCATCAGATCCGCCAGGGTCTGGACGGATTCGTCGTTGATCTGCGCGGGGAATCGGGGCAGGACCATCTGTTCGATGACCTGCTCGTCGATCTCGGTGTAGGTGCCGAGGATGCGTCGGACCTCGTCGGGGTTGTCCTCGGCGTAGGCCAGGGATTCCTCCAGCGCGGCGGTGATGTCGGCGAAGAGTTCGGGGTCCTGGGCCAGGCGGTCCTCACCGGTGAAGTACGCGGCCACGGACAGGTCGGGGTGGGTGTCGACGAAGTTGGAGGCGATCTCGCGGTGTCCGGCCTCGCGGATGGTGGAGGCGAACGGTTCCACGGCCCACACGGCGTCGATCTGGCCGGTCTCCAGTGCGGCGGGCATGTCGGGGAAGGGCAGTTCGACGAAGTCGACCGCGGTGGGGTCGCCGCCGTCGGCGCGCACGGACTGGCGGACGGTGGTGTCGCCGATGTTGTTGAGGTTGTTGGCGGCCACGGTCAGACCTTCGAGGTCCGCGGCGCCGTTGACGTCGCTGTCGTCGAGGACGAACACGCCGCCGAAGTCGGCGCCTTGTTCACCGGCGCTGGTGACGCCGTTGGTGAGCGCGGTCAGTGGCAGGCCCTGTTCGCGGGCGACGATGAGCGAGACGACGTTGCTGAAGGCGAAGTCGAACTCGCCGCTGATGACACCGGGGACGATGGCGGCGCCGCCGGAACCGGACTCCAGTTCCAGGTCGATGCCGCGGTCGCTGAAGAACCCCTGGTCGACACCCAGGTAGATGGGCGCGACGTCCACGATGGGGATGACGCCGGCGGTGACGGTGGTGAGCTCTCCTTCGTTCGTGCCCTCCTCGGAGGGGGAACAGGCCGCGGTGGCCAGGAGCGCGGCGGAGGCGGCGACCGCGAGTGCCGGGGACAGACGCATGGGATCTCCAACAGGGGGCGCGACACACAGGGATGTACGCTTTGCGAACACGTGTTCTTAAAGTGAACATAAGTGATCCCGATCACCAGGTCAAGGCGTGCATGAGGCACATTTCAGACACGTGAACAGCGAAAAGGTCGGATGACCGAGCCTGGGCAGCACCTTCGGAGGGGCGCGCGAGAGGAATGGGCGCCGCGAACGAGCGCGGGCGTCAAGAAGGGCCGGGGCGCCCTGAGAGAATCGAAGAGCCCGTGGTCCGGGTCAGGACGGGACCCGGACCACGGAGTCGAAACCCCGTACGGGGCCCCATATTCGACCCTGTGTTGTCCCAATGTCAACATTTGTACATCGAAGCGGTACTGAGACCCGAAAGATTCGTGTCCACGGTCGCGTACGCCGTACACTTTTGCGACGTGGCACGAGACGATGGCGGTAACAGCGGAATGCGACGAGTCCGCAGGCGAGGCCTGGCCCACGAGGCGGCCGACCGTATTCGGGAGTCCATCCTCGACGGACGGGTCTCCCCCGGCTCTCCCCTGCGCGAGGTCGAACTGGCCGCCTCCCTGGACGTGAGTCGCGGGTCGGTACGCGAGGGACTGGCCGTCCTCGAACGCGAGGGGCTCGTGCGCAGCGAGTGGCACCGCGGCGCTCGGGTGATGGACCTGCGCTCCCGGGACGTCGACGAGGTCTACACCGTGCGGGCCGCCTTGGACCGGCTGGCCACCCTCAGCGCCGCCTCCCGCATCGTCCCGGCCCAGCTGGCCGAACTGGAATCACTGGTCCAGGCCATGGGGCGGGCCTTGGAGGGCGACGCCGACGGACTGACGCTGATCGCCCTGGACCTGGCCTTCCACGACCGTGTCTACGCCATCGCCGACAACAGCCGTCTCACCGACGCCTGGCACGGCGTGCGCTCCCAGGTGCGCCTGATCCAGCTCACCCGCATCGAACACGACCAGGCCCACTACCGCGACCTGTTGGTCGGCGAACACCACGAACTGGTGCGCCTGATGAGTCGTGGCCCCAGCGAGGCACTGGCCCGGGCCGCCGAGGAGCACGTGGACTCGGCCCGCCGCGCCCTGATCCACCTGCTCGGCCAAGCCCCCCGGGGCCGCTGAGGCGCCCGCGCCCGGCACGGGTCGGGGCCCGGCCTCCTCCTGCGAGACCGGGCCCCGACCCTCCGGAGAGGGTCTTGAACCGACGGGATCCGACGGGATCCGGACGCTACCTAGTCGAAGACCACGTCGGAGCAGTTGTAGAAGGCCTCGGGGCTGTCGGAGCGCTCCCAGACCACATAGACGAGGTGCTGCCCCGAGCGCTCGGGCAGGTCGACGTCCCAGCGGTACTCGGCGCCCTCGACCCCGCCCTCGCTCAGCGGCGGGTCGGTGACCTCGCTGATCAGCTCCAGGTCGGACCAGTTCAGCGGGGAGTCGGGTGACCAGCCGGTGTTGGTGACGTAGGTGTAGAAGGTGCCGGGGTGGTGGGCCCAGGCGTTGTGGTGGAACTCGACCGTCTGGCCCGAGGGCAGCGACGTGGTGGGCCAGTCCGAGCGCACCGCGTTGAACGCGGCGAAGTCGGGGGTGGGCCCGCACAGCTCACCGTCGGCCACGACCTCCTGGTGCCGGCCGTCGGCGTCGCTGATCAGGTTGCCGAACCAGTTCCAGAACGGGTAGCTGCCGCCCTCGTCCAAGGCGTCGGCGCAGGCGGGGTTGGTGGGTTCGACGTTGCCGCCCTGGCCGCCCTCGATGCCATCGGCATAGCAGGCGTAGGTACGGCTGGCCGGGTAGGTGAAGGCGCCGTGCGCCTCGGCCGACTCCGCGCTCAGAGTCAGGGCCAGGCCGCCGACGAGGGCGGCCGAGGCGGTGAGAGCTCCGGTCCTGGCGAGGGTTCTCATGGGGGGTGTCCTTTCGAGGGGGGTACGCGGGGTTCGGTGGTGAACGGAGCGCGTTCCTCAGCCGCCGGTGGCGATGCCGTTGGGGCCGTGGAAGAGGCGCTCTCCCCATTCGGTGATCCGGTCGGCGTCGAAGTCCTCGACGATGTCGAGGTACTCCACGCCGCCGCTGTTGCCGCTCCAGGACCAGCCGATGTAGCCGAGTCCCAGGCGGTCGGCGTGGGCCATGATGGCGTCCTCGTCGGGGTCGCCGTCGCTGTGCTCGTGGCCGAACTCGCCGATGATCAGGGGCAGTCCGGCGTCGGTGAAGTGCTCCAGGTAGTCGACGACGGTCGACTCCTGTTCGTAGACGCCGTACATGTGGATGGAGAAGACGGTGTTGTCGTGGGGGTCGACGTCGGCGACCTCGGGGGCGGACTCGCGCATGGAGCCCTGCCAGTCCTGGCCCCAGTTGGGGGCGTCCACGACCAGCATGTGGTCGAGGCCGGCCTCGCGCAGGCGCACGATCGCGTCGGAGGTGTCGGCGGCCCAGTACTGGTTGGTGGCCTCGTCGTTGCCGTAGGGCTCGTTGCCGATGTTGACGATGATGTGGTCCTCGGCGCCGTCGAGGGCGCTCTGGACGTCGAGCCAGTAGTCGACGGCCTGGTCCAAGGTGGCGGCCTCGGGCTCTTCGCCGTAGCCGGTGGTGTCGTGGACCTCCAGCACGCACACCAGGCCCAGGTCGGCGCACTGGGCGACGAGGTCCTGGATCTGGCCTTCGTCGGTGCGGTCCCAGCGGTCGCCGCTGCTGAGGACGACGCGCACGGTGTTGGCGCCCAGTCCGGCGATGTCGGCCAGGGCGGTGGGGGTGCGGTCGGTGAACCAGGCGTGGGGGTGACTGACACCCCGCATGATCAGGTCGGTGCCGTCGGCGTGGGTCAAGCGACCCTGGTCGTCGACGTGCAACCCGGTCTCGGCCGCGGCGGGGGCGGCGTGGGCCAAGAGGGGAAGGGTCAGGGCGAAAGCCGCCAGGGACACCAGTGAGCGGGGTCGGTGCACTGTGCTTCTCCGTCGGTCTTTGTGACTACCATTCGCGAGAACACGATTTGGGAGCGTTCCCATGGCGCTTGTGGTGCAACTTAACAAGAGAAAAACCCCGCCACAATAGGGTTTCGGGCTGATCTTTCACTCACAGCTCAACTGAGCACACGTTAAGTTAACTGGACACTCAGCGCCGGAACCATCACGAGCTGCGTTGACACCGACTGATCACACCAATAAGTGGGGGCGGGGGACCGTTTCGGTCCCCCGCCCCCCCCTTCGGCCGGTTCGATTCTGTCCGGTACCGGGCCTCAGGCCCAGAAACCGAAGCTGTACAGCAGCCCGTTGGTCGCCGCGATGACCCCCATCGCCAGCACCGCGCCGGTCACGTACGAGGTCCGCAGCGAGCGCACCAGGAACTCCAGCGCCACCAGGTTGTTCAGGATGAAGTAGCCCAGCATGGTCGCGTGCCAGAAGGAGTCCATGCTCCAAGGCTCGAAGTAGTACGAGGCACCCGTCCACACGTCGGTCTCGGTGGTGAACCACGACCACCCCAGCGCCGCCCCGTAGCCCAGCGGGATCTGGATCAGCGGCAGGATCAACAGCGGCAACACCTTGACGAAGCCCCACAGGCCGGGCTGGTCCGCGCGGCGGGCCTCCGACTGCGCCCGACGGGCCGCGTCCTGTTCGGCGCGCATCCGGTCACGATGGGCACGTTCGGCCTCTTGGCGGCGCCGCTGCTCCTCACCCTGTTGCCGGGCGCGCTGTTGCTCCTCCTGCTGCCGGCGTTGCTGCTCCATCTGCCGGCGACGCTGTTCCTCGGCCTGCCTCCGCTGGTCCTGGCGCGGGTCGGTCGCCCCACGTCGCTCCCCGTACAGGTCCGCGTAGGGGTCGTCTCCCCCGGGCTGCTGGTGCTGCCGCGTGGCGTCGTAGCCCCCGGTGGCCGGAGGGCCGCCGGGCTGCTGCTGAGTGCCCGGGAACTGCTGGGTGGGCTGGTAACCCTGCTGATATTGCTGGGTGGGCTGGTAGCCCTGACCGGTCTGCTGCCCCTGGTTCCCCAGGACCGAGGTCGCCCCGGCCGAGGGGTCCTGCCCCTGTCCGCTCGCGGGGGCCACCCGGGTGGACTGGTCATCGCTCAGCGCGCCGGCCGCGGCGGCTCCGGCGGCCGCACCGGCCACCCCGCCCAGGGCGGCGGCGCCTCCGGCGCCCAGCCCCTCGGTGCGCTGGTGATCACCGGTGGCACCGGGATCGACGGGCGAAGTCGCCAGGGCCTTGTTGATCTTGGCCACCTGTTCCTGCACGCCCATCATCACCGCGGGCGGGAGCCAGGCCTGGCCGACGTGCACGTCGCCCAGGTAGTCCAGGATCTCGCCGGGGCTCGGGCGACCCTTGGCGTCCTTGGACAGGCAGGCCGCCAACAGGTGCCGTAGCGACTCGGGCACACCCGACAGGTCGGGTTCCTTACTGATGATGCGCATGACCATGGTGGGCATGTTGCCCTCGCCGAAGGGCCCGCCCCCCGAGACCGCGTGGGCCAGTACCGCCCCGTAGGCGAACAGGTCGCTGGCGGGGGTGAGCGGCTCGCCCTGGACCTGCTCGGGGCTCATGAAGCCCGGGGTGCCGATCACCGACTGGGTGGCGGCGGTGCCGTCGGTGGCCCGCGCGATCCCGAAGTCGATCACCCGCGGCCCGTCCTCGGCCAGCAGGACGTTGCCGGGCTTGAAGTCGCGGTGGATCAACCCCACCCGGTGGATCTCGACCAGCGCCTCGGCCAGACCGGCCGCCAGCACCCGCACCGATGCCTCCGGTAGCGGGCCGTGCGCCTCCACGGCCTCGTCCAGGGGAAGCGAGGGGACGTAGGAGGTCACCAGCCACGGCACCTCGTCGTCGGGGTCGGCGTCGATCACCGGTGCGGTGAACGCACCACTGACCTGGCGGGCCGCGTTCACCTCGCGGGCGAACCGCTCCCGGAAGGAGGTGTCCGCCGCCAGGTGCGGGTGAATGCGCTTGATCGCGACGGCGCGGCCGCCGGCCGAGCGTCCGAAGAACACCTGACCCATGCCACCGGCGCCCAAGCGCCCGATCAGCCGGTACCGGCCGATTCGCTCCGGATCAATGCTCTCTAGCGGCCCCAACGTCCTCTACCTCCGGCCTGTACAGCGTTGTCCTATGTGGAACGAGGCCCCAGTCTAGGGCGTGGTGCCCCCACCCGAACCACCGTCGACGAGTGTGATCCGGTGCCGGGCCAGGGTGTTCGCGCCGCCACCGGCAGGACGGGTGGAAGGGCACGGGGAACGAGCAGGACCGGGCCCATGGTTCCCACCTGGCCACACACGGCCAACCATGCGAGCGAAGGGGCCCGAGGGGGAAGGCCGACTTAGTGTCCAAGGACATCACCGACAGGATGAGGCGCCCGTGAAGACTCTCGACACCCTGCGTACCGACGCCCAGTTGCGCACGGCCCACGGCGTGTCCTGGGTGGTGGCCCAGACCGGGGACCATCCCAGTCGGCTCCTGCACTGGCCCTGGCGGGAGAACCCCTTTCCCACCTACCGGCGTCTGCGCGAGCGGGGTCCGGTGGTCCCCAGCCGGCTGCCCTTCCTCACCGCCACCACCCGCGCCGCGATCGAGAAGATCCTGCGCAGTCGCGACTTCGGGGTCCGCCCACACGGCGACTTCAATGTCGCCGAGCAGTTCAACGTGATGGATCTGTCGTTCCTGCAACAAGACCCTCCCGACCACACCCGGTTGCGCAAGATGGCCCGCCCGGCGTTCTCCCCGCGTCGGATGGAGGGGTACCGCGTCGAGATCGAGAAGATCACCGAGGATCTCCTCGACCGCGCCCTGGAACGCGGTGAGTTCGACCTGATGCGTGACTTCGCCCAGCCCCTGCCCATCATCGTGATCAGTGGCCTTTTGGGCGTTCCCGAACGTGATCAGGCCGATTTCGACCGCATCGGCAACGTCATCGGCACGGCCCTGGACGGGGCCCGTTCGGCGCGTCAACTGCGCCAGATCCAGAAGGCGACGGCGGAGTTGGACATGTTGATCGAGCGTTTGATGGTCGAACGTCGAGCCGACCCGCGTGAGGACGTGCTCTCCGACCTGGTCGCCCAGCATGATGACGGACGAATGAGCGCGACCGAGCTGGGCGCCATGTTCCGATTGTTGCTGGTGGCCGGGTTCGAGACCACGGTGAACCTGATCGGAAACGGGGTGATGGCGCTGTTGCGCCACCGCCACGAGTGGGAACGTCTGGTCGCCGATCCGGAACTGGCCGGCGGTGCCGTGGAGGAGGTTCTGCGTTACGACTCACCGGTCCAACTCACCGGGCGTTGGGCGCACCACGACACCGAGGTCGAAGGCGTTCCGATCAGCGCCGGCCAACAGGTCATGTGCCTGATCGGGTCCGCCAACCGCGACCCCGGACACTTCACCGAACCCGACCGCTTCGACATCACCCGCGCCAACGCCGCCGAGCACCTGTCCTTCTCCGGCGGGGCGCACTACTGCCTGGGAGCTCCGTTGGCCCGGCTGGAGGGCGTGATCGCCCTGCGAGCTCTGAGCCGGCGGGTTCCGGGGCTGCGGCCCACGGCGATGCCCACCCGACGCGACACACTGACCGTTCGTGGACTGGCGACGTTCCCGGTCACCACCGGGGAGCGGTAGAGGAAGCGGAGGCGGCGGGTGCGGAAGACGACCGAGAGGCGTCGGCGCACGGCCACACGCGGGCGAGGTGTACTACTCGCGGCGGGGGCGGTGTGCGTGGTGATCTTCGTGGTGGCGGCGGTATTGGCCCTGGTCCTACCCGGGCCGGCCGAGGAACCCGGAAGCGACCTGCCCGGGTTGGCCGAGTCGCACGGCATCAAGCTGGGCGTGGCCGTGGCGGTCGACCCGCTGCGGGACGACTCCGACTATCAGGACATCGTCACCGACCACTACACGTCGGTGACGGCCGAGAACACCATGAAGTGGGAGCACGTCCAGCCCGAGCGCCATGAGTTCGACTGGAGCGGCCCCGACACCATGGTCGACTTCGCCGAGGACCACGGCCTCGACATGCGCGGACACACCCTGTTGTGGCACAACCAGCAGCCCGAGTGGCTGGCACAGGGCTTCTACGACTCCGACGAGCTGCGCGAGGTCATGCGCGAGCACATGGAGGCGCTGGTGGGCCGCTATCAGGGGCGGATCGACTCCTGGGACGTGATCAACGAACCCTTCGAGGACGGCGGCCCCGAGCTGCGCGACAACCTCTGGTACCAGACGCTCGGCGAGGACTACATCGCCGAGGGGCTGCGGATGGCGCACGAGGTCGACCCCGACGCGAAGCTCTACATCAACGAGTTCGGGATCGAGGGCGGCGGGGACAAGGCCGACGCCCTGTACGAGCTGGCCTCCGGGCTGTTGGAGGAGGGGGTTCCGCTGCACGGCATCGGTTTCCAGGGGCACTTCGTGCACGGCGACGTGCCCGAGGACCTGGCCGAGAACATGCGACGTTTCGCGGACCTGGGGCTCGACGTGGAGATCAGCGAACTGGACGTGCGCATCGCCGAACCGGTCACCGACGAGGCCATCTCCGCCCAGGCCGAGGAGTACCGGCGGGCCGTGGAGGCGTGCCTGGACGTGTCGCGTTGTGTGGGCGTGAGCGTGTGGGGGGTGACCGACGCCCACTCGTGGATCCCCGAGTGGTTCCCCGGCTATGACTCGGCGCTGCCCTTCGACGAGGACTACCAGGGCAAACCGGCGCTGGGCGGGATGGTCGAGGCGCTGCGACGGGACCGACGGTCACCGGGTCGACCGGCGCCCGGAAGGTGAGAAGCGGGTGCGGGCAGGGGCCCGTACCCGCCATCCTGGGTCGCACCCGACCCGAGGAGCACCTCCATGGACAACGATTCCGTCCGCCCCGTCAGCGTGCCGGACGCCCTGGTCGAGACCGTCACCTCCTTCTTCGGCCCCGAGTGGGCGCGTCGGCTGCCCGCCCTGGCGATGGAGCGGATCGACGGGTGGGGGCTGACCGTGGCCGGCGAGAGCATGCACGGGGCGGTGGCCCTGGTGGTGCCGGTGCGTCGTGCCGACGGCACGTCGGCGGTGCTCAAGATCCAGCCCCAGGACCCCGAGACCGAGGGGGAACCCCTGGCCCTGCGCGCTTGGAACGGTGCCGGCGCGGTCCGACTGTTCGATCACGACCCCCGGACCGGGGCGATGCTGCTGGAGACCCTCGACGCGGGTCGACGTCTGGACGACGAGCCCTTGGAACCGGCCCTGGAGGTCATCGGTTCCCTGGTGGCGCGGCTGACCGCCCACCCGGGGCCGGAGGGGCTGCGCGGACTCGGGCCGCTCACCCGCGACATCGCCGTCCGGGGGCGGGCCGGGGTCGCCCGGATGGCGGAGTCCTGGCGACCGGTGTTGGAACGCTGGGCGGCCATCGCCGACGAGTTGTCCGCCGATCCGGGCGATCGTCTCCTGCACTGGGACCTGCACTACGAGAACGTGCTCGCGCCGTTGGAGGGCACCGATCGGGGCGATTGGTTGGCGATCGACCCCAAGCCGCTGGTGGGCGATCCCGGTTTCGAGCTGTTGCCGGCGTTGCGCAACCGTTGGGCCGAGGCGGAGGAGACCGGCGACCCCGTGCGAGCCACCAGGCGCAGGTTCGACCTGCTCACCGAGGTCGCCGGGCTGGACCGGGAACGGGCTCGGGCCTGGACGCGGGTGCGGCTGCTCCAGGACTGCCTGTGGATGCAGGACGCACGCCACCGTGTGCCGCGCGTGCACGCCCTCATCGACCGGGCGTTGAACGGCTGAGGGGTCGGGGCCGAGGACTTCGACGCTCGGGTCGGGGCCCCGAACGGGGTCCGATGTCGCTTTCGGTAGGGTTCCGCCACCTCAGTGATCCCTTTGCGGAAAGGCCCCGATGTCCATTCCCCGCCCGCCCTTCGACCCCGAACTGTTGCCCGCCCTGGCCCGGGTCAACGCCGAGATGCCTCCGGGCATCGGCCCGGAGCAGATCGACGCGATGCGCGTCCGCGCCGCCCGTCTGGCGCCCGGGGACGAGACCGACATGACCCTGGGCGGGGTCTTCACCGAGTCCGAGCACACCGCGCCGGGGTCGGAGGGACACGCGGTTCCGTTGCTCGTGTGGCGGCCGAGGGAGACCACCGCGACCACCGGTGCGCTGTACTGGATCCACGGCGGCGGGATGATCGGCGGGACCCACCGTGGCGGCGAGATCCCCGAGCTGCTGGAGATCGCGCACGAGCTGGATCTGATCGTGGTGTCGGTGGACTACCGGTTGGCCCCCGAGCATCCGCATCCCGCCCCGGTGGAGGATTGCTACGCGGGGTTGGTGTGGTCGCACGAGAACGCCGCCGAGCTGGGTGTGGACCCCGAGCGCATCGTGGTGGGCGGCGCCAGCGCCGGGGGCGGTTTGGCCGCCGCCGTCAACCTGCTCGCCCGGGACCGCGGCGGTCCGGCCCTTCGAGCGCAGCTGCTGCTCTACCCCATGTTGGACGACCGCAACGCTTCGGTCTCCGCCCACCAGATGGCGGGTGTGGGCACGTGGGACCGCACCTCCAACGACACCGGGTGGGGCTGCCTGCTCCAAGGCGCGCACGGCGGTCCGGACACCTCGCCCTACGCGGCGCCGGCCCGGGCGGAGGATCTGTCGAACCTGCCCCCGACCTATCTGGAGGTGGGGACGGCGGAGACCTTCCGCGACGAGGTCGTCGAGTACGCCTCCCGGATCTGGAAGGCCGGTGGTCGGGCGGAGTTGCACGTGTGGCCGGGCGGCTACCATTCCTTCGACGCCATCGCCCCCGACGCGGCCCTCAGCCGGAGCGCGCGGGGTCAGCGGCTACCGTGGCTGCGCCGCGTCCTGACCGATTGATCCTGTTTCCACGGTTTCGAGGCCGGTGGGCCTCCACCAGGAAGCGGTGCGCGGTGCAGACCAGGGCACCTTCGACGAGGATGCGTTCGTGCACACGCCGTAGGGCCTCCCACGTACGTGCGACGTCGAAATCCTGTGTCTGCCAGGGAACGCGGCGTAGGTGGAACACGAGCGCGCCCACATCGTGGAAACGCAGGGGCGACCGTGCCTCCTCGGCCGTGGTGACAACCAGGCCGGCCCGCTCCAGGTCCGCCGCCGCCTCGCCCACGTCCCACCGATCAGGCCGTGCCGGCGGGGCCAGACCCAGAGCGTCGTTGATCTCCAATCCGTCGTCGGCGCCGACCTGTTGGGTCAGGAACCGTCCGCCGGGACTCAGGAGACGGTGGACCTCACCGGGTGTGTAGGAGGAGTGCCGGTTCAGCACCACGGGGAACCGCGCATCGGGCAGCGGGACGGCGTCGTTCTCCTCGGGCCTGACCACGGTCACCCCCAGCGAAGCGAGCCGAGTGCGCGCGGCGACGACATTGGGCGGCCAGTCCTCGGTGGCGATCGAACCCGGAGGTAGCGGCGCGAGTTCGGCCAGAACCTCCCCTCCCCCGGTGCCCAAATCCAGTACGGGGCCGGTGGCCGCACGCACCAGCGAGTGGGCGTGATTCCCATAGGACCAGGGCGGGTCCTCTTGGACCATGCGCCCCTTGACGAAGGAGAAGTCCCAGCCCCGCAGGGGTTGCGTCCGAGCCTGTTCTACCAGGGCGATGAAGTCGTCCATCCGCACACCTTCCGGGAAGAGGAGGAGGCCAGATTAGAGCGGATCGGGCCGGGACCTCCACCGGGTTTTGCCGTCCCTTGAAGCGGAAGCGAACTCGGGGTGCGTCCGGAGGAGGCCTACTCCGTGCTGACCCGGGATCGCTGACCGATCTGTCCCCACCGACCGGGGCGTCAGGATTGAGACACCAGGGCCGGGGTCTCCATCGACCTTCGGCGGCGGTGAGCGGTGGGGGTGGTGCCGCGAACGCGTTTGAAGGCGGCGCTGAGCGCGAAGGCGGTCGAGTAGCCGACCCGACGGGCGATGGTGTCCACGGTCTCGTCCGTGGTGCGCAACCGCTCGGCGGCCATGCACACCCGCCACTCCGCCAGGTAGGTCATGGGCGGGGTACCGACCAGGGCCGCGAAGGTGCGGGCCAGGGCCGCCCGGGAGACCCCGCACCGTTCGGCCAGTTCGGCCACCGTCCAGGGGTGGGCGGGTCGGTTGTGCATCAGGCGCAGGGCGCGACCGACCACCGGGTCGCCCATGGCGGTGTACCAGGCGGGCGGTTCCACTCCGGGTAGGGAGAACCAGGCGCGCAGCTTGGTGATCAGGGCCAGGTCCAGCAGTCGATCCAGGACCAGCTGTTGGCCGGGGGCGGCGCAGGCGACCTCGGCCTCGATCATCGCGCCGAGTGGGTCGTAGCACTCGTCGGCGGGCACCACCAGGACCGGGGGCAGGGCGGAGAACAGGTAGGGGCCGAGGTCGTCACTGACCTCGTAGGAGCCGCTCAACAACAGGTCGGGGGCGTCCGAGGTGTCACCGTAGGTGCGCGCTCCCAGGGTGGTCTCCTCGCTCAAGCGTTCGCCGTCCGGGCCCAGGCACAGGTCCGCGTCCACCACGGTGCAGCTGATGGAGGCGTCGACGGGGTGGGCGATCGTGTGGGGTCCTGGTGCGCGCAGCAGGGCGGTGTCACCCGGGCCCAGGGCGAGTGGTTCGGTGTCGGCGAGGGCGATCCAGGCGTGGCCGCGCACCATGGTGACCAGGGTCAGGGGCGAGGTCTGATCGAAGCGCACGGCCCAGGGCGGTGTCATGACGGACCGGCTGAACAGGGCTCCGCGGGAACGGACCCCTTCCAGGAGGTCGGCGAGTGCGTCCATACACCTCAGCGTAGACGCTCGGATATCGATTCGAGCTTTTCGGCCATGGAACGTCTCGGCCATGCGGGGTTGACTCGGTGACATGACAGAGAACACGACACGGCGACCGGTCCTGGTGACCGGCGCGAGCGGAATGACCGGACGGCGGGTCCTGGCGGGGCTGCGGAACCTGGGGGTGGCCACGCGCGCGGCCTCGCGGTCCTCGGAGTGGCGCTTCGACTGGCAGGACCGGAGCACCTGGGACCGGGTTCTGGACGGCGCGGGGTCGGTGTACCTGGTGCAGTACGACCCCGAGCCGTTGACCGAGGCGTTCGTGGAACGCGCGGTCGCGCACGGGGTGGAGCGGATCGTGCTGCTGTCCGCCCGCGGGGCGGATCGGCCCGGTTACTTCGAGGGCGTGGACGAACCCGTCACACACCTGTTGAGCGAGGAGGCCGTGCGCACGAGCGGTCTGGAGTGGACGATCCTGCGCCCGGGGTGGTTCGCGCAGAACTTCGACGAGGGGGTGCTGGCCGACGGGGTGCGTGAGGGGGTGCTGCGTCTGCCCACCGGCGAGGGCGCGGTGGCCTGGATCGACGCCGAGGACATCGCCGCCGTCGCGGTGGCCGCCCTCACCGAAGAGGGTCACCACGGGCGCGCCTACGAACTCAGTGGGCCACGCGCCCTGACCCTGACCGAGGCGACCGCCGAGATCTCCACCGCGTCGGGGCGCCCGGTGCGCTATGAGGCGGTGTCGGTTCAGGACTACGTCACCGAACGCCTCGCGGCCGGTTGGTCGCGCGGGGACGCGCTCCTGATGACCTCGTCGCTCTCCGCCATCGCCAAGGGCCGGGAGGAGCGCCCCTTCCCCGGGGTCCGCGAGGCCTTGGGGCGCGAACCACGCGGGTTCGCCGAGTTCGTCGAGGAGGCCGTCGCCGCCGGGTCGTGGGTTCGCTGAACCCGCCGGGGCGGGGTCTGCGACGTCCCCGCCCCTCGGCTCGCCTACTCGGTGACGGTGATACCCAGGGAGGCCAGGATCAGCCCGGCCTGGACGGGGCCGATGGTGGCGCCTCGTAGGTGACCGGCCAGTTCCAGGGGCACCTCCCCCAGGTCCGCGCCGCGCAGGTCGGCCCCGGCGAACTTCGCCCCCACCAGGTGCGCGCCGCGCAGACGCGACTCCACCCACACCGTCTCGCGCAGATCCGCCGCCGCCAGGTCGGCCTCGTCCATGCGCAACCCCTCCAGGGTCTGTCCGCGCAGGACGATCCCCTTGCACCGGGCCAACATGAGGTTGCACTGGACGAAGGTATAGCCGATGCCGCGCAGCGAGGTGAGCCCCGCACCGGTCATCCGGCACCCGGAGAACACGGTGTCGGTGAGCAGGGCGCCCTGCCAGCGGGTGTTGGCCAGGTCCACCCGCTCGAAACGGGTGTCGGTGCAGTCGGAGTGGTTCAGGGAGGCGCCCGAGGCGCTGCCGCCGGTCACGACCGCGCCCTCCAGTACGGCCCGTTCCAGGCGCGCGCCGTCCAGTCGACAGTCGACCAGGCGGGCGTCCACCAGGTAGGCGTCGCGCAGGTCGGCCCCGCTCAGGTCACAGCGGGTCAGGACACGGGGCGAACCCACGTCGTGGGACAGCGCCTCGCGCAGGTCGAGTTCGGACAGGTCGGCGTCGGTGGTCTCGGCGGTGGCGAGAAGGTCGGTGCTCACGCCGAGGAGACTAACGGCCGGTGCCGACAGGCGCGGTCAGTCCCGCAGTTTGAGCGCCAGGAACAGGTCGACGCGGTGTTCGAGGTTGCTCAGGTCGCGCCCGGTCAGCTGTTCCACCCGGCCGATGCGGTAGCGCAGGGTGTTGACGTGGACGTGCATGGCGGCGGCGCAACGCTGCCAGGACCCGGAGTGGTCCAGGAACCGTTCCAGGGTCTCCACCAGATCGGAGCGGTGGTCGCGGTCGTAGGCGAAGAGCGGGCCCAGCAGACGCTCGCGGTAGGAGGTCTGCACCTCCTCGGGGACCGACGCCAGCAGGAGTTCGTGGGAGTCGATCTCGGCGCCGGCGATGACGCGGGAGCGTCCACCGCGCAGTTCGGCCAGGCGCCGGGCGTGGCGGGCCTCGACGGCGGCGCCGCGCAGTTCGCCGATGCCTCGGGTGGCCGAGCTCAGGCCGATGGCCAGCCGGTAGTCGAGCAGGCCGGGTTCCAGGACGCGGGCACGGTGGACGAGTTCGGTGCGCAGGGACTCGCCCCGGGCCCGGGCCTGCTCGTCGGGGCCCTCCACCGGAATGACCGCCAGGGTGTCGTTGTCGCCGGTGACGACGGCGCCGGGGTGGTCGGCGAGCAGTTCGGCGACCACGCGGCGGGCGAGGTCGGGCACCCGGGGCTCGGGCAGCATCATGGCGCTGACCACCACGTGGGCGCGGTCGTCGGGGGCGGGCCTTTCGCCGGTGCCGTGCAGCAGCGCGGCGACCTCGTCGAAGCGTTGGGCGGCGAGCAGGCGTGGCAGGCCCTCCAGATGGCGGGCCGTGGTCAGGGCGCGTTCCTCTTCGCGGCTGCGGGACAGGACACCGATGGAGACGAGTTCGGCGACGGTCTCGTGTTCCTCCTCGCTCCAGGCGTCGTGGTCGCCGGTGACCACCAACAGCCAACCGGACAGCGGGTGCGACTCCTTGGCCCGTACGGGAAGGACCGTGACGGCGCGGCCGCCGTCGTTCTCCCCTGGAAGGCGGGTGCCGTGGGGGAAGGAGGACCAGGTGAGGGCTTTGGTGGCGAGGTGTTCACGTTCGTGGGGGGAGAGCGGATCGTCGACGGAGGCGATGGTGCGACCGGTGGAGGAGAGTACCCAGGCCCGGAGCCCGGCCTGGGTGGCGGCCGAGGCGAACGCCCGGGGGAAGTCGGCGCCGGAGGCGACGTCGGCCATGAGGCGACGGTGTCGGTCCCGGGTCTCGGCGATGGTGGTGAACCGGCGCTGGGTCAGTGAGCGCAGGACCTCCTCGGTCACGGCGCCGAAGGAGGTCTCCGCGGGGATCTCCACGAGGGGGACGTCGTGGGCGCGACACGCGGCGATGAGGTCGTCGGGGATCTCGCCCAGTGCGGTTCCGGCGCCCACGGCCACGGAGCCGGCGCTCAGGATCGAGGAAACGAAGGTCTCGGAGTCCTCGGGGCGGGTACGCCACATCATCCCCGTGAGCACGAGTTCACCGCCGCGCAGGTAGCGCGCGGGTTCGAGCAGGTCAGTGGTGTAGGCCCACCGGATGTCGCGGTGGGCGTGCTCCGCCCCCGTCAGGAACCGCAGGTGCAGTCTCTTGACGGCGAGCAGGTCACTGATCTGCATGGACTTCCTTCGGTGTTCGGGTGGGCGTGTCTCCACCTGGGATGACTCCGGGTCAGGACACAGTGTGTCCCACGATGAGCGCGTCGCACACCCGAGGCGGAGTACTCGATGTTCTCACCGATGTCATTTGGAGGAAACGACCAACCACCGCTGTTCGTTCCCCGATCACTTCATGTCATCGACGCCTGGTCGGGTCCGGATTTCCAGTGGTGTACTTCACAAGATCGCCCCCTATTCACCGGGTCCCCCGGTTTCAATGAGGGTCCGCGTCGACGAGGACGCGGTCGGACCACAGCGCAGGACGAGGACGAGCATGGAATTCCTGAGGCCCTCCACGTTGGTGGAGGCCCTAGAGGCCAGGAGCGCCCACCCCGACGGTGTACCCATCATGGGCGGCACGGACGTGATGGTGGCCCTCAACTTCGACAAGAGCCGACCTTCGGCCCTGATCGACCTGACCCGGGTCCCGGAGCTGACCGAGTGGGGCACCGACGGTGACCACGTCCGTCTGGGCGCCGGGGTCTCCTACACCGAGGTCATCGAGAGCCTCAGCGGTGCCGCGCCGGCGCTGGCCAAGGCCTCCCGATCGGTGGCTTCGCCACAGATCCGCAACCGGGGCACGGTCGGCGGCAACCTGGGCGGGGCCTCCCCCGCCGGGGAGTCGCACCCGCCGCTGCTGGCCACGGACGCCGAGATCGAGCTGGCGTCGGTGCGCGGCACCCGCAAGGTCAAGGCACGCGACTTCTACCGGTCGTTCCGCAAGACGGCCCTGAGCGAGGACGAGCTGATCACCGCGATCCTGCTCCCCCGCGCCACCGGGCCACAGCAGTTCGCCAAGATCGGCACCCGCAACGCCATGGTCATCGCCGTGACCTCCTTCTCCCTGGCGCTGGACACCGAGAACCGGAAGGTGGGCACGGGGGTGGGCTCGGCCGGGCCGACACCGCTGCGCGCCGAGGCCGCCGAGGAGTTCTTGGAGGCCGAGTTCGATTGGGAGGACGGTCGTCCCCTGGCCGAGTCGGTGGTGCGCCGCTTCGGCGACCTGGTGGCCGCGGCCGCCCGCCCCATCGATGACCAGCGCGGCAGCGCCGACTACCGCAAGCACGCCCTGTCGGTCATGGCGCGCCGTGCGCTGAGCTGGTCCGTCACCGACTACCGGAAGGAGTCCTCGCGATGCGCGTGAATTTCAAGGTCAACGGTGAGGACGTCACCGCCGACAACGTCTGGCCGGGCGAGAGCCTGTTGTACGTGCTGCGTGAGCGCTTGGGTCTCCCGGGCAGCAAGAACGCCTGTGAGCAGGGTGAATGCGGTTCGTGCACGGTCTACTTCGACGGTGTGACCGCCTGTTCGTGCATGATCGCCGCCGGGCAGGCCGAGGGACGCGAGGTCGGCACCGTGGAGGGTCTGGCCAAGGAGCCGGGCAAGGGCGGTGACCGCACCCTGGGCGACGTGCAGGAGGCGTTCGTGGAGGCGGGCGCCGTGCAGTGCGGTTTCTGCACCCCCGGGCTGCTGGTGCAGACCGACGACCTGCTGGAGCGCACCGTGGGCTGCGGCAAGGACGCTCCGGCCGACGCCGAGATCCGTGAGGCGCTGGCGGGGAACCTGTGCCGCTGCACCGGGTACGAGAAGATCATCGACGCGGTGCACCTGGCGGCCGAGCGCCGCGCCGAGGCCGGGAGCGCCTCATGAGCAGGGTCATCGTGATCGAGGGCGCCCACGTGGTGACGGTGGAGGGCCCCGAGTACGCCGACGGGCACGTCGTGGTGCGCGACGGGCGTATCGCCGCCGTGGGCGCGGGCCCCGCCCCCGCCGTGGAGGGCGACTTCGAGCGCGTCGACGGCCGCGGGTGCGTGGTCACGCCCGGTCTGGTCAACACGCACAACCACCTCTACCAGTGGGCGACGCAAGGGTTGTTCGCCGACGGCACGCTCTTCGAGTGGTTGGTGGGTTCCTACGAGATCTGGCACCGTTTGGACGCCGACGTGGTGTCGGGGACGACGTCGGCGGGGCTGACACACCTGGCGCTGTCGGGGTGCACGACCGCCTCCGACCACCACTACATCTACCCGGCCGGGCGCGGCGACATCGTGGCCGCCGAGGTGGAGGCCGCCCGCGAGGTGGGCATCCGTCTGGACCTGGCGCGCGGTTCGATGGACCGCGGCCACAGCCAGGGCGGTCTGCCCCCGGACAGTGTCGTGGAGACCTTGGAGGGCGCCCTGGCGGGGACCGCCGCGGCGATCGACACCCATCACGACGCGTCCTTCGATTCCTTGACCCGGATCGCGGTGGCGCCCTGCTCGCCGTTCTCGGTCTCGCGGGAGTTGATGGTGGAGGCCGCGGTGCTGGCCCGCGCCAAGGGGGTGCGACTGCACACCCACCTGGCCGAGACCCTCGACGAGGAGGAGCAGTGCCTGGCCGAGTTCGGGTGCACCCCCGTGGAGTACGCCGAGAAGCTGGGCTGGCTGGGCGATGACGTGTGGTTCGCGCACGCGGTGCACCTGTCGGACTCCGCGATCGGTCGGATCGCGGCCACCGGCACCGGTGTGGCGCACTGCCCCACCTCCAACGCCCGTCTGGGCGCGGGCATCTGCCGGGTGCCCGAACTGCTCGACGCCGGCGCCAAGGTCGGTCTGGGGGTGGACGGTCCGGCTTCCAGCGAACTGTCCACGATGGCCGGCGAGATGCACCAGGCGCTCTTGATGGCCCGGGCCCGCAAGGGGCCGCAGGCGCTCACCGCGCGGCAGTCCCTGGAATTGGCCACGTTGGGCGGGGCCCGTGTGCTGGGCCGTGACCGCGAACTGGGGTCGTTGTCGGTGGGCAAGCTCGCCGACCTGGCCCTGTGGCGGGTGGACGGATTGGGTTACGACGTCATCGACGATCCGGTGGTGGCGATGGTGTTCGGCCCGACACCGCCCCTGGAGCGTCTGTTGGTCGGCGGGAACACCGTCGTCGACCGTGGAGAAATGCGCACTTTGTCGGCCGAGACCGCCGCCACGCGCGGCCGTGCCGCACACCGGAGTCTGATCCAGGAGGTGAGCCGCTGATGGCGGCGACGACCCGTACCGTCACGGACCTTTCCAGCACGACCAAGGACGGCGTGGGCGCCAGCCCGCGCCGCCCGGACGGCACGCTGAAGGTGACCGGCGAGTTCGCCTACTCGTCGGACATGTGGATGGAGGACATGCTGTGGGGCGCCACCCTGCGCAGCCCCCATCCGCACGCGAAGATCCTCGGCATCGACATCACCGAGGCCCTCAAGGTGCCCGGTGTCCAGGCGGTGCTGACCCACGAGGACGTTCCCGGCGAGAAGCGCTACGGCCTGGAATTCCAGGACCAGCCGGTGCTGGCCTACGACAAGGTGCGCTACAAGGGCGAAGCGGTGGCGATCGTCGCCGCCGACCACCCCGAGACCGCCCGGCGGGCGATGGAGCGTATCAAGGTCGACTACGAGGTGCTGGCCCCGGTGAGCGACTCCCGGCGCGCGGCCCTGGACCCCGACTACCCGCTGGTGCACGACAAGGGCGATCTGCCCGAGCACCCCGAGTACAACCAGAGCGGCAACCGGGTGCGCTACCAGCCCATCCGCACGGGTTCGTTCGTGGGCGGGGCCGCCTCCGCCCAGGGGCGCGAGGAGACCCTGGAGCGGCTGCGCTCCGAGGCCGACGCCGTGGTGTCCACCGAGTACGAGGTGGGCATGCAGGACCAGGCGTTCCTGGGCCCGGAATCGGGCATGGCGGTCCCGGCCGAGGACGGCGGGGTGGACCTGTACGTGGCCACCCAGTGGCTGCACGTGGACCAGAAGCAGATCGCGCCGGCCCTGGGCCTGCCCCAGGACAAGGTGCGGCTGACCCTGGCGGGCGTGGGCGGCGCGTTCGGAGCCCGTGAGGACCTGTCGATGCAGGTCCACGCGTGCATGCTGGCGCTGCACACCGGCAAGCCGGTCAAGTTCGTCTACAACCGGGAGGAGTCCTTCTACGGACACGTGCACCGTCACCCGGCCAAGATGCGCTACGAGCACGGCGCCAAGGCGGACGGCACGCTGCTGTACGCCACCCTGGAGATCATCGTGGACGGCGGCGCGTACGCGTCGGCGACCCCCGCGGTGGTGGGTGTGGCCTCCTCCCTGGGCATCGGCCCCTACGAGGTTCCGAACGTGCTGGTGGACGCCTACGGGGTGTACACCACCAACCCGCCGTGCGGGGCGATGCGCGGTTTCGGCGCGGTGCAGGCCTGTTTCGGCTACGAGTCGCAGATGGACAAGCTCGCGGAGAAGCTGGGGTTGCACCCGGTGGACCTTCGGCTCAAGAACGCCATGGCGCAGGGCTCCCGGATCATCACCGGGCAGGAGATCGACATGCCGCTGCCCATGGCGGAGATGTTGGAGCGATGCCGTGACCTGCCGATGCCGGTGGAACGCACCGAGTTGGAGGACCCGACCGACCAGCGCACCCTGCCCGGCGGCGTGGCCGGAACCACCCGCGGCGAAGGTGTGGTGCGCGGCGTGGGCTACGGCGTGGGGCTCAAGAACCTGTGCTTCTCCGAGGGGTTCGACGACTACTCCACCGCCCGTGTCCGCATGGAGGTGGTCAACGGCGAACCGGTGGTGCTGGTGCACACCGCGGCCGCGGAGGTCGGCCAGGGACTGGTGACGGTCAAGGGCCAGATCGCCCGCACCGAGTTGGGTGTGGAGAAGGTCGTGATCGCGCCCTCCGACACCCAGGTGGGTTCGGCCGGCTCCTCCTCGGCCTCGCGCCAGTCGTACATGACCGGTGGCGCGGTGCGCGCGGCGTGCGCGTCGGTGCGCGCCGAGGTGTTCGAACTGGCCCGGGGCAAGGGATTGGTGCCCGCCGGGGTCGAGGACACCGAGCTGGCGCTGGACGGCGGCAAGCTCGTCTCCGCCACCGGCGATGTGCTGGCGTCGCTGGCCGGCCTCCTGGGCGAGTCCGCCCAGGGCGGCGAGGTCATGGAGCACACCCGTGAGTACCACCACCGGCCCACCGAGATGATCGACCCGGAGCTGGGGCAGGGCGACTCGCACAACCAGTTCGGTATGTGCGTGCACCGCGCCGTGGTGGACGTGGACGTGGAGCTGGGCCTGGTGAAGGTCGTGGCTCTGGACGCCGTCCAGGACGTGGGCAAGATCCTGCACCCGCAGCAGCTGGCCGGTCAGATCCAGGGCGGTTCCGCCCAAGGTCTGGGGTTGGCGCTGATGGAGGAGATCCTGGTCAAGGACAGCGAGATCCGCAACCCGTCCTTCACCGACTACCTCATCCCGACCATCCTCGATACCCCGCCGATGCGCATCGACGTGCTGGAGCGCCCTGACCCGCACGCTCCGTACGGGCTGCGCGGCGCGGGCGAGCCGCCGACGTTGTCGTCGACCCCGGCGATCGTGGCCGCGGTGCGCGACGCCACCAGGCGTCCGCTCACCCACGCACCGGTGCGCCCGGAGGACATCGTCGGCATCGATCTGTAGTGCCGCGTCGGTCGGGGTTCGCCCGTTACGGAGCGGCGTTCAGGATGGTGCATCGCAAGGCGGCGGGAAGTCCTCATAGTGGTTCCTATGTGGGCTTTTCGCCAACGCGGCGAGGTGCCGTGCTGAACGTCGCGACGGGGTGAACCTCGGCTGACGCGGCACCAGGTCGCCCGGCGCGTGCGCGTGGCACCCACCGAGCCGGGAGGGGCGGCAAGCGCCCGTCGCCCTTCCCTCCAAGACCCGCCCACCTCGGATTTCACCGACGCCCTCGGTCCCGAGGTGGGTGGCCGGAGGGACAACGCCGTCCCGCCGTACCCAAGTTCGACTACACAGAGTAGTCAACCCCCCGAAAACACGGCTTCGCCGTGCTCATCTCCCTCCAGGAGGGGACATGACCCGACTCGACGACTCCGGAGCGCGTTCCACGAAGCGCTCCGCAACGGATCGATCCTGGCTCGACCGCTTCTTCCTCGTCAGCGAACGAGGATCCACCTACGGCCGGGAGGTCCGCGGAGGGCTGACGACGTTCATGGCGATGGCCTACATCATCGTCCTGAACCCGCTCATCCTCAGCGGCGTCACCGACGTGAACGGTGACCAGCTCTCGGCCGGCCAACTGACCACCATGACCGCCCTGGCCGCCGGGCTGGTCACCATCATGATGGGCGTGGTGGGCCGTGCCCCCATCGCCTGCGCCGCGGCCCTGGGAGTGATGGCGGTGGTCGCCTACCAGGCGGCGCCGGTGATGGCCTGGCCCGAGGTGATGGGCCTGGTCGTGTGGCAGGGCATCGCCATCATCCTCATGGTCGTCACCGGGGTACGCACCGCGGTGATGAACGCACTGCCGTACAACCTCAAGATCGCCATCGGTGTGGGCATCGGCCTGTTCGTGTCACTGATCGGTCTGTCCAACGTCGGGTTCGTCAGCGCGGGCGACGGCGACAGCCTCCTACAGATCGGCGCCGAGGGCGGCGGCGGGCACCTGGACGGGTGGCCGATCCTGGTATTCGTGGCCGGGCTGATCCTGGCCTCGGTACTGCTGGCCCGCAGGGTCCCCGGTGCCATCTTCTACGGGATCATCGGTGCCACCGTGCTCGCGGTGGTCCTGCACAACGTGCTGCGCCTGTCCCCCGAGTCCTGGGGCGGCGGCGTGCCGGAGCTGCCCGGAAGCCCGTTCGCGGTGCCCGACTTCGGGTTGCTGTTCCAGGTGGACCTGTTCGGCGCCTGGACCACCGCCGGGCCGACCACCGCCGGGGTCATCCTGTTCACGCTGGTGTTGGCCGGGTTCTTCGACGCCCTGGGCACCATCCTGGCCATCGGCACCAAGGCGAACATCGCCGACCAGGACGGGCAGATGCCGCGGGTCAACCAGATCCTCATCACCGACGGAGCGGGGGCGGTGGCCGGTGGTCTGACCAGTTCCTCGGCGACGCTGGTGTTCGTGGAGTCCACCGTGGGGGTGAGCGAGGGGGCCCGCACCGGTCTGGCCAGTGTGGTCACCGGGCTGTTCTTCCTGAGCGCGATCTTCTTCGCCCCGGTGTTCGGCATGGTGCCGGCCGAGGCGGCGTCGGTGGCGATGGTGCTGGTGGGCGCCATGATGATGATGCACGTGGGGCAGATCGACTGGACCGACATGTCGGTGGCCATCCCCGCGTTCCTCACCATCGCGATGATGCCGTTCGCCTACGACATCGCCAGCGGGATCGGCATCGGGATCATCGCGTACACGCTGATCAAGACCGCGCAGGGCCGCTTCCGTGAGGTCGGTTGGCTGATGTGGATCCTGACCGTGGTGTTCGCCTTCCACTTCGCCATGCACTCGATGGGTCTGTAGCCCACGAGCAGGACTGTGGCCGGGTCGCGAGGACCCGGCCACAGGTGTGTTCGGGGTGTGCCGATGCGGTGGGTGGGCTCAGGGAACGGCCGTGGCCAGGCAGCGGTCCAGGGCACCGCGCAGGGCCACGTCGCGCGGGTCGTTCCAGATCCGCAGGCCCATCCGGTTGGGGACGTAGCCGTAGCCGGTGCCGGTGGCCGGATCGGCGAAGCCGAAGGAACCCCCGGCCCCCGGGCTGCCATAGGCGCGGCCGTCGGTGCCGAATCGCCACTCGGGGAAGGGCTTCCACATCCCCGACGAGTAGCGGGTGCGGACCTTGAGGTTGACGTCGCGCTCTCCTCCCGAGGGCGCTACGGGTTGTTCCTCCAAGGCCCGCAGGCTCTCGTCGCGCACCCCCAGCATCGGCGCGCCCTGCGCGAACTCGCCGTAGAGCGCGGCCAGCGAGCGAGCGGTGGCGAAGCCGTTGCCGTGCGGCAGTTCCACCGACCGGTAGGCGGGACCGGCGAGTTCGTCGGCCGTGCGCAGCGGCGGGTTGGCGAAGGTCCGCGCGGCGATGGTCCAGGGCAGGCAGCGCGCGAGTACGTGACCCAGGGGTACGGCGGTGGGGTCGGCGGCCAGGTCGCGCCAGGACCCTCCGGTCAGGCGGGCCAGTCGGTCCGGACCGATCCGATCGGGAAGTCCCACGTACAGGTCCAGCCCCAGGGGGCCGGCCAGTTCCTCGGCGAGGTAGGCGCCGACGGTGCGCCCGTCCACCCGGCGCAGCAGCTCGTTGACGTAGAGGCCGATGGTGACGCTGTGGTAGCCGTGCCGCGTGCCGGGTTCCCAGGCGGGCGCCTGGTCGGCCAGGACCTCGGCGAGCCGGTCGTGATCGGCCAACAGGTCGGGGGTGAGTTCGGTGTCCAGGTAGGGCAGGCCGGCCCGGTGGGAGAGCAGTTCGCGGACGGTGACGCGACCCTTGCCGTCGCGGGCGAACTCGGGCCAGTAGCGGGCCAGCGGCCGGTCGTACTCGAACAGCCCTCGCGAGTGGGCGTGGGCCAGGACCAGGGAGGTCACGCCCTTGGTCGCGGAGAAGACGAGGGCGAGGGTGTCGGACTCCCAGGGAGCCCCGGTGGCGGGGTCGCGCACACCTGCCCACAGGTCGACCACCGGGCGGCCGGCGTGGTGGACGGCCACGGCGGCGCCGGTCTCCCCGTGTTCGATGAAGTTGTTCTGGAAGGCCTCGCGGACCGGTTCGAAGCCGGACTCGACCCAGCCGCGGATACGCGGTGGAGGGGTGAGGTGCATGAAAGGGAATCCTCGGGAGGGGGATGACGTGTACTTTCGTCGCCCGCCACAGTATGCGAAGCCCGAGGTGGCAAGGCGGTCGAACCGGGCGCGGATTCGGGTCCGAGCCGCTGCTTCGAGCGAAAAGGTCTTTGACAGCGGAGGAAACGGCCGCTTAAGTTGACAGTGACAACTTTCGTCTGCCCGGGAAGACGCCCCATGGACACCACGGTCAACGGCGCCCCCACGCCCACCCCCGACGAACCCGAAGTCAACGCCGCCGAGCATCTGCGCGACACGCTCGGCCTGACCGGCACCAAGATCGCCTGCGGAAGCGGAGTCTGCGGTGCCTGCACCATCCTGGTCGACGGTTCCCCCACCGCCTCCTGCCTGTTGCCCTCCGCCCACCTGGCCGGACGTTCGGTCACCACCGTGGAAGGATTGGGCGGCGACCACCCCGTCCAGCGCGCCTTCGCCGCTCACGACGGCCTCCAGTGCGGCTATTGCACACCCGGCTTCGTGGTGGAGGCCTCCGTGTTCGTGGACGCCTGGCGCGCCGAGCACGGCGACACCGCACCGGACCGCGACACGATCGCCGACGCCCTGGCCGGGCACCTGTGCCGATGCGGGGCCTACGAGGGGATCTTCGCCGCCGTGGCCGCCGCTTGCGCCGGTGGGTTCGACACCGAACCCGTCGAGGCGCCGCCGCGCGCGGACGCCCCGGCCAAGGTGACCGGACGCGCCCGCTTCACCGGTGACCACGCACCACCGGGAACCTGGACCGGGGTGATCGTGCGCTCCACCGTGCCGCACGCCCGGATCCTGAAGGTGCGTCCGGCGCACGACGACGGTGGCGCGGAGGCTCCCCTGGTGGACCTGTTGGGCGAGGACCGCACCGTACGCCACGTGGGTCAGGCGATCGCCGCCGTGGCCGCGCCCACCCCCGCCGAGGCCCGCAGAGTGGCCGCGGCGGTACAGGTGGACCTGGAACCACTGCCCTCGGTGACCACCGTCGAGGCCGCCCGCCGGCCCGGAGCCCCGCTCGTGTACCGGACCAAGGCCGAACGCGCCGCCGCGCCCGCCTACGGTGAGGCGCCCACCCCCAGGGCACCGTGGAACGGCAACGTGCGCGGGCCCGGTGTGGTGAGCTGGCGCGGCCCCACGGCCGTGTCCCGGCTGCGCGCCGCCCGGCTGCGTGAGGACCCCCGGTTGGTGGCCGAGGAGTACACCACCGCCACCCAGGTGCACACCCCCTTGGAACCGCACGTGAGCGTGGCGTCCTGGGAGGACGGCCACCTGCACCTGCACGTGTCCACCCAGGCGCTGAGCAGGATCGTCGACAAGGTCGCCCGGCGCTGGGACCTGCCACGGAATCGGGTGCACGTGGTGGCCGAGTACGTGGGCGGCGGGTTCGGCGCCAAGGGCGCCCTGTCCCCGGACACGGTGGCCGCGGTGGAACTGGCCCGGCTGGTGGACGCTCCGGTCCGGGTGTCGTTGGAACGCTCCGAGGAGATGACCGACGCCGGCCACCGACCGGGCAACCGCACCCGTGTGGCGCTGCTGGCCGATTCCGAGGGCGACCTCAGGGCGCTGGCCGTGGACTCGGTGGGCGACGGCGGGGTGTCGGTGGGATCCAACGTCGCCACCTTCGCGGCGTTGATGTACGGACGTTCACCCCGGCGCGTGCGCGACTTCGACGTGGTCACCAACCGCCCCCCGGGCGAGCCGATGCGCGGCCCCGGGGGGCCGCCGATGGCGTGGGCGCTGGAGCAGGCCGTGGACACCATGGCACTGCGGTTGGGTGAGGACCCGCTGGCGCTACGGCGACGGTGGGACGGCAACCCCAAACGTCGGGCACTGTACGAACGGGTGGCGGATCTTCCGCTGTGGCGGGACCGTCCCCGTGGTGAGCGCACCGGTCGGTTCCGACGCGGTGTGGGGTTGGCCGCCGCCGGCTGGCCCTATCTGCTGGGACCACAGGCACAGGTGGAACTGACCGTGCGCGGCGGGGACCTGATGGTGCGTTCGAGCACCCAGGACATCGGCACGGGCATCCGGACAGTGTTGGGCGACGTGATCGCGGACCGGCTGGGCATCGACGCCACGGGCCTGACCGTGGAGATCGGGCACGGTTCCTCGGTGCACGGCACCGGGTCCTTCGGCAGTCGCACCACCACCTCGATGGGACCGGCCGCGGCCGACGCCGCCGACCGGTTGCGCGAGGCCCTGCGTGAACACTCCCCCGACGTCCCCGCGTCGGGGCCCATCCCCGAGCACACCTTCAAGGAGGCCCTGTCCGGGGCCGAGGGGCTGCGGGTGGTGGGCGAACGCGGCCTGGACCGTTGGGGGCGGCTCACCCCGAACATGGCAGGCGACCTGGCCGTGGGACGCGGCATGAGCGGCGCCGTGCACGTGATGGAGGTGGAGGTGGACACCCTGCTGGGCCGGGTGCGCCCCACCCGATGCTGGGCGGGGATCGCCGCCGGGCGCATCTACAACGAACGCATGGCCCGCAACCAGTGCGAGGGCGCCGTCGTCCAGGGGGTGGGCTACGCACTGTTCGAGGAACGGCGCGACGACCCGCACACCGGTGTGGTGCTCTCCGACGACCTGGAGGAGTACCGGCTGCCCGGTCTGGGAGACGTTCCCGAGACCGAGGTGCACTTCCACCAGGAGGGCTTCGAGCACGTGCCCGGCGGGGGAATCGGGCTCGGCGAGGTGTCGGTGGTGGGGGTGGCGGCCGCGCTCGGCAACGCCGTCTTCGACGCCACCGGCATCCGCCACCACGACCTTCCCCTGCGCCCGGACCGACTGATCGGAGCAACACGATGATCGTGACGCGACCCACGAGTATGGCCGAGGTAGCGGAGGACCTGGCCGAAGAGGGGGTGCGCCCGCGCGCCGGGGGCACCGACCTGACCGCCTGCCTGGAGACGGGGGTGATCGCCCCGGGGCCGATGGTGGACCTGCTGGGGGTGACCGGTCTGGACGAGGTGGACTGGCGGACCGACGGTTCGGCCCGGGTGGGGGCGATGACCACCGTCGCCGCGCTGGGATCGGACCCTGAACTGAGCAGGGCCTATCCGGCGTTGGCGGCCACCGCGCGGGCCCTGGCCACCCCGCAGATCCGGGGCAGGGGCACCCTCGGCGGCAACCTGCTCCAACGCAACCGCTGTGCCTACCTGCGCAACCCCGCCTTCACGTGTTTCCAGACCGGCGGGGACTCCTGTCCGGCTCGGGAGGGAGACCACCTGCGCGGGGTGGTGATGGACCAGGGACCATGCGTGGCCCCGCACCCGTCGACGCTGGCGGTGGCACTGCTGACCTACGACGCGAGCGCGCACCTGGCGACGGGTCCGGCCTCCGAGGTGTCGGTGGCCGACCTCTACGAGGGCACCGATCCCACACGTGACCACACGTTGGAGCGGGGCACGCTGTTGACGGCCGTTTCGTTGCCGGTCCCGGCCCCGGGTGAGCGCTCCGCCTACCGGAGGGCGACCGGCCGCTCCCGCGCGGAGTGGCCGCTGGTGGAGGTGGTCGTTCGGCTGGAGTGCGCCGACGAGGGTCGAGGTCCCGTGGAGCGGGCCGCGGTGGCGGCGGGTGCGGTGGCACGTACCCCGCTGCGGCTACCCGAGGTGGAGCGGGCCTTGGTGGGTGTGGCACCCGGTGCGGATCTGCCCGATCGGGTGGACGGGGCGTTGACCGCCCTGGCCGATCGGTGCTCTCCCCTGCCCGCCACCGGGTACAAGGTCCCCTTGCTCCAGGGGACGCTCCGTGATGCGATCGAGACGGCCCTGGAGGTTCCGAGCCGGTGACACGGGCTCGAAGCCCTTCCGGAGCCGTGGGTCGGGTGGGCCGCCGTGGCGTGGCGGCCCACCCGAGCCCATCCGGGTCCGCTCAGCCGCGCAGGTGCGCCTGGTGGGCGAGCTCGCGGCAGACCACCGCGAAGTCGAGCCCTTCGGCGGCGGCCGCCATCGGGAACGTGGACGTCTCGGTCAGACCCGGGGCGACGTTGGTCTCCAAGAAGACGACCTCCCCGTCGGAGTCGACCATGAGGTCGGTGCGCGACAGGTCGCGCAGACCCAGGGTGCGGTGGGCGGTCAGCGCCACCTCGGTGGCGGCGGCCACCACCGACTCCTCCAGGCGGGCCGGGCAGAAGAACTCGGTGCGCCCGGCCGTGTACCGGGCGGCGTAGTCGTACACCCCGCCGTCGGGGACGATCTCCACGGGGGGCAGGACCACCGGTCCCTCACCGGTGTCCAGGACGCCCACCGCCAGTTCGGTGCCCTGGATCTGTTCCTCCACCAGCGCGGAGTCGCTGTAGGCGAAGCAGGACATCAGTGCGGTGGACAGGTCCTTGACCGAGGCCACCGGGGTGGCGCCGAACGCCGAACCGCCACGGTCGGGCTTGACGAACAGCGGCAGGCCGAGCCGTTCGGTGAGCTTGTCCAGGAGCGCGGGGGCGCCCAGGTCGTGGAAGACGGACTTGGGCAGAGTGACGCCGCGCGGCACCCGAACACCCTTCTCGGCCAGCAGGGCCTTGGCGGCGGGCTTGGCGTAGGCGAGTCGGCAGGCTTGGGGACGGGCGCCCACGTAGGGCACCCCGACCAGTTCCAAGACCTCGCGGATCGCACCGTCCTCCCCGGCGGACCCGTGCAGGACGGGGAAGACCACCTGGGGCGGGTCGTCGCTCAGACGCTGGAGAAGCCCGGCGTCGACGTCGGTGACCTGCACCTCGATGTCGAGTCGGCGCAGGGCCTCGGCCACGCTGCGGCCGGATTGGACGCTCACCTCGTGTTCGGGGGACAGACCTCCGGCGAGGACGAGGACCCGGTCAAGATCGGCCACGGCGCGGACCTCCTTCTGTACTGCTGTCATGGTGCTGGTGTCCCTCAGGGGTGGTCAGGGGAGGTCAGGGGTGGGTGCCTGGCTGCCTTCGGTGGTCGTGGCCATCGCGGGGCCGAACGTGTCGCGCAGATCGATCTCGCCCTCGATGGCACCGACGAGCCTGCGGACGCCCTCCCGGATCTGTTCGGGTGTGGGATAGCAGAAGCTCAACCGCATGCTGTCGCGCCCGCGCCCGTCGGCGAAGAAGCCGGTGCCGGGAACGTAGGCGACGCGGTGGTTGACCGCGCGCGGCAACATGGCCTTGGCGTCGATGCCCTCGGGAAGGGTGGCCCAGACGAAGAACCCGCCCTCGGGCCGGGTCCAGGTGCAGCCGACGGGCATCATCGTGTTGAGCGCCCCGAGCAGGGCGTCGCGCCGCTCGGTGTACATGCTGTTGAACGTCTTGATCTGCTCGCGCCAGGGGAAGGTCTCCAGGTAGCGGCGCACCACGAACTGGTTGAACGTGGAGTGGCTGAGCATCGCCGACTCCGCGGCCAGGACGAGTTTGGCGCGCACGGCCGAGGGCGCCAGGGCCCAGCCGATGCGCAGGCCCGGCGAGAGCGTCTTGGACAGCGAACCCAGGTAGATGACGTTCCCGTCGCCCTGGGAGTACAGGGTGGGCTTCTGTTCGCCGTCGTAACGGAGCAGACCGTAGGGGTTGTCCTCGACGATGAGCACGTCGTGGCGGCGACAGACCTCCATGACCCGCTCGCGGCGCTCGGCGGACATGGTGATGCCGGCGGGGTTCTGGAAGTTGGGGATCGTGTAGAAGAACTTGACGGTGCGCCCGGCCTTGGCGGCCTCGGTGAGGGCGTGGTCGAGTTCGTCGGTGTCGACGCCCTCGTCGTCCATGCCCACGTGGCGGATGTCGGCCTGGAAGGCGGCGAAGGTGTTGATCGCGGTGACGTAGGTGGGGGCCTCGGTCAGCACGATGTCGCCGGGGTCGACGAAGACGCGGGTGATGAGGTCCAGGGCCTGCTGGGAGCCGACGGTGACGATGACGTCGTCGGGGACGGCCTGGATGCCCTCCAGGGTCATGTAGTCGCAGATCTGTTCGCGCAGGACGGGGTCGCCCTGAGCGGATCCGTACTGTAGGGCCGCAGTGCCCTCCTCGGAGACCACGTCCTTGACCAGGTCGCCGAGCTGGTCGAGCGGCAGGGCGGCGACGTTGGGCATGCCGCCCGCCAGGGAGACGATCTCGGGGCGGGACGCGACGGCGAAGAGTGCCCTGACCTCCGATGCGACCATGCCCCGTGCTCGATGTGCGTAGCGGCCGACGTGCGGGTCGATACGCGAGCCCTGTTGGCCGGGCTGCTGCTCTCGGTGGTCAGCGGACACGGTCCACCTCCGAAGGAAGGACGGTCTTGTGGGGTCTGCCGGGTCGGCCCGGGAGATCTTCGTTGATCCCTGGTTCGACGCCGGGTCGGTCCCCTTGGTTCACGCGAAGCCACCGGTGACGGTCGGGCCGGGTGTGGCGTTCGGTGAGTCGGTCGGGTCGTGGCGAACCGTGGGACACGGTTCGGGAAATATCCGGAGTCTAGCCCAGTGGCCGTGTAGGCACCCCCCATCAGGGCTTTCCTGTGCTCTGACACACATCGTCACCGATGTCCGGTGTGTCGCGTTCGGTGACGGAGACGGTACCCGGGTTCTCGGTGCGACTCACAGGCGAATGACCAGAACATGACGCACTTTTCACCCCTACCACCCGAGTTGGACATAGGTGTTTTCAGGGATTTCAAGGACATTGGTGCGGTAAACCATCGCTCCCGGTGACGGGCGCGTCACCCGAGAACCGGAGGAGACCATGGGAGTCCGCTCGACCACCATAAGCATCTCCGCGACGCTGCTGCTGTGCGGCGCGCTGACCTCGTGCACGGACACCGCCCCCACCGAACAGGAGATCGACGCCGAACACCTGGAGCTGGCGCGGGCCGCCGACGCCCTGTCGGCGTCGGTGCTGCGACCAGGGGTCGAACGCGCCTTCGCCCGCAAGGGGCACCCCATCGACGGCACGCTCACCTGCTCCTCCCCCGCCGCCCCCTCGGAGCCGGAGGCCTCCGGTTCCCCGTCATCGTCCTCCTCGCCCGAGACGACACGGGACGGGCAGGACACGGTCACCGCCCACGGCGCGCAAGACGAGTCGGAAGAAGGGGCCGAAGAAGGCGAAGAACCCGTCAGCGGCGATCTGGCGGTGATCTGCGAGGGGCTGGACCGCGACGGCGCCACATTGCGCTTCGAGGGCCGACTCTCCTCCGAGGCGCTGGCCGAACGCGCCCCGGGCGACGACAGTCTGCCCGGCGACTTCGCCGGGACCGTCGACGGCGACGAGGTGTTCGCCATGGACTGTTTCCAGTGCGCGCCACAGGTCCCCGAACCGGAGGAAGCCGAATCCGACGGGACGGAGACGGACGAGCTCGCGGGCGAGGCGGAGTCCGCCGCACCCGAAGACGAGTGAGGTCGTCGGCGTCGATGTCGGTACGGCCCGGTAGTGGAGATGACGGCCCGGGCCGCACCGCATCGCACGCGCTCGCTCCCGGAGGATTCCCCCGAATCTCACGTGGAGCACTCCCCGAAACACGTCCGCGTTGGCCCCCGAACCCCCCTCAAGGTCCGTAGGACACGGACGCGCCCCGCACCGATGGAACACCTCCGTGCCCTCTCTTGCCCGGAGGCACCCACCGGTGGGCGGGCCGCGCACCCCAAGTTGATCCCATGCGCCCCATATCCGGCAACGGTTGCAACAGGTTGCGACGCGCCTACCAGGCGCAACGATACGGCGACCCTGCTCGGACACCCCGGAAGGGTCACCCGGGGTGGTCGCACAAGGCCGCCCCCTCGTCGCGGTCCAGCAGGATCCGCACCCCCGGGGCCAGCGAACCCGGGAGCAGGTTGCCGGAAGTCCGGGGACCGATCACCCGGACCGTGACCTCTCCGGCGAACCGGTAGGGGCGGCTTTCGATCATCCCACCCAGGTTGCGCCGCACCCGGGACATCTCCGCGCGCACGGTGACCACGTGGCCGTCGGCCCCGAACAAATCCTCGGACAGCTCGGCGCCCGAACGTCCCTCCCGGTGCACGGCCAGCAGGAACAGCAGTTCCGCGTGGCGCGGGGTCAGGTTGTGCACCCACTCGCCACTGGGCCCGGCCACCGTCACCGTGGACGCTCCGGGTTTGGACAGGTCCAGGGTGACCGCGGTGGAGCCGGCCCGTTCCCCGGGACGGGGCCGGATGAGCCAGCCGCCCGGCAGGGGTTCCAGGGCGCACTCGCCCAGGGCCGGGATCCAGGCCGTACCGCTCTCGCAGTGTTTGGGCAACAGCACCCGCCGGACCGGTTCCATGTGCACCGCGGCGGCGGTCCAGCCGGTGTCGTCCACCACCAGGGCGGGTCGGTTGAGTCCGGCCAGCAGAGGCGCGGCCACCGAACGCAACCGTTCCAGGTGGGTGTGGTGCAGCCCTTGCAGGTGCGCCTGGGCCAGCTGGGCGACCGCGCTGACCAGGGCCAGGGTGGAGGGGTGGATGGTGGAGACCGGGCCGGTGACGTCGATGGCGCCCAGCAGTCGCCCGTCCCGGGGGTCGTGCACGGGGGCACAGGCGCAGGTGAGGGCGTGCAGGTTGCGCACGAAGTGTTCGGCGGAGTAGACCTGCACGGGACGACCGACCACCAGAGCGGTGCCGATGGCGTTGGTGCCGATGCTGCCCTCGTTCCAGAAGGCCCCTTCGACCAGGCCGACCCGGTCGCCGACCGTGCGCATCCGGTGGGCCCCCTCCCTCCAGAGCACCTGTCCCGAGGCGTCGGTGACCAGCATGATGTGGTCGGCCTCGTCGGCCACCGAGACCAGGGAACGGCGAATCAGCGGCAGCACTTCGGCGATGGGCGAGGCATCGCGTTGGCGTTGCAGTTCGTCCAGGCGGGACATCCGTGGCGGGGGGCCGCCGTCGGGATCGATGCCGAACCCGCGCATGCGCTCCCAGGAGTCCTCGATCACCGGACGCAACGGCGCGGGCGTGGGGCGCCCAGTGAGCAGCGCGTCGTGGGATCGGCGGAGCAGGTCGGCGTGCTCGCGCGCGTCCACCCCGGAGGGCAGCGCCGTGTCCAGTGATGGAAACCTCATGTGAGTCCTCGGGTGCGCGTCCCCGCCTTGAGACGGGGAGCTCGCCCCTTCCTCCTTCTACGTGACCAGACCCCGAGGGACCGGGGTCCTCGTGACCCCGTCAGTTTCCCGGTTCGACTGTGGTGAGACAGGGAGAACCGAGAGATGCCCTTGTTTCGGATGTCATTTCGGTTCCATCCTTCCGTTTTCTGCTCGAATTATCCTCGGGACCATACCGAACGCACTCATGCGCTTTTTCCGGCGAGGCGTCCCGGTTCGTGCCATCGTTGGTGTTTCGGTACGGGGGTGCGCAGGTCAGTGGACGGAGTTCGGGATGGGCAGCATCCCCAGAATCGAACGGGTCCATGAAACGTTCTGGAAAATGGCCGGATGCGGCCACTCGACGGAGCCGCGCATTCGACGCTGTCGTTGTTCGTCCGCGCAGGTGAGGGTGGTTATCGGGGGTTTTCGGTCGAGTGTCGTCACGTGCAGTGGCCCGTGCGGGATCTTGTGAAGGTTCCTGTGCGTGTCAAGGGCGACGGGTGAGGGCGAACCACAGACGCATGCGCCGTTCGGGGTCGGCCAGGTCCACGCCCAGGTCCCGTTCGATCCGGCCGATCCGGTAGCGGACGCTGTTGCGGTGCACCCCGAGGTCGGCGGCGGCCCGATCCCAGTTGCCGTGCCGTGCCAGCCAGGCGTGCAGGGTGGTGCGAAGGGTGTGGGCGGCGGGGGTGTCCTCGTCGAGCGGGCCGAGGATCTCCCGCGCGGGCCGGCCGGTGCCGTCGGGGTCCATGAGGGTGTCGAAGGGGTCGGTCTCGTCCGACCACAGCCGTGGCTCGCCCACGGCGCGGGCGCGCACCAGCAGGGTCGCGGCCCGGCGGTCGGCTTCGGGCAGGTCCTCGGGCGCCATGGCCGCGCTCAGGGCGCCGATCCACCCGTGGGAACGCAGGAGTTCCAGGTGGTCGCGGTGGGCCGGTTCGCCCCGGTCGGCGAGGACGGCGCGCACGCCGCCCGGCTCCTCGGTGTCGGGGGCCGCGTCGCGCAGGTGGGTGCCCAGGGGCAGGGCCCCGGCGGCGGTGTGGCGCCCTCGGGGGACGGGTGCGGCCCGCAGGACCCGGTAGCCGGTCCCCCGTCCCCGGTCGGAGACGGTGGTCCGGGGAGCGGGGTCTCGGGTGTCGGGAGCGCGGGTGTCGGCGAGTTCGGCCAGGGCCGCGACGGCGCGGGCGTTCAGGGCTCCGTCCAACAACAGCGCGGTGAGCGGCAGGCCGGGGGTGGGCGATTCCTCTCCCTCGGAACGCAGCAGCAGGTCGAGCAGGGCGGTGGCGGTACGCAGCACCTCCCGGTCCGTGATGCCCAGGGGGTCGGGGCGGCCCACCAGGACCACGCCCTGGTGTTCGGGCGGGGTGCCCACGGTGTGCAGGAAGACCTCGTCGGGGCCGCTGTCGGCCTTGGCGCTGCGCGGCCCCTTGGGGGCGGTGAGCTTGGTGAGCAGGGTGCGCAGCTCCGGGCCGAGGTCGACGGGTGCCCCGGCGGTGCGGCGCACGGGTGTGTCGGGCTCGGCCGGGACGAGGACGACCCAGGCTCCCAGGGCGTCGGCCAGCACCGCCGGCAGCCGTTCCACGGGGGTGGGCGCGGTGACGGCGCGGGCCAGGGCCTGGTGGGACTCCCCCAGCCGGCGCAGGTCGCGCAGGTGGCGTTCCTCCAGTTCCTCCCCCACCGCGCGACTGACCGCGGCGAAGGGGGAGCTCCGCGGCACCTCCAGTAGCGGCAGGCCTTGGAGTCGGCACTGTTCGACGAGGTCGGCCGGGATGCTCTGGTGGACGGGCGCCACACCGAAGCCGAGGGCCCCGACCCCCGCGCGCACCAGAGAGGCCACATAGGTGCGCACCTCCTCGGTGTCGGTGGGCAGGTTGACCCCGGCCGTGAGGAGGAGTTCGCCGCCGCGCAGATAGTCGGCGGCCACGACGAGTTCACTGGCCACCGCCCAGGTGATCGGCGGGTCACCGGCCTCGACCACCGCGATCAGGCCCAGGTCGCGGCGGGCCACCACCACGCTCAAGGGCACGTGGTGGGTGTCGCTCCCATGCTTGGGCATGTCCTCATCCCCTCCGGCCCGAGCGGGCCGATCCTTGTGTCCTGGACATGACGTACACGAGAACGCCTCCCGTACCGGCTGGACGATTCATCCAAGGTTCACCGGGAAGTCGTGCGGTTCGGCCACTGGAGTGGAGCCTACCGACTGCCTACGCTGACCGAAGCGATGTGACCTGCGTCAACGTCGCCAAGGTCCGTCCGATCCCCCTTCCCCCCACCACTCCCCGCAGTACTCCCCGCAAAGGAGCATCATGCTCATCGACACCGCGGTGATCGCCGCCTATCTCCTGGGCATGGTCGGCCTGGGCTGGTGGGGCATGCGCCGCGCCAAGAGCAGGTCCGACTACCTGGTCGCCGGCCGCCGCCTGGGCCCGCTGATGTACGCGGGCACCATGGCCGCCGTGGTCCTGGGCGGCGCCTCCACCGTCGGCGGGATCGGCCTGGGCTACACCTACGGGATCTCCGGCGCCTGGCTGGTCGTGGCCATCGGTGTCGGCATCCTCGCCCTGCACCTGTTCTTCGCCAAGCGCATCTCGCGGCTGAAGGTCTTCACCGTCTCCGAGATGCTGGACCTGCGCTACGGCGGCGACTCCCGGATCGTGTCCGCACTGGTCATGTGGGGTTACACCTTCGTGCTGACGGTGCCCTCGACCCTGGCCTTCTCCACCATCTTCAGCGGCCTGTTCGAACTGCCTCGTGTGGCCGCGATCATCCTGGGCGGATCCATCGTGGTGCTGTACTCCACGATGGGCGGCATGTGGTCGGTGACCATGACCGACATGGCCCAGTTCGTGATCAAGACGCTCGGGCTCCTGCTCGTCCTGACCCCGGTCGCCGTGTGGTCGGCCGGCGGTTTCTCCGGGATGCGCGAGTCCTTGGACCCCTCCTACTTCGACCCCACCGCCATCGGCGGGCAGACCATCCTCACCTACTTCGTCATCTACTCGCTGGGGCTGCTCATCGGTCAGGACATCTGGCAGCGCGTCTTCACCGGACGCGACGACCGGGTGGTCAAGGCCGGTGGGATCGGCGCGGGCGTGTACTGCCTGATCTACGGTGTGTGCGGCGCGCTCATCGGTACCGCCGCCGCGGTGATGTTCCCGAACCTGGCCAACCCCGACGACTCCTTCACCCTCATGGTGGAGGCCACCCTGCCGGTGGGTGTGGCCGGTCTGGTCATCGCCGCCGCGCTGTCCGCGGTGATGTCCACCGCCAGCGGCGCCCTCATCGCCTGCTCCACGGTGACCTCCACCGACCTGTGGCCGCGCGTGCGCGCCCTGTTCGGATCGAAGAAGGCCGCCGAGGGCGATCAGAACGGTGACGAGGTGACCGCCAACCGGGTGTTCACACTGGTCCTGGGTGTGGCGAGCATCTGTGTGGCGTTGGCCGTGGACAACGTGGTCGCCGCGCTCACCCTGGCCTACAACATCCTGGTCGGTGGCCTGCTCGTGGCCATCCTCGGCGGCCTGGTGTGGCGTCGCGGAACGCGCATGGGCGCCCTGACCTCGATGCTGGCCGGTTCCGTGGCCGTGATCGTGACCATGGCGATCACCGGGCTGCTCGCCAACGAACCCATCTACGTGGGGCTGGGCACCGCGCTGGTGGTCTACGTGGCCGTCAGCCTGCTCACCCCGCCCACCGACCCCGCGGTACTGGAACTGTGGCAGCGCCGCCTACGCGGCCAGGACACCGATACCACCGAGACCACGACGGGAATCGACGAGGACGCCACAAGCGTCGCGTCCACCACCCCGCCCCGGGACCGCTGACACCTCACAGCGGAATCGACGACACAGGAGATGACATGAACGCACCGATCGGACCCACCGACTCCAGCCTCGTACCTCGTTTCGCGGGCCCGGCGACCTTCGCCCGGCTGCCCCGTATCGACCAGGTGGAACACGCCGACATCGCCGTGGTCGGGGTGCCCTTCGACACCGGTGTCTCCTACCGGCCCGGCGCCCGTTTCGGCCCCTCGGCGATCCGTGAGGCCAGCCGGCTGCTGCGCCCCTACAACCCCGGCCTGGACGTGTCCCCGTTCGAACACCTTCAGGTGGTGGACGGCGGCGACATCGCGGTGAACCCGTACTCCGTCGGGGACGCGGTGGAGACCCTGGACCAGGGCGCCTCCGAGTTCGTGCGGGCCGGGACCCGCCTGGTGACCCTGGGCGGCGACCACACGATCGCGCTGCCCCTGCTCAGGTCCCTGTACCGCGTGCACGGCCCGATCGCCATGCTGCACTTCGACGCCCACCTGGACACCTGGGACACCTACTTCGGTGAGCCCTACACACACGGCACCCCGTTCCGGCGAGCGGTGGAGGAGGGCATCCTCGACACCGAGGCGATCGCCCACGTGGGCACCCGCGGCCCCCTGTACGGCAAGCGGGACCTGGAGGACGACCGTCGCTTCGGGTTCGGCATCGTCACCGCCGCCGACGTGCTGCGCAAGGGCGTGGACGAGATCGCCGACGCGCTGCGTCAGCGCATCGGGAACCGGCCGCTGTACGTGTCGGTGGACATCGACGTCCTGGACCCGGCGCACGCCCCGGGCACCGGCACCCCCGAGGCGGGCGGCATCACGAGCCGGGAGCTCCTGGAAATCCTGCGCGGGCTCGCCGACCTGAACCTGGTGGGCGCCGACGTGGTGGAGGTCGCCCCGGCCTACGACCACGCCCAGATCACCTCCACGGCCGCCTCGCACGTGGCCTACGACCTGGTCAGTCTGCTGGCCCTGAACCACCAGCGCACGACGGGAGCCTGATCGACATGGGTGGGAGCGCGCCGCGCAACGGTGGCGACCTGGTCACCGAGACCCTGACCGCTCTGGGGTCCCGGAGGTGCTTCGGCATCCCCGGCCAGCACGCGTTGGGGCTGTTCGACGCGCTGCGTCGCGCGCCCGGGCTGCGGTTCGTCTCGGCCAGGGTGGAGAACAACGCGGCCTTTGCCGCGGACGGGCACGCCCGGGTGACCGGCGAGGTCACCCCGTTGCTGGTCTCCACCGGGCCCGGCGCGCTGCTCACCCTGGCCTCCTTGCAGGAGTCCCGGGCGGCCTCCGCGCCGGTACTGGTGATCAGCAGCCAGGTGCCCCGTGCGGGACTGGGCGGTGGCCGCCATGGCTACCTGCACGAGCTGTCCGAGCAGTCGGCGTCCTTCGGCAACGTCACCAAGTCGACGTTCACGGTCCGATACGCCTCACAGATCCCCTCGGCGCTGACCGAGGCCTGGCGGACCGCAGCCCAGGCTCCCGCCGGCCCGGTGTTGGTGGAGATCCCGCAGGACGTGCTGCTGGAGCCCACGGTGGTGCCGCCGGTGACGGACGTGTCCGCGGAGCCGACCCCACTGGTTCCACGCGCGGAGGTCGTGGACGAGGCCGCCCGCCTGCTGGACGGGGCGCGGCGTCCGGTGGTGCTGGCCGGCGGCGGCGTGAGCCGCGCCGGCGGGCGAAGGGCGCTGTTGGAACTGGCCGAGGCCCTGCGGGCGCCGGTGGCCACCACCTTCGGCGGCAAGGACGCCTTCCCGTGGGACCATCCGCTCTCGTTGCGGTCGTGGATCGAGGACCGGTACACCACCGAGTACCTGGAGGACGCCGACGTGCTCCTGGTGGTGGGCTCGGGTCTGGGCGAGCTGTCGAGCAACTACCACACCATGGCGCCCCGAGGACGTGTGGTGCAGGTGGAGGCCGACCTCGGCAAGCTCGAATCCAACGTCCCGGCGTTGGGGATCCACGGCGACGCGGCCCTGACCCTGGAGGCGCTGGCCGCGAAGGTGCGGCCACGCGCGAAGGACCCCGAGGTCGAGACCGAGGTCGCCCAGGTCAGGGCACGGGTGGCCGAACGGCTGGCCGGGCAGGACCTGGCCGGCGAACAGGCCGTCCTGGCCGCGGTGCGCGATGCCCTGCCCGACGACGCGCCGAGCTTTTGGGACATGACCGTGTTGGCGTACTGGGCGTGGTCGGCGTGGGACCCGCGCGATGGTGCGATGCACTCCGCGCAGGGCTCCGGCGGACTCGGATACGGGTTCCCGGCGGCGCTGGGCGCCGCCGCCACCGGAAAGGGTCCGGTGCTGGCGGTCTCCGGTGACGGCGGTGCCATGTACTCGATCGCGGAGCTGGCCACCGCCCGTCAGCACGACCTGGACGTGACCTGGCTGATCGTCGACGACGGCGGCTACGGGATCCTGCGCGAGTACATGGAGGGCGCCTTCGGGGAGGCCACCCACACCGAGCTGGTCCGACCCGACTTCGTGGCCCTGGCGGCCTCGTTCGGGGTCCCGGCCACCCTGACCTCGCCCGAGCGGGTGGGGGCCGACCTGGCCGCCGCGCTGGCCGCCCCGGGCCCGAGCGTGGTGGTGCTGCCCACGCACGTGGGGCTGTTCGCTCCCACGCACCTGGACGGTCCCATGTCCTGACCGAACCTCCGTGTCCCGTTCCGGGACATGGGTGCTCCGCGTCGGTGCTCCGAAACCCCGACCGCGGGTGCGCGTCAACGGCGACGTGCGTCCTCGGTCCGGCCGGGCACCGGGTGACCGACCAGGAGCACACGCGTCCCGTTCCGGGACGCCGGCCGTCCGCACCGGACGGTCGATCCCGCTCTCGGGGCGGGCGTCAACGGCGCCGCGCGCCCCGAGAGCACCCGCACACGCCGGCCCCACCAACGGACACCGAAGTCCCCCGAGGGGACGCCGACGTTCCGTTCCGGAAGTGGCACGCGCCGACGACGCCGTGTGCCCGCCTCTCCCCGTTCCATCCCCGCTCCGCCATCCCTCAGGAGTACAGCCGTGTCCCAGTCCCGACCCGCCCCGGTGACGGTGGTGGAGACCCACGGGGTCGCACCGATCCCGGTCTCCGACCAGTCCTCACGCCCCTTCGACCTGTTCCGTCTCGCCTTCGGCGGCGCCAACACGTTCGCCACGATCATCCTGGGCACCCTGCCCATCGCCTACGGGCTGGGGTTCGCCGCCTCGGCCGCCGCCACGGTGATCGGGGTGGTGCTCGGGGCGCTCATCCTCTCCCCCATGGCGCTGTTCGGCCCCCGTACCCGCACCAACAACGCCGTCTCCTCCGGGGCGCACTTCGGTGTGGTGGGTCGCGCCCTGGGCTCGCTGCTGTCGTTGCTGACCGCCGTCACGTTCTTCTCGATCTCGGTGTGGGTGAGCGGTGACGCCATCGTCGGCGCCGCGCACCGGCTGGGACTGCCCGGCGGTGACGTGCTGCGCGCGATCTCCTACGGCGTGATCGCCGTGGCGGTCTTCGTGGTGTGCGTATACGGCTACCAGTTCATGCTCTTGATCAACAAGATCGCCGTGGTCGCCGGCAGCGCGCTGATGCTGCTGGGCTTCGTGGCCTACGGGGGCGCGTTCGACCCCTCCTTCGCCGGCAGCGGCGACTACATCCTGGGCGGGTTCTGGCCCACCTGGGTGCTGGCCGTGCTGACGGTGATGGCCAACCCGGTCTCTTTCGGCGGGTTTCTGGGCGACTGGTCGCGTTACATCCCGGCCACGACCTCCACTCGCCGGCAGTTGGCTGCGCCGTTCATGGCCCAGCTGTGCACCCTGCTGCCGTTCGGGTTCGGGTTGTTCACCGCGACCCTGGTCGCCGACCCCAACCGCTACGTGTCCGGGCTGGCCGCGGTCTCCCCCCTCTGGTACGCGTTGCCCCTCCTGCTGGTGGCGCTGGTGGGCGGCCTGTCCACCGGAACCACGGCGCTGTACGGCACCGGGCTGGACTTCTCCTCGCTGGTGCCGCGCCTGAACCGGGTCCAGGGCACCGTCGTGGTGGGTTTCCTGGCCTTGGCACTGGTGTTCGTGGGCACGTTCCTGTTCGACTTCGTCGAGACGATCAACGCGTTCGCGATCCTCATCGTCCTGCTCACCTCCCCATGGATGGTGATCATGATGCTCGGCTACGTATTCCGGCGCGGCCACTACCTGGTCGAGGACCTCCAGGTGTTCAACCAGGGACGCCGAGGCGGCGCGTACTGGTTCCGTTCGGGGATCAACTGGCGTGCGATGACGGCGTGGCTGCTGGCCGCGCTGGCCGCCCTGCTGTTCGCCAACACCCCACTGCTGGTCGGCCCCCTGGGGAACCTGGCCGCGGGCATCGACATCAGCCTCCCGGTGGCGCTGCTGACCGCCGCGATCGCCTACCCGGCGGCGCTGTTCCTCTTCCCCGAGCCGCGCTCGGTGTTCGGCCCGCAGGGGCCGCGCCTGGTGCCGGCCCGCGAGGAGACCGAACCGGCCCCCGTTCCCACCACCGAAGACGCGCCGACCACCGCGTCGCACTGACCACCCACGACTTCGAACGAAGGACCACCATGAACAGCCACGATCCCCTGCACAGCCTGGTCGGCGGCGAACCCCTGCACCCCGCGGGTGGTGCGACCCTGGACCTGGTCGACCCCGTCACCGGACAGGTGGCCGGTCGGGCCGGGGTCTGCGGGCCCGCCGAGGTGGAGTCCGCCATGGACTCCGCCGCACGCGCCTTCCGGACCTGGCGCCGAGCCACACCGGCACAACGCCAGGACGCCCTGTTGGCGATCGCCGATGACCTGGCCGCGCGTGCCGAGGAGTTCGCCGACGCCGAGTGCCGCGAGACCGGCAAGCCGCGCTCCTCGTTCCTGGACGAGGAGATCCCCTTCTGCGTGGACACCCTGCGATTCTTCGCCGGGTCCGCCCGACATCTGGAGGGCAAGGCCGCCGCCGAGTACGCCACCGACCGCACCTCCTGGGTCCGTCGGGAACCGGTGGGCGTGTGCGTGGGCATCACCCCGTGGAACTACCCCCTGATGATGGCCGTGTGGAAGATCGGTCCGGCGCTGGCCGCGGGCAACACGGTCGTGCTCAAGCCGGCGGAGAGCACGCCCACCACCACGGTCCTGCTCGCCGAGATCGCCGCACGGGCACTGCCCGCCGGTGTGGTCAACACGGTGGTGGGCGACCGCGACACCGGCCGCCTGTTGGTGGAGCACCCGGCCACGCGCCTGGTCTCGGTCACCGGTTCGACCCGGGCGGGGGCACAGGTGGCCAAGGCCGCCGCCGACGACATCAAGCGGGTGCACCTGGAATTGGGCGGCAACGCCCCGGCCATGGTCTTCGACGACGCCGACGTGGCCGGCGCCGCCGCCGGTGTGGTCGCGGGCGGTTTCCTCAACGCCGGACAGGACTGCACCGCCGCCACCCGCGTCATCGTCCAGGAGGGGGTGCACGACGCGTTCGTCGCCGAACTGACCCGCTTGGTCGCGGCGCAGGTCACCGGACTCCCCTCGACCGAAGAGAGCGACTTCGGGCCGCTCAACAACGCCGACCAGTTCGCCCGGGTCACCGGGCTGTTGGAGCGTCTGCCCGCGCACGCACGGGTGGAGACGGGCGGGCACCGGGTGGGCGAGGCCGGGTTCTTCCTGGCGCCCACCGTGGTCTCCGGTCTGCGCGCCGACGACGAGATCGTGCTGGAGGAGGTCTTCGGCCCGGTGATGACCGTGCAGCGCTTCGCGGACGAGGACGAGGCGGTCGAGTTGGCCAACGGGGTCGAGCAGGGGCTCGCCTCGTCGGTGTGGACCCGTGACCACGCCCGGGCGATGCGGGTCTCCGCCGAGCTGGACTTCGGCGCGGTGTGGCTCAACACCCACGGCGACCTGCTCTCGGAGATGCCGCACGGCGGCTTCAAGCGGTCCGGATACGGCAAGGACCTGTCGGCCTACAGCCTGGAGGACTACACCCGAGTCAAGCACGTGATGAGCGCCCTGGACTGACGCCGTGCGCGGATCCGCCCGGGTCTAGGGCGGATCCGCGTGTGCGCAGCCGGCACCGGATGTCGTGGAGGATGAGTCCGTCACCTCAAGGGCCTGTCGTCAACAGGGAGCCGCCACCGCTGTTCAGCGACCTTCGCGGCCCCCTTGAACTGTTCCTGTGCCGGCGCACCCCAGTCGAGCAGGCGCTCGGCTTCAGGCAGGGAACACCGGCGCCGGATGTGGACCCGGCCGTTGTCCGGATCCGGGGTGCGCTCACCGACCTCGACCAACCGGGCAGCCATTCTCAGTTGGGCACGCAGCGGCGGCCCACCGGCCTCGCTCACGCTCTGATAGCCCAGGTACACGGGGTCGTCGAAGCGGACCTGGACTTCCTCCCACACCTCACGTTCCAGCGTGGCAACGGAATCCTGATCGATCTCAGGCTCAGGCGTCCCTCCGGGCAGGTTCCACGCACCGAGTTCCTCGTCGTAGAGCACGACCACGCGCCCCAGATCGTCGAACACATACCCGTACACCTGGGTGATGGGAAGGTCTGCCGGGGGATATTCGTCGCCGTGCCAGAGGTAGCTGATGGCCATATCCCCAACCTAAGGTCTCAGAGATCGTCACACCGGCAGATCAAGGGGCTGGAACGCCAGAGGGTGATGATTTTCGAGAAAGCCGCAGAGAAGGAGCCGGCTCGTTGCGGCCCTCGGGTGATGTGCTCTGGCCTAGGGTCGTGGCCATGACTGCGCTGGGAGGCGATGAACTCCACCCCTGCCGCCCTCGGTTGATCGTGCTGCGCGGTAACTCCGCGTCGGGCAAGAGCACCGTGGCCCAAGCGTTGCGGGCGAGGTACGGGCGCGGTCTCGCGATCATTTCGCAGGATATGGTGCGTCGCGACATCCTCAAGGAGAGGGACCTCCCGGGCGGCGTCAACATCGATCTGCTCGACCTCATGGCCCGCCACTCTCTGGAACACGGCTTCCATGTCGTGGTGGAAGGCATCCTCTACGTCGCCCATTACGGGGACATGCTCACCCGCCTGGTGGACGACCACCGGGAGACGGCGCACTGCTATTACTTCGACGTCCCGTTCGCGACCACACTGGAGCGGCACACCACCAAGCCCATCGCCGACGTGGTCGGGGAAGCCGATCTGCGCCGGTGGTGGCGGCCTCGCGACCTGCTCCCCAACGGAGTGGAGAGGCTCATCGACGAGCACAGCGGCATCGAGCACAGCGTGGTGCGGATCCTGAACGACTGCGGCTTGGTGACGCGTGAGCCCCGCGTCTGAGCGCTCGTCCCCTCAAGAGCGCCGCAGCGTCCTGGCCGGCACGGAGGTGGCCCCTCCTGATTACCCGCCGGCTTCGTCAGACCTCGGCGGGTCCGCGCGTGCGCAGGTGGGACCAGGTCAGTTCGGCGACGTGCCCGGCCATGGTGTCGGGCGTCTCGTCCGGGTGATCCAGGAGCCAGTCGGCGAAGGCGTCGGCGGTGCTCACCGCCACCCGGGCCAGCAGTTGGGCGTCCCGGGTGTCCATGTCGCCGTAGTCGTCGCGGGTGCAGGCGGTGATGAGCTCGGCCATCTCCGAGGTGACACGGTCGCGCACGCGGGCGGTCTCGGCCTCGAAGGGCTGTCCCTGGGCGGCGGCCCGCCGGTAGAGGACGGTCCAGCTCTCCCGGTTGTCGACCACGAACGCGAAGAAGGCGCGCATGCCTCGGCGCAACGGGTCGTCGTCGGTGGGGCGGGGTGCGTGCACGGCGGCGCGGATGGCCTCGACGAGGCGTTCCATCTCCCGGCGCACACAGGCGGTGAAAATACCCTCCTTGGAACCCAGGTAGTGGTACACGGTGGGTTTGGAGGTCCCGGCGGCCACCGCGATCTCCTCCACGCTGACGGAGTGGTAATCGCCCCGGGAGAACGCGGAGACGGCGGCGTCGATCAGTTGTTGTTCCCTGACCTCGCGCGGGAGTCTGCGTTGTTTGGTCTTCACGTGAACCGACCCTAACGGGATCGGTGGAAGTGGCGAGGGGGCGCCGGAGTCGAGTCGGGTCGCGCGCTTCGGGGTCGGTCGGTGTCGCGCGTGTGACCTGTGCGCCCGTGCCCGCAATGGTTTCGGCGGGTGGCGCATCCCACACTCCGAGAGGTTTGAATGGGCGGATTCCGCACGGTGGTGCGCGGGATCCGCCCCTTTCGTTCGGTCGTCAGGTGGGTGAGTCGCGCAGTTCCAGGGTGCAGCACTTGGCGCCGCCCCCGGCCTTGCGGAGTTCGTCGAGTTCGATCGGGTGGACCGTGTATCCCAGGGCGCGGAGCCGGTCGGAGAGTGCGGTGGCCTCGGCGGCGATGACCACGTTGCGGCCGTCCGCGACGGCGTTCAGCCCCAGGGCGGCGGCGTCCTCCTCGGTGGCCAGGAGCGCGTCCGGGTACAGGGCGCGCAGCACCCGACGGCTGCCCTCGGAGAACGCACCGGGGTAGTAGGCGATCTGGTGTCCGGAGAGGACGAACAGCGCGGTGTCCAGGTGGTAGAAGCGGGGGTCGACCAGTTGCAGGGTGACGACCGGGCGATCCAGGAGACGTTCGGCCTCCTGGTGGGCGGCGGCCTCGGTACGAAAGCCCGTGGCGGCCAGGATGACGTCGTCCAGGGTGATGAAGTCGCCCTCACCCTCGTTGACGTGCTTGGGTTCCTTGGTCTCGACGTAGCCGGCCTTGCGGAACCAGTCGAGGTAGGCGGGTCCTTCGGGGGTGCGTTCGGCGCTGGCGAACCGGGCCCCGTAGACCCGGCCGTCCACGACCAAGGCGCCGTTGGCGGCGAAGACCATGTCGGGAAGGCCTTCGATGGGGGCTATCTCGCTCACTCGGTGTCCCAGGGAGCGGTGGAGGTCGCGGAGCCCTTCCCATTGCCGAACGGCGCGGTCGCGGTCCACGATCAAGGTGGGATCCATCCAGGGGTTGATCGCGTATTCCACCGCGAAGTAGGTGGGACGGCACATCAGATAGTGCCGGGGCGCCGCCACCGGCGCCGAGTCTTCGGGTCGAACCATGGAACCTCCCCATCGAGGTGCCTCGGAGGCCGAACGGCCCACGGTGGTTCAGGCCTTTACCACCGCGTTTTTCCGGGCGGACATTCCTTGGATACCCACGCCGCGAGGGCGCCAATATCGGCTTTCCCACGGATCATCCGGAAACGGATGTTTCCGGGCGTGGGCGCGCCTCGTCCCACCCGGTTCGAGGACACCCCCTCACAACAGACCGACCGGCCGGTATTGCTAGGGTCGCGGCAGTTCCCTGATTGGAGTACTCCCATGAGCACGACCGTCAAGGCCGCCGTCTTCCACGAGACCGGCGCACCCCCCGAGATCCGTTCCCTGATCCTGCCCGACCCCGGCCCCGGACAGGTACGGGTACGCCTGACGGCGGCGGGCGTGTGCCACTCCGACCTGTCCCTGTCCAACGGCACCCTGGCCCAGTCCTGGCCCGCCGTCCTGGGGCACGAGGGCGCCGGCACCATCGAGAAGGTCGGCCCCGGGGTCGAGCACCTGATGCCCGGTCAGCAGGTCGTCCTGAACTGGGCCCCCGCCTGCCGAGAGTGCTGGTTCTGTCTCCAGGGGGAGCCGTACCTGTGCGAGCACGCCCTGGACGGCACCCTGGTCCCCTACGCCGAACTGACCGACGGCACCCCCGTCTACGCCGGTCTGAGCACGGGCGCCTTCGCCGAGGCCACGGTCGTCTCGGCCAAGTCCGTGATCCCGCTCCCCGACGGCATCGACCCGACCGTCGGGGCCGTGCTGGGATGCGCGGTGGTCACCGGTTGGGGCGCCGTCAACAACGCGGCACGCCTGCGGGAGGGACAGTCCGCGGTGGTCCTGGGGTTGGGCGGGGTCGGCCTGTCCGTTCTCCAGGCCGCCCGGATGGCCGGGGCCGGACCGCTGATCGCGGTGGACGTCTCCCCCGACAAGGAGGAGTTGGCCCGTTCCCTGGGCGCCACCGACTTCCTGGTCGCCGATGGATCCACCCATAAGGCCGTCAGGGGGCTGACCGGCGGGCGCGGAGCCGACCACGCCTTCGAGGTGGTGGGCAAGGCCCAGGTGGTGCGCACCGCCTGGAACTGTGTGCGCCGGGGCGGAGTCGTGACCGTGGTGGGCCTGGGCTCGGCCAAGGACGAGGTGTCCTTCAACGCCCTGGAACTGTTCCACCAGGCACGCACCGTGCAGGGGTGCGTGTACGGCTCCAGCGACCCGGATCGGGACATCCCGATCCTGGCCGAATCGGTGCGCTCCGGCGACCTGAGGCTGTCGGCGATGGTCACCGACGAGATCCCCCTGGAGGGCGTTCCCCAGGCCTTCGAACGGATGCGTCAGGGCAAGGGCGGCCGATCACTGGTGCGGTTCGGGGCCTGAAAGCCCCGATGACGAACGTTCGGGGGACCGTGATGGTGGACGACCCCCACGGGCCCCCGAACGCGGGACGTCTCCGCGGTGCTCCCCTCACGGCACACCGCGAAGACCCGTCTCAGAGCAGGACGTCGCGCAGTTCCTCCAGGAACCGCAGGAGGGCGACCGAACCCGGGTCGCGCTCACCCGCTCCGCGCTCACCCACCCAGGCGGCACGGCCCTTGGCCGACGTCAGAGCACTGGTCTCCTCCACCGCACGCCCGGCGGCGGAAGCCGCGTCCCGTGCGGCGACCATCGGGTCCCGCGCACCGGTCAACGCCTCCTCCACCAGCAGCAGCCCGTCCACGAAGGTCTTGTCGCCGGGCTCGGCGCCGCCCCGTTCCCGCACCCGGCGGGACACGGCGGCGGTGAGGCGCGCGGCGTCATGGACCGAGACGGAGGGAAGTTCCTCCGACTCGGCGGCCGCCGCGAGCAGGCCCGCGCCGGTCAACGCCGCGAACGTGGAGGGGTTGGCCGCCGCGAACGCCGTGGCCGTGGCACGCAGCACGTCGGCGTGGTGGGCGTCCTCGGGCAGCGCGAGCAGCGCCTCGCGGACGGCCGACGCACCCGAGGAGACCGTGATCCCCAGGTCGCCGTCGCCGAGCCGCGAATCCAGCAGACGCAGTTCCTCCGCGTGCGAGGGCAGGCGCTCCATGGTGGCGATCAGGGTGCCGCGCAGCGCACTGGCGGTACCGGTACGACGCGCGGCGGGGGCCGAGCCCGTACCGGTCTCGGCGCCGGACGTGCCCGTCTCTTCCGTCCGGGCCCGTGGCGCGGGCGTGTTCCCCTGACCGAAGAACGGGGACGCGGCCGGCTCGTCGATGAGTTCGGCCAGTTCGTCGTCGAGCAGCAGCACGGAGACCGAGGCCCCCGCCATCTCCAGGCTCGTCGCGAACTCGCCCACGTAGCGCCGGTGGATGACCACGCCACGCTCCCCCAGTACCTGGTGGACCCGGCGGTAGATCAGGTAGAGCTCCTCCAGCGGGGTGGATCCCAGGCCGTTCACCAGGACCGCGACCCGGTCCCCGGCCTCGGGTTCCAGTTCGCCGAGGATCTCGGTGAGGAAGCGGTCGGTGATCTGGTCGGCCGTCTCCAGCGGTCCCCGGTGGCTGCCCGGCTCGCCGTGGATGCCGATCCCGACCTCCATCTCCCCCTCGTCGAGGGTGAAGGTGGGTTCACCGGCGGCGGGGAGGATGGTGGGAGACAGGCCCACGCCCATCGTGCGCGTGACGTCCACGGTGCGTTGGGCCACCGACCGCACCTTCTCCAGGTCCTCGCCGCGTTCGGCGGCGGCCCCCGCCGTCTTGTAGGCGAAGAACAGCCCCGCCACCCCGCGCCGGGTGTCCTCCTTGCCGCGGGGAGCGGACAGGACGTCGTCGGTGCCCAGCACGGTCGCCGTCTCGACGCCCTCCGCCGCCACGACGTCCCCGGCGAGGTCGAAGTTGTAGACGTCACCGCCGTAGTTGCCGTACAGGTACAGCACACCGGCACCGCCGTGGCTCGCGCGCGTGGCGGCGGCGATCTGTTCGGCGGACGGGGAGGAGAACACGTTCCCCACGGCCACCCCGGTGGCCAGGCCCTGTCCCACGTAGCCGAGGAACAGGGGGAGGTGGCCCGAGCCGCCCCCGGTCACGATGCCGACGCGTCCCTGGACGGGCGCGTCGGCGCGCACCAGCGCCCTGCGGTCGTCGGTCGCCGCGCGCAGCCGGTCGGGGTGCGCCATGAGCAGCGACTCGGTGACCTCGTCGACGAAGTCCTCGGGTCGGTTGATGATCTTCTTCAGCGCCATGTGCGCTCACACACCTCTCGCACTACAACCGTCGGAGTCAGGCCAGGTCCCGCGCGGTCTCCTTGAGGACCGTCAGGTCGGCCTCGGAGACGGCGTCGCCGCACACGCGGGCGGGTCCGGCGGAGATCCCTTGTACTTCCAGGCCCGCCTTGAGGTGCGGGATGCTGCCGCTCTTGACGGCCGCCACCGCGCGCTCCACCAGGGGCTGCGCGGCACGCACACCTTCGGTGTCACCGCTGTTCAGGGCGTCGCGCAGCGCCACGAACGGCTTGGGGAAGACGGAGGAGACACCCGAGACCACGCCGAGACCGCCGGCGCGCACGAACTCCTCGAAGGCGATGTCGTTGCCGGACAGGACGTCGAACCCGGCGGGGGCCTGCGCGAGGTAGGCCGCCACCGACTCGTCGCTCTCACCGCTGATCTTCACGCCACGAACACCGATGTCGTTCAGGCGGCGCAGTACCGAGGGCGCGGCCGGGGTGGTGGAGCGCGCCCGGAACAGGTAGGCGTGCACCTCGGCGTCGCCGGCCGCCGCCACCAGACGCTCGTAGTAGCGCACCATCGCGTCCTCGGGCGAGGGCAGGAAGTAGGGGGTGATGGCGGCGAACCGGGTCGCCCCGGCCGCCACGGAGGCACGGACCAGGGACTCGGCCTGGCGGGGCGCGGCCGCACCGACGTGGGCGTAGACCCCCTCGGGACCGAAGACGTCCAGGGCCAGGCGGATGACCTCGATTCGTTCGGTGTCGTCGAGGGCGGTGAACTCGCCGGTGGTACCGGCGACGAACACACCGTCGACGCCGCGGTCGCGTACCGCGGTGAACAACGCGGTGGCGCTGCCCGGGTCGAGGGCCTCGTCCTGGGCGAACGGGGTGGGAAGGGCGGTGATCACCTTCGCGTTGGCGGGCATGGGTGTTTCTCCTCAGGTGGGAAGGGACGGGAAGGGCGACGGTTCCGGGTCAGGACGTCGCGGTGGTGGTGCTCTCCGCGGCGCGGGCACGGCGTGCGCGCCAGGCGTTGCGCAGCGGCGGCGCGAGCAGGGCGAGCGCGCTCACCGCCAGCAGACCGAGCGCGATGGGGCTGGTCAGGATGTTCGCCGGACCGCCGATCTCCAGGGCCCGACGGAGGTTGCCCTCGGCCAAGCCGCCGAGGATGAGGCCCAGGACGACCGGGCCGGGCGGGATCCCGAAGCGCTTCAGGAACAGGCCGACGACACCGAAGACGAGCATCACGGCGACGTCGAAGACGCTGTTGTTCACGGCGTAGGTGCCGACCATGCAGAACACGAGGATGACGGCCCACAGGAAGTGCTGCGGCAGTTCCAGGAGTTTGGCCACGCCGCGCATGCGCAGGACGCTGATCACGAGTGCGACCACGGTCGCGATGAGCATGATCCCGGCGATGCTGTAGACCAGGTCGGGCTGGTTGGCGAACAGGGACGGGCCGGGCTGGATGCCCCAGACGACCATGGAGCCGATCATCACGGCCATCACGGAGTCGCCGGGCAGGCCCAGGGCCAGGGTGGTGGTGACGGAACCGCCGAGGGTGGAGTTGGACGAGGTGTCCGCGGCGGTGAGGCCCTCCAACGAACCCTTGCCGAACTCCTCGGGGTGTTTGGAGAGCCGGCGTGCCTGGTCCCAGCCGAGGATGCCCGCGATGTCACCGCCGGTGGCCGGCACGATGCCGACCACGCCGCCCACACCGCTGCCGATGGCCAACGGCTTGAACATGGTGCGCCAGTCCTCGCGGGTGGGGAACCAGCGACCGAAGTCCTTGATCGGTTCCACCCCGCGGCCCTTGCGGTGCACGAGGATCTGGTTCATCACCTCGGCGATACCGAAGAGACCGATGATCGCGGCGATGAAGGGGATGCCGTCGGACAGCTCGGACGCACCGAACGTGAACCGGGGTGTGCCCGTGATGGGGTCCCGGCCGACGGTGGCCAGGAGCAGACCGAACCCGCCCGCGATGAGGCCTTTGACGATCCGCCCGCCGGACACACCGATCATCATCGTCAGACCGAACACGACCAGTGCGAACATCTCGGCGGGGCCGAAGTTCAGGGCCAGCCTGGACAGCGGGATCGCGGCGACCATCAGCAGGACGATGCCGACGAGTGTGCCCCACGCCGAGGCGAAGGCGGACGAGGTCAGCGCCAGCCCCGCCTTGCCCTTTCGGGCCATGGCGTAGCCGTCGAAGGTCGTGGCGATGGACGCCGGGGTGCCCGGGGTGTTGATCAGGATCGCCGGCACCCGGTCACCGAAGTTCGCCGACACGTAGATCGTCAGCAGGACCGCCAGGCCCGGAAGCGGCTCCAGGGAGAGCGTGAAACCGCTGGCCAGGGCGACGGCCATGGTGGCGGTCACGCCGGGGAAGGCACCGACGAGCATGCCCAGGAGGGCGCCCGCGGCGATGCACAACAGGATCATGGGGTCCAGGAGGGCGCTGAAGCCCTCGACGATCGGACTCATCGGAATCCCTTCGAGGAGACACTGGTCTTCGGACCAGGGAGGGGTCGAGCCCTTGTGGCACCGGTGTGAGGCCGATGGGCGGTCTTCCGTCCCCGGCCGTTGACCGAAGTCACAGCGGGACTCTCAGGAAGACGCCGAACAGAAGGTAGAGAATCGCGGTCACCGTGATCGGGAAGAGGATCAGCGCCTTCCACCCGCGGCCGCCGCCCAGCCAGGTCAGGGCGATGAACAGCAGCAGCGTGGAGACCCGGAAGTCGATGAAGTACCAGAGGACGCCGTAGCCCACGATCGTGGCGAGCATCGCGGTGAGCCGCCATGCTCCCTGACGGGTGGCCTCCTCGGGCACGTCCTCCTCCACCGTGACGGTCGAGCGCCGCAGCGCCCCCACGGCCAGGAACACGCTCAGCAGCAGGACGAGGGCGGCCAGCAGCTCCGGCCACCACCTGGGACTGAACTGGGTGAGACGGGCCCCTTCCGGGACCTGCGAGGCGAGGACGAAGGCGACCACGGCGAAGGCCGCGGCGGCCAGGGCGGGGATCAGGTCCCGCAGTCTGCGTCCCGGACGCGCCGCGCTCGTGGCGGGCGCGTCCGGGTTCGTGGTCGTGTCACCCATCGGGTCAGTCCTGGCCTTCGAGCAGCTCGCCGAAGCGGGCGTACTCCGCGTCGACGAACTCGGCGAACTCGTCCGAGGGGACGTTGACCGGGATGTTGCCCGAGTCGGTGATGATCGTCTGGAAATCCTCGGAGGAAGCCGCTTCGGTGAACGCCTCCTCCAGCGTGGACCGGGCCCCGTCGGGGAGGCCGGCCGGAGCGCCGATACCGCCCCAGCCACCGATCACGATGTCCACGCCCTGCTCGGTGGCGGTCTGCACGTCGGGCAGCGACTCGGAGGGCTCGGCGTCGAAGACCGCCAGGACGCGGACCTGCTCGTCGGCGTGCGCCGGAGCGGTCTCGGAGATACCCGCGACCACGGCGTCGACCTGGCCGCCGACGGCGGCCGTGACGGCGGGGGCGCCACCGTCGAAGGGCACCGGCTGGAACTCGGTGTCGGTGGCCTGGCCCAGCTCGGTGGTGGCGGCCTCCCAGATGGAGCCCGCGCCCGAGTTGGACACCGCGATGGAGCCGGGCTCCGAACGAGCGGCCTCGACGAGGTCTTCCAGGGTCTCGTAGGGGCTGTCCGCGGGGACGGCGATGGTGGCGGGGACCGACACCATCTGCCCGATGAGGTCGTAGTCGACCGGGTCGACCTCGTAGCCCTGGTAGCCGAGCATGACGCTCTCGACCGGCAGGTAGCCGATGGTGTAACCGTCGGCCGACTGCGAGGCGAGGTTCTCCAGGCCAACGGACCCGGCACCGCCGCTGCGGTTCTCCACGACGATGCTCTGCCCCAGGGTGTCCTCCATTTCGGAGGCCAGGGTGCGGGCCGCCAGGTCGGAGGCGCCTCCGGCGTCGTAGGGCACGACGAGGGTGACTTCCTGGCTGGGGTAGTCCGAGGCGTCCTCGCTGACGCCGCCCCGGTCGGCGCAGCCCGCGGTGAGGGCGGTGACCGCCAGTGCGGCCGCGGACAGGCGGAAGGTGGTGGAACGCATGGTGTTCTCCGATTTCGGTGGAACCGGCTCCGTTGACGGGTCGCGGGACATGAGCCGAGGATCTGTGGGACGTAGATCGCGTCCCGTGGGTCAGGTGGACGTGGGCTGCGACGTGGGCTGCGTATAGGGAGCCCTGAGTCGGAGCCTGGCGTTGTCCAGGTGGCCGTGGAGTTCGTCGAAGACGGCGTCGGGCTCCCCGGACTCGATCAGGTCGGCGAGGATCTCGTGTGCCCGAACGGAGGGGCCCAGGTCCTCGTAACGCTCGTTGGAGGCCAACAGGAGTACCTCGATGGTGGGCCGGTACTGCGCCCACACGTCGGCGAGGCGCCGGTGTCCGGCGACGTCGTAGAAGACCGAGTGGAAGTGCACGTCGGCGGCGGTGAAGGCGTCGGGGTCCCGCTCCTGTCGGGCCTTGCGCATCCGCTCCAGAGGAGCGCGCAGACCGTCGGTGAGCCTGCCCCGGTCCTTGTTCAGCCCGATCTCCAGGGCGAGCCGTTCGAGCGATCCGCGCAGTGAGAAGAGTTCGTCGATGTCGTCCCCGACCAGGCCCACGACCGTGGCACTGCGTCGGTTGGTGTCGATGAGTCCTTCGGAGGCGAGGATCTTGAGGGCGTCGCGGATGGGCCCGCGGCTCAGGTCGAACTGCTCGGCCAGGGGGCCCTCGACCAGCGACGCACCGGGGGCATAGCGCCCGGTGATGATCAGACGTCGGAGTTCTCCGGCGACCTTCTCGCCGAGTGCCCGCTGCTTGATGGGCAAGATCTCCGACATGGCGTCCTCTCGGTTAACTGTTAACTGTTAACCAGATTGGATCACGGTGTGACGCGTGTCAACTGTTGACCCATAACGCGTCCCATGCTCCTGATGTCTGATTTCACCGAACCCCTTGCGCCATCGGGGATGCGGATCCCTCGCCGAGCCGAAAAATATACGGGACACCCGACCTCGGGGAATCACCGAAAGGATCAGCGTCATCACACACGGTCACCGACAGGTGTCCGTCGGGTGAACGGAAGGTTCTCCCGGGGTGTCCTCACCGCGCGACCCGCTCTCGGATGTTCCTCCTTCTCGGAGGTTCACGCGTCATCACACGACGAGGGCCCCTCCCGAGGTCCACGCGGGTCACCTCGACCGGCTGGAGTGGTCGGATCGAAAGGACAGGGGACTCTTCGCTCCGAGGGCAAGGGATGACCTGCGCGAACCTCGGGGAGCGGGCACCTCCGTGCGCGGCCGCGTGATCGTGCCCGAGGCCGGCCGGTTTGTCACACCCTGACAAAGGGTGTGGTGCGCGGCGCACATACCCCTTGCCGTTGGACCCGGGCCGGTGCACAGTCTTCACCACCACGTACCAGGACCAGCGAGGAGTCACCCATGAGCACCGACCAGACCGACGCGATCGTCGTCGGGGCAGGGCTGGCCGGACTGGCCGCGGCCGCCGAGCTGGCCGATGCGGGCAAGCGGGTGATCCTGCTGGACCAGGAGCCCGAACAGTCCCTGGGCGGTCAGGCGTTCTGGTCCTTCGGCGGGCTGTTCTTCGTGGACTCCCCCGAACAGCGCCGCATGGGCGTCAAGGACTCCAAGGAGCTCGCGCTCCAGGACTGGATGGGCACCGCCGACTTCGACCGGCCCGAGGACGCCTGGCCGCGCAAGTGGGCCGAGGCCTACGTCGACTTCGCCGCCGGGGAGAAGTACTCGTGGCTGCGTCAACAGGGCCTGAAGATCTTCCCGGTGGTGGGCTGGGCCGAGCGCGGCGGGTACCTGGCCAACGGGCACGGCAACTCGGTGCCCCGCTTCCACATCACCTGGGGCACCGGCCCCGGCGTGGTCGCCCCCTTCGAACGCCGGGTGCGCGCCGCCGTCGAGAAGGGACTGGTGGAGCTGCGGTTCCGCCACCGGGTGGACGAACTGGTCGTGACCAACGGGACGGTCACCGGGGTCCGCGGCACGGTGCTGGCCCCCAGCGACGTCGAGCGGGGGCGGGCCAGCAGCCGGGACGCCGTGGGCGAGTTCGAGGTGGGCGCCCAGGCGATCGTCGTCACCGCCGGCGGGATCGGCGCCAACCACGACCTGGTCCGCCAGAACTGGCCCGAGCGGCTGGGCAAGGCCCCCGAGCACATGCTCTCGGGTGTGCCCGCCCACGTGGACGGGCGAATGCTCGGCATCACCGAGCAGGCCGGCGGCGAGATCATCAACCGCGACCGGATGTGGCACTACACCGAGGGCATCCAGAATTGGGACCCGATCTGGGACAGGCACGGCATCCGCATCCTGCCCGGCCCGTCGTCGCTGTGGCTGGACGCGACCGGCAAGCGACTGCCCGTGCCCTACCTCCCCGGGTTCGACACCCTGGGGACCCTGGACCACATCATGAAGAGCGGCCACGAGTACACGTGGTTCGTGCTCTCCCAGAAGATCATCGAGAAGGAGTTCGGCCTGTCGGGTTCGGAGCAGAACCCCGACCTGACCGGCAAGGACCTCAAACTGGTGTTGCAGCGGGTCCTGCCGGGAGCCCCGGGCCCGGTCGAGGCGTTCAAGCAGCACGGTGCCGATTTCGTGGTCGCCGACAAGCTTCCCGAGCTGATCCGCAAGATGAAGGCGGTCACCGGTGACGAGGTGCTCGACGCCGACACGGTGACGCGCGAGGTGGTGGCCCGCGACCGCGAGATGGTCAACACCTTCACCAAGGACCTCCAGGTCATGGCGATCCACAGTGCCCGTAACTACCGGGGCGACAAGCTCGCCCGGGTGGCGACCCCGCATCAGATCCTGGACCCGAAGGCGGGCCCGCTCATCGCGGTCCGGCTGCACATCCTCACCCGCAAGACCCTGGGCGGTCTGCACACCGACCTGGACGCCCGTGTGCTGCGCGCCGACGGCACCCCGCTGCCGGGGGTGTACGCGGCCGGTGAGGTCGCCGGGTTCGGCGGCGGTGGCGTGCACGGATACCGGTCCTTGGAGGGCACCTTCCTGGGCGGCTGCATCTTCTCCGGCCGCACGGCGGGAAGGGCCGCCGCGGCGGCGCTCGGCTAGGCACGACGCGGAAGGGGGTGGGGCCGGCCGGTGTCGGTCCCACCCCCTTCTTTTTTGGTCGACACCAGGAGCCGAATGATGTGGGTTCTTATTCGCGAATTTCGCCATTTCCACCTCACGCTCCCCAGAACTCCGCAACGCTGGTCTCCATGCGAATGAGGAGGCGACGACTGTCATGACCACCGACAAGACGGACCCGGGACCGGCACCGCTCACCGTGGAGGATATGCGGAAGATTCCGGACGACGGGCGGCGCTACGAGCTGGTCGACGGGAGGCTTGACGTGTCCCCCGCCCCCGTCAGCTTCCACACACTGGCCACCGCACGTCTCACCGCCCACCTCAGCAACTGCGCCCCGTCTGGGCTCCTGATCATGGACGGTCCAGGGGTGATTCTCAATGCGGAACGTACGCGCTACCGAGTCCCGGACTTGGCCGTGATTCGTAGCGAGGATTTCCAGATGCCCTACACGACCACACCTCCGCTGCTGGCGGTGGAGGTGGTCTCACCCGAGAGCGTGTTCCGGGACCACCACACGAAACGGCAGGAGTACGCCACCTTCGGCATTCCTTCGTACTGGGTCCTCACTCCCGATCCCGACAAGCCGAGCATCATCGAATTCCGGTTGAAGGACGGTGAGTACACGGAGGTGGCCCCGGTGTTCGGTGAGGACGTCCTGGAGACCGAACTGCCCTTCCCGGTACGGGTCGTACCGCAGTGGCTCCTGCGCTTGGACGGTGACTGGCGTCGGCACATCGGTGGGCCGAAGGAGGCGGAGGATGCGAAGACGGCGCAGGAAACGGAGAAGCCGGAGAGCGGCGCGTAGCCCTCACCATGACGGCACGGAGCCGGGTGTCCCCCTCGGGCACCCGGCTCCGTCATGTCCGCTCCGGTCCCTCCTCCGCACCTGTTTCGGGTTCATCGGAGGCGGCCTCGGGCTTTCGTGGTCTGCCACGACGCGGAATGTCCCGCACCTCTTTGGGCATCCGGCCCGCGTCGTCCAACGCGCGGCGTAGCAGGAACTCGATCTGGGCGTTGGTGCTGCGCAACTCGTGACCGGCCCAGCGCGCGAGCGCGTCGTGGACGGCGGGGTCGAGCCGCAGCAGCACCTTCTTGCGCTCGGACAAGGCACCTCACCCGGATCTACTGGTACAGGGTCCCGGCGTTGACGATGGGGCTGGCGGGGCGGTCGGAGCACAGCACCACGAGCAGGTTGCTGACCATGGCGGCCTTGCGCTCCTCGTCCAGGTCCACCACGTTCTCGTCGGCCAGACGTTCCAAGGCGCGGTCCACGAGGCTGACGGCGCCCTCGACGATCTCGGCGCGGGCGGCGATCATCGCGCCGGCCTGCTGGCGCTGGAGCATGGCCTGGGCGATCTCGGGCGCGTAGGCCAGGTGGGTGAACCGGGACTCGACGATCTTCACGCCCGCGGCGTCGACGCGTTCGGCGACCTCCTTGGACATCTGTTCGGTGATGGCGTCGGCGCTGTCGCGCAGGGACGTGCCGTCGCCCTCTCCGTAGGAGTCGTAGGGGTACTTGCCGGCGATGTGGCGCACGGCGGCCTCGGTCTGGGTGGAGACGAACTGGATGAAGTCGTCCACCTCGAAGGAGGCGCGGGCGGTGTCCTCCACCTGCCAGACCACGACGGCGGCGATCTCGATGGGGCTGCCGGAGGCGTCGTTGACCTTCATGACGGAGGTCTCGTGGTTGCGGATCCGGGTGGAGATCGCGTTGCGCACGGTGAGCGGGTTGACCCAGCGCAGACCGTCGGTGCGGATGGTGCCGACGTAGCGGCCGAAGAACTGCACGACCTGGGCCTCGTTGGGGGCGACCATGGTCAGCCCGAAGGACAGGACCGCGCCGACCAGTGCCAGGACCACGCCGACCGCGATGAGGAACGTGGGCAGGTCGAGCAGTGGCAGCAGGGCGATACCGACACCGCCCAGCAGGAGGACCATCGCGACCACGAACATGGGGATCCCGCCGTACCCGAAGGCGGCGCGTTCACGGTACTGAGGCGCCGGTCTGGTGACGCCGGGGGTCTCGCTCATCTCGGTTCCTTCCTTAGGTGATGACTTGATCATAGCATTGTGATATCACTTTTAATAACAAGCCCGCCCCGGCGGCCCCCTACCGAGAGGAAACGTCGACGCCATGAGCAACGACGCTCTGCGCCTGCGACCGCCCAACCATCGCGTGGACCGTCGCGCGGTGGGTTGGTGGACGACACAGGCCCTGTCCGTGACGGTCGTCCTCACCGTCATCCCCGTCGTGCCCGCGCTGATCTGGGAACCGGTGCGGTTCTGGTTCCTCGTCGCGGCCGGGGTCCTGGGCGGAATCGGGTTGCTGATCACCGCGGTGATGCCGCGGTGGCGCTACCGCGTGCACCGTTGGGAGATCACCGACACCGCCGTGTACACCTCCAGCGGCTGGCTGTGGCAGGAGTGGCGGGTCGCGCCGATGTCGCGGATCCAGACCGTGGACACCGCGCGCGGACCACTACAGAGAGCCTTCGGTCTGGCCAGCGTGACCGTGACGACGGCCTCCGCGGCCGGACCCATCGAGATCAGCGGACTCGACCACGAGCTCGCCACCGAGGTGGCCGACCAACTCACCGACAGCACCGAAGCGGTTCCGGGGGACGCGACATGACCTCCCACGACGATCACCGACCCGAAGAGCTCCCGACGAACACACCTCACCCCGAGACGGACCCGACCACGGCGGAACCGACCGCACCCGAACAGGACGTCCCCACCGGGGCCGACGAAGCGGGCGACGACTGGCTGGGGCTGAGTTCCCTGTCGGTGTGGGCCAACACGGCGATCGTGGCGCTGTTCATGGTCCCCTCCGCCATCGTCGCCACCGTCGTCCTGGTCGTGGTCGACCAGCCCCTGTGGGCGCTGCTGCCCCTGCCGGCCACCGGCGCGTTCATCGCCCTGATGACCTACCTGGACATGCTGCGGCTGCGCGCGGTGCGCTACCGGGTCACCGCCGACCGCATGGAGATGCGTTCGGGCATCATCGCCAAGGCCTACCGTTCCATCCCGCGTGAACGTGTGCGCAGCGTGGACGTGGCCGCACCGATCTACGTGCGGGTCTTCGGCCTGTGCACGGTGACCGTGGGCACCGGTGAGAAGGTCGGCGCCGGCGCCGACCAGCTGAAGCTGGAGTTCGTCACCGCCGAACAGGGTGAGCGGCTGCGCCGTGAGCTGCTGCGGCGGTCCGGGACCGCCGGCGTTTCCGAGACCTCCGCCGAAGGGGAGGACGGGTCGGTCGACGAGGACGGTGTCGAGCTGGCCCGGTTGAACCCGCGCTGGTTCGCCTACGCGCCCGCCACCACCGCCACCTTCGGCATCGGGCTCGGTGTCATCGCCGCCCTCGTCGGCGCCAACGCCCAATCGGGCGGGCACGGATGGCAGTGGATCTCCGACCGGGCGGGGCTGCCCGGCGGGCAGCAGATGGCCGACTTCGTGATGTCGCAGCTACTGCTCGTGGTGCCCCTGTTCCTGTTGGGTCTTCTGCTGTCCGGTGTGGTCATCCTGCTGTTGGCCGCGTTGGAGACCTGGTGGGACTACCGCCTCACCCGTGAGTCCGATGGCACGGTGCGGTTGCGCCGAGGCCTGCTGACCAGCGTGTCCCTTTCGGTGGAGGGCCGCCGTCTCAACGGTGTGGTCCTGCACGAGCCGTTCGTGCTGCGTTCGGTGCGCGGGGCGAGCATCCAGGCGGTCGCGACCGGGTTGGAGGGCGGCGACGACAAGAAGACCAGCGCCAAGAGCCGGCTGTCCCCGGCCATGCCGCGCTCCCGGGCGCGCACTCTGGGCGCGGCGTTGATGCGCCAGGAGCGGTCCCCACTGGACGTTCCGTTGGCCGCGCACCCGCGGGCCGCGTTGCGCCGCCGGTTCACCCGGGCGACCTTCGTGACCCTGGCGGGGGTGGCGCTGGCCGGCGGACTGGCGTGGCTGCACATGGTCGCCACCGAGAGTTGGTGGGAGGTGGCCCGCACGATCGAGGAGAACGTCATCCCGATCCCGCTGGTCGTCGAGAGCGTGGAGGCCACCCCCGGGTGGGGCTGGTTCGCGCTCGCCATCGTGCTGGGCGTGCTGGCGTTCTGGTACGCGGTGGGCTCCTACCGAGGGCTCGGGCACGGCCTGCACCCGAAGTACCTGGTGCTGCGCAAGGGCATGGGGGTGCGGGACACGGTCACCCTGGAGCGGTCGGCGGTGATCGGCTGGCGGATCACCCGCTCGCCCTTCCAGCGCAGGTTGGGGCTGGCGGACGTGTCGGCGACCACGGCCGCCGGCGCCGGAATGTACTCCGCCTTGGACGTGGGTCTGGGCCAGGGTCTGGCCTGGGCGGACGAGGCGGTCCCGGAACTGCTCGCACCCTTCCTGGAACGCCCCGAGGGCGCCGAGGCGACCGAGGGCTCACGTCCCGCACCACTCCCCTGACGGGGTGAGGCGCCTCGCCCGACGGAGCCGAGTGCATGGACCGGCAGGTGAGGCCCTGAGCCGGGCGCCCGACTTCCCCACGGGCGCCGGGCACGGGGCCGTTTCGTCTTCGCGCGCCCCCGGTGGCCACGAGCCGCCGGGGCGAAGCCGTCAGGAAACGGGGTTGTCCTTGAAGGGCGGGCCGTCCGCGCACAGTCCGCTGGTGTGGGTCAGCGCCATCTCCACGATGGGATAGATGTCGAACAGGCGCCGCATGCCCAGAGCTTCGAGGACCCGTTCGGCGATGGACGCCGGTTCGGCCAGGACCATGTGTCTGCCCCGCTCCTTGAGAGCACGATGGACGGCGACCAGGGCGCGCACGCCGCTGGCGTCGAAGAACCCGAGCCCGGACATGTCCACGACCAGGCAGTCGCACCGGGAGGTCTCGACCGCCCCGAGGAGACGTTCACGTAGGCGGTCGGCGGTGGCCAGGTCCACTTCCCCGTGGACGCGCACCACCGTCACCCCCGTACAGGAGATATGTTCCCGGGCCGAGAACGGTACATCCTTCGCCACTCGGGCCACCTCTCACCGGACGTAACCTTTCCACTACGCAACCGCGTACGAGATCGTAACCTCTCCAGAGAGGTCGTGGGAGGCTTTTGATGAGAAAAACCCCCGAAATCTCGCTGATGTGGCTCTGCGGGCAGTTCGGTCTCACCTCACCGCACGTTCACCCGCCCCTGGGGTCCGGGCCACGCTCCACAGAGCCCACACAGATCTCTCTCGGACACTCCCGAAGTCGGACCCGCGCCGTGCTTTCCTAGCGCCCGTGCGGTAGAAGCGGTACTTGGACGCCCGTGTGAGGGCCGGTCCTCCCGCTACCCTCGGGGAGCGGGAGGATGGCCGCATCGAGGGACACGAACAGAGCGAAGGGAGGGAGCGGCCCATCGACCGCCCCGAGCGGGCGACGGCCGCGTACCCCATGACCGAAACCGCTGACACCCAACCCGGCTGGTTCTCCTCCGAGGAGTTGGAGAGTGTCCGTGGCCGCATGCCCGTGCTCTACGTCCAAGCCGTGCCCGTTCGCGTCGACGAGAGCGGTGCCGTGACACACGTGGGCCTGCTCATGAGGGCGGGCTCCGACGGCAGCTTCAACCGGTCGGTGGTCTCGGGCCGGGTGCTGTACCACGAACGGGTGCGCGACGCGCTCCTGCGCCACCTGGAGAAGGACCTGGGACCGGTGGCCCTGCCACGCATCCCCAGTTCCCCGCAGCCGTTCACGGTCGCCGAGTACTTCCCCACCCCCGGGATCACCCCGTTCCACGACACCCGTCAGCACGCGGTGGCCATGGCCTACATCGTGCCGGTGAGCGGTGACTGCCAGCCCCGCCAGGACGCCCTGGACCTGGTGTGGTTCACCCCGGACGAGGCCACCGGCCCGGAGGTGCGGGAGGAGATGCAGGGCGGCCAGGGTGTCCTGGTGCGCCAGGCCCTGGCCTTCGTCGGGCACGCCCCCTGACCCTTCGCGGGGCCGCCGACGCCCGCCGACGCCCGGCGGCCCCGCGAAGCCGATCGAACCGCCGCCGGCCCCTACGCTCCCGAAGGCGCACCCGGCACATCACGAGAAGGACGACGCGGATGGCTCCCGAACGGGTCGACCAGGCGGCACGGCGTGCGGAGGTCCTCTCCTCCACGATCCGGGTGTCCGCCCGTGCGGATCTCGCCGCCCCCAGGGTCCAGGACGTGACCGCCGAGGCGGACGCGGCCGAGGACCGCGGCCTCCCGCCCTTCGGCTTCGGCGGCCCGCCGGCCACCCCGGCCGGGCGCGTGGCCGAACACATGACCGCTCTGCTGCGGCACGCACGTCAACCTCAACGCCGCGCCGTGGACCGGCTCACCGAACTGCTGCGGTCGACCGTGGCGCTGATGGCCCAACAGCCCGACCTCGACCGGGTCCTGGTGGACCTGTGGGCGGCCGAACGCACCCCGGCCCTGGCCGGAACCCCGGACATGGCCGCCGTGTACCGCGACCACCGGGCCGTGGTCACCGAACTGCTGCGCGAAGGCGCCCGGGAGGGCGACCTGCGCCCCGGTACGGGCCCTGCCGAGGCGGCCGTGCTCGTCGGCGCCGTCGAGGGCTGCCTGGTGCGGTGGCTCATCGACCCGTCGGTGCCCTGCGAAGAACTCTCCGAACCGATGATCGAGGTGTACCTGTCGGGTCTGCGCGACGATCGGGCGTGACGCCCCGGTTCGGCATAGGCTGGAGTCCATGCTCGACTCCCTCGTAGCCGACGTCCTCGCCCTGGTTCCATCGACCGACGCGGAGCACCCGCGCCGTATCGTGCTCGGTCTGGCCGGTGCCCCGGCCGCGGGCAAGTCCACCCTGGCGCGCTACCTGGTGCACGTGGTGAACGAGACCCTGGGCACGGGCACCGCCGGTTATCTGCCCATGGACGGCTACCACCTCTCCAACGCCCAGCTCGACCGCTTGGGCCGGCGCGACCGCAAGGGCGCACCCGACACCTTCGACGTCCACGGTTACCTGGCGATGTTGCGCCGGCTACCGGCGGAGACCGACCACGCGGTCTACGTGCCCGACTACGACCGGCGCCTGCACGAACCCGTGGCCGGGCGGCACGTGATCGAATCGCACACCCGCCTGGTCGTGACCGAGGGCAACTACCTGGCCTCCGACCACGCCCCCTGGGACCAGGTGCGGGGGCTGCTGGCCGAACTCTGGTACGTGGAAGCCACCGATCAGGTGCGCGAGCGCCGGCTGCACCGACGGCAGAGGGCGGGCGGCGCCGGTGCGAGCGCCGCCCGGGAGTGGGTGGAACGCAGCGACCGGCCCAACGGCGAACTGGTGAAGCGTTCCCGCGACAACTGCACTCGGGTGGTCCGGGTCAGCGGTGTACCGCGGATCCGTTCGGGGGAGCACTCCCGCGTCCGACGCCGCTGACCGCCGGGCGCCCTCAGGCGGGCAGGGCCGCGGACTCGGCGGGGACACGGCGTAGGAAACGGCGCCCCGACCAGCGCACCAGCCTCAGGTACAGGTTCGGTTGTGTCTGTCCGCCGCGCAGTCCATCGTAGGCGCCGGCGACGATGAACTCCTTGTACAGGGCGGCCAGGCGTCCGGTGAGCACGAAGCGCGTGGGAGTGTCGTCGCCGCGCACGAACTGGATCAGTCCGTCGCGTCGGCCCAGGCTCACACACTGGAACAGGTAGCCGAAGCCGGGCCCGTGGTCGGTAGGGCGTGGATCCGCCGAACGCGCCCGGGAACCGGCACCCGAGGCGGAGGGCCTTCCTCCGAGGGAGTCGGCGACCGTGTCGGCGGCGCTCCATCCCATGGGCAGACCCATCGCGCAGGACATCCGCAGTTGCCGACCGTCGACCGCCCGGGCGTGGGCGGCGTCGCCCACCACGAGGATCTCCGGGTGGGACACCGAGCGTTGGTCCGCGTCGACCAGGGCGCGTCCGCTGTCGTCGACGGTCGGTCCGGCCGTCGCCAGGGGGCCCAAGACGCCGAACCCGGCGTTCCACACCACCACGTCGGCGTCCACGCGCCCGCCACCGTCCAGGCTCAGCCCGGCGGCGTCCACCTCGGTCACCCCGGTGTGTTCGCGCACGGTCACTCCGAGACGGTTCAGGACCCTGTGCAGGTGGGCGCGGCCACGGTCACCGACCCCGGTGCCGACCCGGCCGCGGGTGATGAGTTCGACCCGAAGGTCGGGGTGGTTCTCGGCGAATTCGGTGGCCACCTCCACACCGGTCAGGCCGCCGCCGACCACGGCCAGGGTGCGCGGCGGATTCCGGCGGACGTGGTCGGCCAAACGCCGTGCGGCGGTGAGCGAGGCGGTGTCGTGGGTGTACTCGGCCACCCCGGGCACGGGTGCGGGCGCGGCGTCGCTGCCCAGGGCGTAGACGAGGGTGTCGTAGCGAAGCGCGCGCGGACCTTCTTCGGTGTGGACGTCGACGGTACGCGCTCGGGGATCCAGGCTCTCGACCCTGCCGAGGATCAGGTCGACCTCGGTGTCGTGGAGGGGCTCGGTGAGCGGGTGTGTCCCCACGTCCTGTCCGGCGGCGACCTGGTGCAGGCGGACCCGTTCGACGAAGTCGGGGGCAGCGTTGACCAGGGTGACGCGCAGGTCGAGGGAGCGTGTGCGGGCGTGGTGGGCGGCACGTCCGGCGGCCGCGAGTCCGGCGTAACCGGCGCCGAGCACCAGGAGTTCGTGAGCCATGGGGTCCTCCCCGAATCGAAGAGCTGGTTTTCCTCCACATGACGAGACGGGCGCCCGCCGGCGTGACATCATTCCCAGTGGTTCGAGTCACTCACGACGCGAAAAGCCCGGCATGGCAGGGTTTGTCGCGTTCAGGACGTGTAGACCAAAGCGGGCACCCACCCCCAAGTGTCCACATGGCGAGACAAATGTCCCACATAGTGTCCACGGGGACTAATATCCAGCCATCCACCCGCACTGACCTGGAAAGAAGTCCTCATGACGGACGTCTCCAAAGAGAACCCGTCGCCACGGCCACAAGCCGAACCGACGCAACCTCCGACCAACCCGAAGCGGAAGGTCCTCACGGCGAGCCTCGTGGGCACGTCCATCGAGTTCTACGACTTCTACGTCTACGCGACCGCCGCGGTCCTGGTCTTTCCCTACCTGTTCTTCCCCGAGGGCGACATGATGGCGGCCCGCCTACAGTCGCTGGCGACCTTCGCCATCGCCTTCGTGGCCCGCCCCATCGGCTCCTGGGTCTTCGGCCACTTCGGCGACCGCGTCGGCCGCAAGACCACCCTCGTGGCGTCCCTGCTGACCATGGGCATCGCCACCGTGGCGATCGGTGTGCTGCCCACCTACGCGCAGATCGGCGTGGCCGCGCCCCTGTTGCTGGCGCTGTGCCGGTTCGGTCAGGGGCTGGGGCTGGGCGGCGAGTGGGGCGGCGCGGCACTGTTGGCCACCGAGAACGCCCCCGCCGGCAAGCGCGGCTTCTACGGCACGTTCCCACAGTTGGGCGCGCCGATCGGGTTCTTCCTGGCCAACGGGGTCTTCCTCATCCTGAGCCAGACCATGAGCGACGAGGCGTTCCTGGCCTACGGCTGGCGAATCCCCTTCCTGATCTCCATCGTGCTGATCGTCATCGGCCTGTGGGTGCGCCTGACCCTGCACGAGACCCCGGCCTTCGCCAAGATCGTCGCCTCCGGTGAGCGCGTCAAGACCCCCATCGTCGAGCTGTTCCGCAACAACTGGCCGGCCGTGGTCATCGGCACCCTGATCATGCTGGCGACCTACGTGTTGTTCTACCTGATGACGGTGTTCTCGCTGGGCTTCGGCACCGACCCGGTCACCGGTCTGGGCTACGAGCGTTCGCAGTTCCTGGTGTTCCTGCTCATCGGTGTGGTGTTCTTCGGGATCTTCACCCCGATCTCGGGTCTGCTCGCCGACCGGTTCGGTCGCAAGCCCACCCTGGTCACGGTCACCATCGCCATCATCGTGTTCGGCTTCGCCATGGGCCCGCTGCTGGGCAGCGGCAGCACCTTGGGCGTGATGGCCTTCCTGATCATCGGCCTGTCGCTGATGGGGCTGACCTTCGGCCCCATGGCCGCGGTCCTGCCCGAGCTGTTCCCGACCAGGGTCCGCTACACCGGCGCCTCGGCCGCCTACAACCTGGCCAGCCTGCTGGGCGCCTCCTTCGCGCCCTACATCGCGACCTGGTTGGCCGGCACCTTCGGTCTGGCCTGGGTCGGCGGTTACCTGATCCTGGTCGGGTGCATCACCCTGGGCGCCCTACTGGTCAGCCGGGAGACCAGTGACGCCGACCTGGACGAGATCTCCGCGAAGGTCACCCGGTAGCGCTGGGAAGGCCCCCATTCCTCGCACCCGAAGCGGGTCGGACGGCATCGCCGCCCGGCCCGCTTCTTCGTACGTCCGAACGGGACCGTCCCGCCTTTCGACACCCGGTTCCGTAGGAAACCTGCACCCATAAGTAGGGGTCCGTCAACGGATTTCGATGCCCGAGCGTCGAACCCACACGAGCATTCACTCCATCGAAAGACCCCTCCATGAAGCAACGGTTCACCCTCCCACCGCTCTTGGCCCTCACCCTGATCGCCGCGGCCGGTTGTGGAAACGCCACCACCGACCTGTCCGACGCCGCCCCCGCCCGGGGAGAAGGCGAAACCCCCGTGGACGGACTCCCCCTGCTGCCCGTCCATGGGTACCTGGGTGGTGAGGTCGAGGGCGAACCGTACGTCGGGGCGCTCTTCGGCGGCGAGGGCGGACTCGACGCCGAACGCTCCGTGGTCCTGTCCCGGTCCGACCTGGAGCTGTCCGGGGAACAGGAATACCTGCTGGTCATGGACACCGGTGACCTGGACGGCGACGGTCACACCGACCTCATCGTCGACGCCCAGGACGGCGGATACCTCGTGTGGGGCAGTCCGGAGGGCCCCGTCGGTCCCGCCGTCCCGCTGCCCTGGCTCTCGGTGGACCAGCCCTGGGGTATGGGCGCCATCTCCCTGGCCGTCGGCGACATGAACGGTGACGGCGACACCGACGTCGCGGTCCTGGACGGCCTCATGGGCACCCCCACCGATGAATGGGAGAGCACCTTCCACCACGGCCCCTTCGACCGTGACGGCACCCCCGTCGCCTCCGAAGAGTTTCCGCTGCCGGAGGACGCGAACGACGCGACGATCAGGTCCTTCGACGCCGACGGCGACGCCTACGAGGACCTGTTGCTGGTCCGCGGTTCCGACGAGTCGCCCGTACGCCACATCGTGCTGCGTTCGGGCCAGGACGGCCCCGCCCAGGAGATCGTGGGCGACACCGCGCCCGGACACGAACACGTGCCCGCCGACGTCGACGGCGACGGCGCGACCGACCTGCTCGTCGGGGTGAGCGGGATCCCCAACAACGAGCCCGGCCACGACGACGAACTGCATCCCGGATACGTGGACACCTACCTCTCCGGCGAGGGTTACCTGGACGCCGACCCGGTGCGCGTGGACCGTGACAGCGCGGGTGTTCCCGGCGAGGCCGAGGACGGCGACGGGTTCGGCAACGGCCTGTTGGTGGGCGATGTCGACGGCGACGGTATCGATGACGTTGTCGCCATGACCGGACCGTTCTTCGGCCACTCCGAGGCCACCCTGCTCCTGGGCGGAGCCGAGGGACCGACCGGCGAGGGCGGGGTCACCGTGCAGGTGCCCTCCTCCGACCTGGGCAACCTGCGCCACCACTCGCTGGCCGACTACGACGGTGACGGGCACGCCGACCTGGTACTGAGCACCGCCGAACAGTCCATGTACCGCATGTCCGACGACGAGTACGCCGTGTTCCTGGGCGGGCCCGACGGATTCGCCGACGAACCGGACACGGTCTTCACCACCGAGGGGTTCTAGGAGCCCCTGTAGGGGCTTTCGGGGTCTGCGGGCACGGGGGCCCACGGACCCCGAGAATCCGGGCCGGTTCGGGCTGTGGAAAACCCACCGAACCGGCCCCTCCCGCTCTAATCTGGAGGGACCCCCTGTCCCCTCCCCTTTCCGGAGCGTTCGTGTTCGAAGCCGCACTGAAACTGGGTGTGGCGGTCGTCAAGGCCGCCTGTGGAATCTGGATCGGCAACCCGCTCGCCGAGAGCGCCGCGACCACCGTGGCCGACCTCGTACAAGAGAAGGTCACCGGAAGCCGAGAGCAGCGCAGGCTCAAGCGCCGCTTCGACGAGATCGAGGAGAGCGTCGCCGAACGGGTGCTCGGCTACCTCGATCACGAGTTCCGTGGGCTGGCCGAGAACGAACGCGAGGCGGCGGTGCTCGCCGTGGCCGACACCTTCGACAAGGCCGGGCTGACCGACCGCACCCTGTTCGAGCAGGACCTGGATCCGCTGTACCTGGAGCGGTACCTGCGCGCCAAGGCGCCACGGGCGACCCGGGACCTGAGCCAGGCGGCGGTGGCCCTGTACGACCGGGTACTGCCGGAAGCGTGCGCGTACGTGATGGCGACCCTGTCGGCGCTGCCACGGTTCCAGACGGGCGCGTTCACGGAGTTGCTGCGGCGGGAGACGCTGCTCTTGGGCAAGGTCGAGGAACTCCTGGACCGGGTACCGAGGCAGGAGGAACTCGCCGGGCGCGAGCGTGACGCGGACGCGGCGTTCCTGACCGCCTACCGCCGCAAGGCGGCGGAGCGGTGGGACGTGCTGGAGCTGTTCGGCACCGAGGCGGGAACGAGAAGGTATCCGCTGAGCACGGCGTACCTGAGCCTGCGGGTGTCCGGTGAGTGGCGGGAGAGGAACCTCGACCTCTTCAATCATGACTCTCCCTACCCGACCGGTGATCTGCGAGTGGAGCAGGTCCTCGCCCTGCACCGGCGCACCTTTCTGCGCGGGCCGGCGGGTTCGGGCAAGACCACCCTGCTCCGTTGGGTGGGTGTGCGGGCCGGACAGGGGGACTTCCCCGAGACGATGTCCTCCTGGACCGGGTCGGTGCCCTTCCTGGTTCCGCTGCGCGAATACGTGGAGCGCGAGCTACCCGAGCCCGCCGACTTCGTCCGACACACCGGCCGGCACCTGGCCGATCAGGCCCCTGCCGGTTGGGCCACCAAGGTGATGTCCGAGGGCCGGGGCATCGTTCTGCTGGACGGGGTGGACGAACTTCCACAGAGCCGGCGTGAGGCCGCCCGCCGCTGGCTGAGTGGGCTCCTCACCGACTTCCCCGACTGCCGTTACGTGGTCACCACGAGGCCCGGGGCGGCCTCGGAATCCTGGTTGGACACGGAGGGATTCACCGCCACCGAGCTCCAACCACTCGGCGAGGAGGACGTACGGGCCTTCATCCACCATTGGCACGAAGCGGTACGCGGTGAAGTCACCGAAGAGAACGAACGCGAAGTGCTGACCCGGCACGAAGCCGAACTCACTCGGAAGGTGCTGGGCCAACGCCATTTGCGCTCGATCGCCTCGACACCGCTGTTGTGCGCCTTGCTGTGCGCGCTGCACCGGGATCGGCACACGTCCCTGCCACGGGATCGGATGGAGGTGTACGAGGCGGCGCTGGCCATGCTGCTCAAGGAGCGCGACCACCAACGTGGAGTGCCGGGCGTGGATCTCTCTCGTCGGGAGTTGGTCCTACTGTTGCAGGAGCTGGCCAAGTGGCTGATCCTCAACGGCAGTTCGGACGCCCCGATCACCACCGTCAAGCGCCAGGTCGGCAGGCTCTTGGCCGGGATGCACCACATCGAGGAAGGGTCGGAGGAGGTCTTCACCCACCTGAGGGTGCGCAGCGGACTGCTCCAGTGCCCGACCGTCGACCGGGTGAGCTTCCTGCACCGCACCTTCGAGGAATACCTGGCGGCCAAGGCCCTGGTGGAGGAGGACAGTCTCCCCCTGCTGGTCAAGCACGCCCACGATGACCAGTGGCACGAGGTCGTGGTCATGGCCGCAGGCCACGCCACCCCGGCCCAACGCGAGGAACTGGTCACCGGGCTTTTGGAACGCGCGGACCAGGTCAAGAAGCACCACGACCGATTGCTGCTGGTGGCGTTCGCCTGCTTGGAGACCTCACACCAACTCGCCGAGCGGCTCCACTCGGAGGTGACCGAGCGGGTTCAGAGCATCCTCCCGCCGAGAACCAAGGAACACGTCCACACGCTGAATCTGGTGGGAGAAGCCGCCCTGCCACTCCTGGCCCGTACCCCACCGACCAACGCACGCGAGGCGGCCAAGTCGATCAAAGCGGCGTCCCGCATCGGCGGGCCCAGCTCGTATTCCGTCATCGAACAGGCTCTGCCGTTCCGAAGCAGAGACGTATTCTACGCTGCACGAGAGGCCTGGGAACGCGATCCCTCATCGGAGCTCGCCGAAGTGCTCTTGGCCGACACCCTCACCACCTACCCGTACGTCTTCCCCATCCGGGCCGAACACCTCAACCTGGTCGCACCCCATATCGGAGCGATCGAGCAATTCGTCTTGAAGGGCCACGGGAACGACTCCATCGAGACGTTATCGAAACTACCCCAGTTGGTCTCACTCATCCTGTGGCCGGGGTCGTCCGACGAGCGTTGGGAGATCGATCTGGATCCACTACGAGGAATGCCCTCGCTACGTATCCTGAGTTGCCTCGGCCAGACTTCTAGCTCTGGTATCGCGCCCCTCACGGAAAGTCCTCTCGAGCAGCTCCACCTCTCACACCCCGACCCCATCTCTGACCTGGGGCTTCTCAGTGAAATGACGGACCTGAAGAAACTCGGGTTCGGTTACGGACTCCCACAAGAGTCACTCCGAGACCTCCTTCCGGTGGAGCCTCTGAATGAGTTCTCGATCCACCATGAAACAACGCTTTCCGGCCTGGACTATTTGTCCACTGCTCCGGACTCGATGGGAGGGGTCCAGCTGCTGGGCTGCCCTGAGCTCAACAACATCGAAGGGCTAGTCAGCCAGAGCGGATCACTGACCGATTTCTTCTACTACGGAGAGGTGAACCCGAAACTGGACCTGTCTTCGCTGAGGGAACTTCCATTACTCGAGGTTCTTAAACTGAGCGAAGCCTTGGCGACCACCCCGGCATCGAGGAAGGTACTCACGTCACTATCAGGGGTACGTCTCCTGGAGTTGCTGCATGGTAAGGCGATCATGCGACCACCCGCGTGGCTTCGGGACATGCCGCGCCTGCGAACACTGCGAGCAACTGGGTCAGGGGACGTGGACCTGACCGACCTAGCCGGGGCGACCGGCCTCACCATCGAAATCAGCGCATTCGGACGCCGGAACGTCATCGGGGCCAAAGCACTCGGACCCGGATCTCGAGTGATTCACGAACGTCCAACCGCATTGTTCAGAAGTTTTCAGCGGAAGAGACCAAAACCGTCTCGGTAGTGCCGGCCGCCTGTCGACGGAGCGCCGAGCGGGTGAAGTCCGGCGGAGAAGAGACGTGGGTGGGTCCACCGTGAAAATGGCCCAAGGACCCCTTTACCGGTGGCCTTCGGCACTTGTGTCGGGTGGAGTGACAGCTCGGGGAAGTGGCTGGTCAGAGGGGGTGATCTGGGGCACGTCGCTGTTCGTGGGGCCGAGTCGAACCCGTACAGACCGCCCATAGACTCGGTTGTGGAACCTTTGGACAGCAGCCGGAAAGAGTCCCCCATGAGTGAGACAGACGGCGACCACTTCGATCCTCACGAACACGACCGGCTGTCCCTGCCCCAGGTTCGGCTGGACGACCTGCTCGACGAGGTCCGGTCCCGATTGACCGAGATCTCCCGCAAACAGGAACGCATCCACACCCTTCTGGAAGCGGTCATCTCCATCGGTGAGGGTCTCGAACTGGATCCCCTCCTGCTACGGATCACCGAGACCGCCACCGGACTGGTGAACGCGCGCTACGGGGCCCTGGGGGTGATCGGACCCGACGGGAACATGAGTCGGTTCATCCCGGTGGGCCTGGACCCCCACGAGATCTCCTGCATCGATCACTGGCCCAGGGGCGAAGGCATCCTCGGGCTGCTCATCAAGGAACCCGAACCGCTGCGGCTCAAGGAAGTGAGCGACCACCCCGAGTCGCGAGGGTTCCCCGCGGGCCACCCGCCGATGCACACCTTCCTGGGGGTGCCGATCCGCATCCGCGACAAGGTGTTCGGCAACCTCTACATGACCGACAAGGCCGACGGCACGGAGTTCACCGGCGACGACGAACTCCTGATGCGCGCCCTGGCGACGGCCGCGGGCACCGCCATCGAGAACGCCCAGTTGTTCGCTCAGACCCAGAGCCGTGAGACCTGGTTGGACGCCTCCGGGCAGATCACCACCCGGTTGCTGTCCGGGGCCGCACCCGAGGAGGTGCTGCGCCTGGTGGCGCGCCGGGCCCGGGTGATGGCGCAGTCCGACATCGCGGTGATCGCCATGCCCGGGGAGGACCCCGAGACCCTCACGGTGCGGGTGTGGGACGGCCCCGAGGACCAGTGCGAGTCCCTGGCGGCCGGGGCGCGCGGAGCGACCCTGACCCGGGCCGAGGACACCCTGCTGGGCCGGGTCTACCTGAGCGGCACCCCGCTACAGACGGACGTGTCCGAGTTCGAGCACCTCGGGGTCGGTTTCCTCACCCGGATGGGGGTCGGTCCCGTCCTGGTGCTGCCGTTCGGTCCGCCCGACGGCGCCCGGGGCGTGCTCGTGCTGGCTCGGGACAGCGGCCGGGAGGACTTCCAGGGCAGCTGGTTGAACATGTTGTCGTCGTTCGCGAACCAGGCGGCGGTCGCCCTGGAGTTGGCCGAGGCACGCCTGGACTCGGAACGGTTGAGCGTGTTGGAGGACCGGGACCGGATCGCCCGCGACCTGCACGACACGGTCATCCAGCGGCTGTACGCCACCGCGATCACGTTGATGGGCACGGTGCGACGGATCGACGACGCGACCTCCGCCAAACGGGTGCAGGGCGCGGTGGACGACCTGGACGACACCATCCGGCAGATCCGGTCGACCATCTTCGCCCTGCAGAGTTCGGGTGAGGACGACTCCTCGTGGTTGCGTTCGCGGGTGCTGGAGTTGGTCAACACCTCCGCGGAGACGTTGGGCTTCGCGCCCAGGCTGCTCACCCAGGGCCCGGTGGACAACGCCGTGGACGAGCGGGTGGGCGAGCATCTGATTCCGGTGCTGCGGGAACTGCTGTCCAACGTGGCCCGGCACTCGGGGGCGACCACGGTGGACGTGGAACTGTCGGTGGACAACGGTGAGGTGGTGTTGCGGGTGTCCGACAACGGCCGCGGCATCCCCGAGGGGGTGGCGCGCAGCGGGTTGCGCAACCTGGCCTCGCGCGCCGAGGAACTGGGCGGTGCGATGGCGGTGGCCTCCGGCCCCGGCGAGGGCACGGTGGTGGAGTGGTCCGCGCCCGTCCAGCGTGAGGAATAGCCTCTGGGGGGGTTCTCATCTGTTCGTGTGCGCGGTCACATGAGTGTGCGTGAACGTACACGAGCGAACACGTCGAACCACTCCGCCCGCGAAGAGTGTGGGAACCGGATCCGAGCGGTGCGCACCCCCACCCCCGGGCGGAGGAGTTTCCCGGTTCGTGCCACACCCACCCCCGGAGGTGGCTAGCGTGAGATTCGAACACGGGAACCGAACATGGCCAGGGACGGGGGTGGCAAGCGAGTGGCAAGCACCGACCAGCGGGGTCTACGACCGATCGCGGCTCCCTACCTGGTTCCGGGGCCGACCGGTGTGGCCGTGCGCACCCGCCTCAAGCACCTGACCTCGCAGGATGAGAAGGTGCTGCGGCTGGTCGGCGCACACTTGGGGTCGCTGGCCGCCACCGACCTCAAGGCCCGCTGTGCTGATGGCCTGGACCACGACAGCCACACGTGGGCGGAGCGTAAACGCCACCTGACCCCGGAGTGCTCCTCCCGGTGGGCGGGGTCGATCACCAAGGCCACCCACGACCAGTGGGCGCTGGCCCGGCGTGGCCAGGTGGCGCACCTGCGCTCTGTGGAAGCCGGGATCGCCACGCTCCGCCACCGGCTGTCGTTGCCGGTCGGGACCAAAGGCACCAAGAAGAGGCCGGGCGGCTACCGATCCAAGCAGGAGTGGCACGCCAAGTCCCGGCGCCTGGCCACCTTGCAGGAGCGGCTCGCCACGGTGCGGGCCGACTTCGAGGCCGGTGTGGTGCGCGTGGTACGTGGCGGTAAGCGCTTGGCCCGCAATCGCCACCACCTGGACGCCACGGGTTTGAACCAATCTCAGTGGCGTGAGCGATGGCAAGCGGCCCGTTGGTTCCTTCAGGCCGATGGAGAGTCCGGCAAACGATTCGGGAACGAGACGATCCGCATCACCCCGCAGGGTGAGGTCTCGATCAAACTCCCGGCCCCGCTGGCCGGGTGGGCGAACGCCCCGCACGGCCGGTACCGGCTCTCGGGAACGGCCGTTTTCGCCCACCGAGGCCAGGAGTGGGCCGAGCGGGTGGAAGCGAATCGGGCGGTGGCCTACCGGGTGCACCATGATGTGGAACGCGGGCGCTGGTACATCACCGCCTCATGGCAGATCCCGACCACACCGCAGATCCCCCTTCGAGCCCTCCTGGCCCAAGGGGTGATCGGTGTAGACACCAACGCCGACCACCTGGCCGCCTGGCGTCTGGACACCCACGGCAACCCCATCGGGGACCCGCGCCGCTTCGACTACGCGTTGTCCGGCACCGCCTCCCATCGCGACGCCCAGGTCCGCCACGCCCTCACCCGACTGTTGCGCTGGGCGCAAAGCTGTGGTGTGCAAGCGATCGCGGTGGAGGACCTGGACTTCACCGACTCCAAGAGTCGGGAGAGGCACGGCCGTAGGAAACGGTTCCGGCAGGTCATCTCCGGGATGCCCACGGCCAGGCTGCGTGCTCGGCTGACCTCGATGGCCGATGCCACCGGTATCGCGATCATCGCCGTGGATGCGGCCTACACCTCCAGGTGGGGTGCCCAGCACTGGCAAAAACCCACCACCAGCAAGAAACGTCAGACCTCCGGTCATGATGCGGCGAGCATCGCGATCGGGCGACGCGCCCAAGGGCACCCGATCCGGCGACGGACGGCACCGCCCCGCACCCACCGGAGTGATGGGTGCGGGCCTCGGACCGTCCAGGCCGAACCGGGAGCTCGTGGGGATGAGGGAATCCGCCACCCCGGTTTGGAACGCGCACATGATGCGCGCACCCCGACCTTGGGGGAACGAGAACGCGGAGGACCAGCGCATCCAACACCGTTCGGGGTGCGCGCAGGACCAGGGGCGGCATCGGATGTCACTCCTGCACACTGCTGAGGAACGGTTGATCGGGTTCCGCGGCCGGCTTCGAGAGACGCCTCGAAGCCCCGACGCCCCGACGCCCCAGCAGAACGGGAGGAGCCGGGCCGCCCCCTTCTCGGGGTGGTCCGGCTCCTGGTTCGGTCCGTGCGGGTCAGGTGGTCTGGGTCATGGACAGACGCACCGCGTAGGCGGCCGCCTGGGTACGACGGGCCATGCCGAGCTTGGCCAGGACTCGGGACACGTAGTTCTTCACGGTCTTCTCCGCCAGGTACATCCTGGCGCCGATCTCCCGGTTGGTGAGTCCCTCACCGATGAGCTCCAGGACACGACGTTCCTGTTCGGTGAGCTCGCTGAGCGGGTCCTTGCGGCCGGCCTCGTCACGTAGTCGCTTGAGCATGCGCGCGGTCGACTCCGGGTCCAGCAGGGACCGCCCCTGGGCGACCGTGCGGACGGCGCCGACGAGGTCGGTTCCGTGGATCTGCTTGAGGATGTAGCCGGCGGCACCCGCCATGACCGCCCCGTAGAGGGCCTCATCGTCGGAGTAGGACGTGAGCATGAGCATGTGGGTGTCGGGGAGCATCGACCGGATCTCCCGGCAGACGGTGACACCGTCACCGTCGGGGAGTCGCACGTCGAGCACGACCACGTCGGGTTGGAGCGCGGGCACCCTGGCGAGGGCCTGCGCGGCGGTGCCGGCCTCGCCGACCACCTCGATGCCCTCCTCGTCGTCGAGGAGTGACCCCACGCCTCTCCGGACGATCTCATGGTCGTCGACCAGGAACACCCGGATCGATTTGTCGCCGCCCATCAGGTGCGCACCTCCATAGCACTGGTGACCTGAGGCGGCGGCGCCGCCTTGGGTCATGGGCTTTTCGCCGCCTGTTGTGGTGCACCATCGGGCGGTTCCGAGCCGTGTGTTCGCCCCCGACCCGAAAGCTCGGACCAGGTGTGACCACCCTATCCGTGGGCGACCGCCACGAGAGGGGGCGAACGTCCCCTCCTGCTGGGGGCCTGTGTCCCGGTGGGCAGCGCCCAAGTGGGGACCTTCGCCGTGACTCAGGGGATCACGGACCCTGTTCTGGTGTTCGCGGCCCCGAGATGATAAGGAGGACAGGTAGCGGGAAGGCACCGGATTTCGGGGGGCTTGTCATGGTGGGAACGAGCGGTGCCGACGCGTCCGCGAATGGGCGGGATCCGGAGGTGGGGCCGACCCCGACCCCGGAACGACGCAGGGCGTCGGAGGAGTTCGCGGGCCCGGACCCGGCCACCGACGATCAGGGCTCGTCCACCGTCCTGGAGCGTCAGGCGTGCCTGAACCTGTTGGCCACACGGGACATCGGGCGAGTGGCCTTCACCGTCGACGGGGACGCCGCGCCGACGGTGTTGCCCGTCAACTACTTGCTACTCAACGACACCATCGTGTTCCGTTCGACGTTGGCCGGCACCATCATGCGCTACGCGCGCGGGTACACGGCTTTCCAGGTCGACCGTCTCGACGAGGAACACCGGGTGGGGTGGAGCGTGCTGTGTTCGGGGCGTTGCCGTTGGGTTCGTCATGACGGGGAGCTGGGACGCATCCCGCAGGGTCGTATGCCGCAGCCATGGGTGGCCGGTCCGCGGGATCAGGTCCTGAAGCTCGTCCCGGCCCGGATCAGTGGCCGGGAGATCCACCGGCCCTGACAGTCCGAACACGTACGTGGGTCGGGTGGCCGGATCCGGACGGATCCGACCACCCGACCTTTTTGTTCGTTCCGTCGCTTTTGCGGGTATCGATGGCGGCATGGGAGTGCAAAGCCGGTTCCCGCTTCGGTGCGTCCCCCTTCGACGGGGCCGTGCCGCGGAGACCATGCCGGCATGCGCCATCGACCGGTTCGTTCCTCCTCGTCCCGCGACCGCCACCAACGTCCCCACATGTGCGGACCCACCGTCTCCGGGGCCGCCGTGATGGGGCCGGCCTGGCGGAGGGCGGCCCTGGGCATGGGGGCGGCCGGTGTCGCGGCGCTGTTCACCGTCTCGGGCAGTACGGTGCCCGAGCACGCCACCGCGCTGGAAGCACCCCTTTCGGCGGCGCCCTTGGCACGCCCCTCGGAGGTTCCTCGGGAGGGACTCGACGTCGAGGTGCTGTCCTCGCGGCCCGACACCGTCATGGGCGACACCGTGCTGGTCAGGGTGACACCGCCCCGCCCCTACCAACCCCACCAGATACGGCTGGAGTCGGGCGGCGAGGACGTCACCGAGGCGCTGCGTCGGGTGCACCTGCCCGGGGTGGGTCCGGTGATGGAGGGAGCGGTGTCGAACCTGTCCGAGGGGGCCAACCCCCTGGTGGCCTCCGTCCATGCCACGGAGGAGGACACGGCGCGGGACGGTGACGCACCGCCCGAAGCGGTGGAACTGACCGTGACCGCCCACCCCATGACCGGTCCGGTGTTCTCCGGACCGCACCAGGAACCGTTCGTGTGTCGGACCGAGGACTTCGCCCTGGCCTGGGGCGGGACGTTGGGCGCCGCCCTGGACGAGGACTGCTCGGCGACCACCCGGGTGGGATACGTGTACCGGTCCACCGACGAGGAGTTCAAGGCGCTGCCGGACCGGGACCGGCTGCCGTCCGACGTGGCCACCACGACCACCTCCACCGGAGCGGAGGTGCCCTACACCGTGCGGGTGGAGACGGGGACGGTGAACCGTTCGGTGTACGAGACGGCGATGCTGCACGACCCCCGCGAACCCGAACCCGACCCGTGGACCTCCCCCGAGGGGTGGAACCGGCGTCTGGTGTACAAGTTCGGCGGCGGCTGCCCGGGCGGTTGGTACGTGCAGGGGGATCACACGGCCGGGGTGGTGGACCACGGCATGCTCGCCCAGGGGTACGCGGTGGCCTCGGCGTCGTTGAACGTGTTCGGCAACAACTGCAACGATCTTCTCGCCGCCGAGACCATGGCGGCCACCAAGGAGCGTTTCGCCCTCGCCTACGGCTCCCCCGACCACACCCTGGGCTGGGGTTCCTCCGGGGGTTCCTACCAGGCCCACCAGATCGCCGACAACCAGCCCGGGCTACTGGACGGGATCCTGGTCTCGCAGAGCTACCCGGACGTGGGTTTCGCGACCACGCCGGCGGCGACCGACGCCCTGTTGCTGCGTTCCTACGCCGAGAAGCACCCCGAGGAAATCACCCCCGAACAGGTGGGCGCGGTCTCCGGGTTCGGTGGCCCCGAGGGTGTGGACGCGATGGCCGAGGCCGCGTCCCGGATCGATCCCCAGGGCGTGTGCCCCGACGCGCTGCCCGAGTCCGAGCGCTACCACCCCGAGGACAACCCCGATGGGGCGCGCTGCGACCTGTACTCGCACACCGTCAACGTCTACGGGACCGATCCCGACACCGGGCTGCCCCGGCGGCCGTTGGACAACGTGGGTGTCCAGTACGGCCTGTCGGCGCTGCTGGCCGGGGACATCGACGTGGACGCCTTTCTGCACCTGAACGAGCACATCGGCGGGCTCGACACGGACGGACGGGTGGTGTCCGAACGTACCGAGGGCGACCCGGAGGCCATCGCGGCGGCCTATGACAGCGGCCGGTTGCTGCACGGGGGCGGCGGACTGGCCGACATCCCCGTGGTGGACCACCGCCCCTACCAGGACGACGCGCCGAGCGGCGACATCCACATGCGCTACCACTCCTTCTCCACCCGGGAACGGCTGTCGGCGGCCAACGGCACCGACGCCAACCACGTGATGCTGGTGGAGCCCTACCGGTCGGGGGTCTTCGACGCCCGGAGCACGGTCGCCGGGCGCGCCCTGGTGGAATTGGACTCCTGGGTGAGTGCGGCCGCCCATGACGCGCGGGTGCGCCCGCGCTCCACCCCGGGCGAGCGGGTGGAACGCACCCGCCCGGACTGGCTGACCGATTCCTGTTGGATCGAGGGCGAGCGTGTGGTCGCGCCCCAACTGCCGCTGCCCGCCGGGCAGGGCGACCGGTGCGCGGACGCCTTCCCCGTGCACGGTTCACCTCGGACGGTGGCGGGCGGCCCGCTCGCTTCGGACGTGGTCAAGTGCAGGCTCACCCCCTTCGAAGAGAGCGAGCATCCGGTGGACTTCGACGCCGGTCAGGCCGAGCGGGCCCGGGAGGTCTTCGCCGAGGGGGTGTGCGACTGGTCGCGTCCGGGGGTGGAGCAACGGCCGCCGAAGGGTCCCTGGCAGTTCTTCTGAGTGTGATCACGACCGTGACCTGGGCCGGCGCAACCGGTCGGGGTTCGGGCGCGTCCTAGTCGGCGTATCGGTTCCCTCCTTCCCTTCCCCCGGAGCCCGCCGTGTCCGACGTCCCCCAGGCCGTGATCCCGTTCGTGATCGACCGTGCCGCCGCAGAGGCGGTCCTGTCCCGTTGGTCCGAAGGGCTGTGGTTCGCGCCCCGTGGGATCCGGCGCTCGGGCGCCTTCGCGAACCTGCGCCCGGTGTTCGTCCCCTACCGGGTGTTCGAGGCCGACACCGTCTCCCGGTACGAGGGGTGGCACGGGGAGCACTACTGGGTGGAGCGGGGCAACCATGATACCGACGGGCGCCCCGACCTGACGGGTTCGCACCAGACGCGGGAGACCTCCTGGCGTCGGGTTCGGGGCACGTTGGAACGCCACTTCGGCGACGTGGTGGTGTGCGCGGCGACCCGGCCCGCGGGGGCCGAACTGCTGGGCTCCTGGCTGTTGGACAAGGTCGTGGCCCACACCCCCGACGCGGTCCAAGGGGTGGAGGTCGCCGCGGTGGACACCTCCGCCGAGGACGGGTGGGAGCGGGCCGAGCAAGTGATGCGCGAGTCCATCGAGCGGGCCTGCGCCGAGGAGATCGGCGGGGACGAGCAGCGGGTGGAGACAGTGGAGAGCACGCTGTCGGACCCGGTCCACACCCTGGCGTTGATGCCGGTGTGGGCGGCCTCCTACCGGCTGCGAGGCCGGGAGTGGCCGGTGGTGGTGAACGGGCGCACCGGGCGCGTGGAGGGAGAACACCCCTACAGCAGAGTGAAGCTGACGGCGGCCTTCGCCGCGTTGATCGCCCTGGCCGAGCTGACGAAGGAGATGTTCTTCGGCTGAGGCGAGGGGCCGGGCAAAGGGCCGTGCGGTCAGTCCGCGGGGCGGTGCAGGACGAAGATGCCACCGTAGGCGGGCTGGTCGAGGCGTTCGTCGTCGGTGGCCACGTACTCGTCCAGGACCGCCAGGACCCGCCGATCCAGTTCCTGGAGCTGCTCCTCGCTCAGGTGCAGGACGAAGCGGGCGTAGGTGCGCAGCGACTCGGGGCCGGCATGGGCGAGTTCGTCCTGGAAGGCCTGGACCGGCGCGGCCCGCGCGATCGGTTCCTCGTCCGCGAGCGGCCCGTCCAACCACCAGGTCTTGTCGGTGGCCCGGTAGGGCTTCTCCAAGGCTCCCCCGTCGCCGGTGCGGACCGGAGCGACCGCCAGGAGTCCCGCCGCCACCAACTGGCGGACATGGTAGAGAACCGTGCCGGGCGAGGTCTCCAAGCGGTCGGCGAGCTCCTTGTTGGTGAGTTCGCGCAATCGGCACTCGCGGAGGATACGCAGGCGCAGGGGATGCCCGAGCGCCTTGACCTCCTGAGCGGTGGCGGGGCGGCGCTTCCTTGGCTCGGACTCGGGGGGCGGGGTCGGCTCCGACTCACTCATGTGGCCCACACTAATGGATCGATCTATCAAAGCCATTCGATTGAGTTTTCTCAATCGATCTGTCATTGTCGATCCATGGCCGAGAACGATGGACACACGCCCTCCACCCCTCCGTCCGGCATCACCACGACCGCTCCCGGACCACTGGGCGGCTCCTACTGGCGACTATGGACCTCCTCGGGGTTGTCCAACCTCGCCGACGGCGCGCTCAAGGCCGCTCTGCCTCTGGTGGCCCTGCGCCTGACCGACTCACCCCTGCTCATCGCCGGTGTGGCCACCGCGCTGACCCTGCCCTGGCTGCTGTGCGCCCTGCCCGCCGGTGCCCTGGCCGACCGACTCGACCGCCGCATGGCCATGATCGGCGCCAACGTCGTGCGCGCCACCCTCCTCGTGCTGCTGGTGCTCTCCCTGTCCCTGGGGTTCGGTTCGATCTGGCTGCTGTACGCGTTCGCCTTCGCCATCGGGGTCACCGAGACCCTCTACGACACCTCCGCCCAGTCGATCCTTCCGCAGATCGTCCCTCGGAGCAGCCTGTCCCGGGCCAACGGCCGCCTGTACGCGGCGGAACTGACCGGGCAGGAGTTCATCGGCCCACCGCTCGGCAGCGCCCTGGTGGCGGTCGGTGTCGCCTTGGCCTTCGTCACCCCGGCGGCACTGTGGGCCGTCGCCGTAGGGATGTTGCTACTGGTCAAGGGCCGATTCCGGGCGAAGAGGACCGGGCCGGCCACCACCATGCGCGCCGAGATCGCCGAAGGGGTGCGGTTCCTCTGGGGCAACCGACTGCTGCGCCGGTTCGCCCTCATGGTCGGGGCGTCCAACTTCGCCACCCAGGCGGCCTTCGCGGTGTTCGTGCTCTACGCGGTGGGCCCCGGTTCGCACCTCGGGTTGCCCGAGGCCGTGTTCGGCCTGCTGCTGATCTCCACCGCCGTGGGCAGCCTGATCGGGTCCTTCCTGGTCGAGTGGGCCGAACGGTGGTGCGGGCGCACCTGGGCGCTACGCGTCTCCATGGTCGGGTTCGCCCTGTTGCTCGGGGTACCCGGGCTGAGCACGAACCTGTGGGTGGTGACGGCGGGCCTGTGCGTGGGCGGTGCCGCCATCATGGTCTGGAACGTGATCGTGGTGTCGCTACGCCAGCGGTTGACCCCCGACCACCTTCTCGGCCGGGTGAACAGCGTCTTCCGGCTGCTGGCCTGGGGCACCATGCCGCTGGGCGCGGCCACCGGCGGAGTGCTCGCCTCCCTCATGGGGCTCAGGCCGATGTACCTGCTGCTGGGCGGGTCGATGTTGCTGCTGTTGTTGCCGTTGATCCGGCTGAGCGACGCGCGCTTCGAGGCCGCCGAGACCGATGCCATCGCCCGAGAAGCTCGCTGAATTCGATGGACCCGCAGGAGTGCCGGCGGCCAGGATGGGGCACATGAGTTCCACCGAACCCGCCCCGGACGACGTCGAGGTGTTGGAGGGCGGCAACGTCGCCGAGAGCGTGCTGCGCGTGGGCGCCACGGTGCGCAAGCCGTGGCTGCCCTCCTCCCCCGCCGTCACCGAACTCCTGCGCCACCTGGACCGGCACGGCTATCCGGCAGTACCCGCCACGTACGGGCGGCACCCCGAGGGTTCCCAGTGCCTGGAGTACATGCCCGGGACCCTGGCCGACCGGATGCCGCCGATGCCGGTGGCCGAACTGCGGCGGGTGGGCGCGCTGATCCGGCGCCTGCACGACCTGACCACCGACTTCCGCCCGCGAGGCGAACCCGTGTGGGGATCGGTCTTCCCACCGGAGGAAGGCGAGGTCGTCTGCCACTACGACCTGGCCCCCTGGAATCTGGTCGTCGGCGGGCAGAACACAGAGGACGCGCAGCCGCGCTGGTGCTTCATCGACTGGGACGGCGCCGCCCCGGGCACCCGGATGGGCGATCTGGGCTACGCGGCGCACGGGTTCGCTCCCCTGCACGCGGGCGGTGATCCCGACGTCGACGGCCGGCGTCTGCGGGCACTGGCCGACGGCTACGGCTGCGACCCCCGACAGCGCGCGTCGCTGCCCTGGGCGGCGTTGCACCGGGTGCGCGGCATGTTCGAACTGTTGGAGGAGGGTGCGCGAACCGGCGCTCAGCCTTGGGCGCGGCTGCACGTCGAGGGTCACGCCGACCATTGGGGCCCGGCCGCCGACCACATCGAACGCCACGCGGACCTGTGGGCGCGGATGCTCACCGCACCCTGACGGCGTTCATTTCTCAGTCGGTGCGGGCCCAGACGAAGACGGCCGAGATGGGGTGCCCGCGAAACCTCTCCCACTTGGGTTTGGCCGCCACCCAGCCCTCGTCCACCACGGCCTCCTCCAAAGCCGACAACCGCCACCCGGCGGCCAGGGCCGCGCGTACGTGGTCGCCGATGTGGTGGACGTGCGTGGTGATGGCGACGTCCTCACCGAAGGCGTCGGTGAAGTGGGTGGGCATCCCGGAGACCATCATGAACTGCGGGTGGTAGGCGACCAGGACGAAGTGTCCGCCGGGTCGGGTGAGCCGCCACGCCTCGGCGTAGAGCGGGTCGAGTTCGGGCAGGTGTTCGTCGATGAGCGAGGCGATGGTCAGGTCGTAGGAGTCGCCGGGCAGTCCACTGGCGCGCACGTCGCCTCGGGCGAGGGTGGTGTGGGCGCCGCGTTTCTCGGCCAGCGCGAGCATTCCGGCGCTCAGGTCCACACCGTCCACGCGTGGGATCCCGCGTTCTCGGAGCCAGCCCCCGGTGCGGCCCGTCCCGCACCCCAGGTCGGCGGCGCGGTCGACCGTGCCCCAGTCGGGGATGGTGAGCCCGTCGAGCAGGTCCAGGTCCATCGCGTCCAGGACGGAGTCCTCGTAGGTGGTGGACCAGCCGTCGTATCCGGTGGCCACGTCCACGGTGCGGTAGTGGCGGGTGTCGAAGGTGGAGAAGTCGGCCATGGCGGTGAGTATCCCGTGTTCGGGCCGGAGGGGACCACCCGTTTTTCGCCGGGTCGCGGCCCCAGGGAAAATGCGTTGCCCGCCCCGCCGCGCCTCCTCTACCGTGAGCGTCATGGCAGCATTCCACGCGATCTTCCAGGGTCCGCAGGCCTGGCCCGCGGTCGCCTACGCACGAGTCCGGTCCGCCCTGTCGGACCGGTAGCCGAACTCCTCTGAGCGCACCGCCGTTTCCGCGTCCTCATCGGCGCGACGTCGGCGGTGCCGGGTTCGTCCTTCGTCGCACCCGCGTCTTCGCCGGTCCGGCCACAGCCGACACCCCTTTTCTTCCGGGCGGTCGGCCGGCGGATCCTGCCTTTTCCTGACGCGCCCTGGCCGGGCGCGGGTTCCGTCGTGCCGTTCGCGCCCATGTCGGCCACCCCGGTGGCGGAACGGACCACGCACGCATGGCACGCGCCAGGAACAACGACCGTCGACGTCTGTCCCAGAACTTCCTCACCGATCCGGCGACCGCCCGTTGGGTGGTGCGCATCGCGCGGGTGGAGCCCGAGGACCTGGTGGTGGAGGTGGGTCCGGGCGACGGCGCCCTCACCCGCCACCTCACCCGAGACGCGCGGCGGGTGATCGCCCACGAACTCGATCCGCGTCTGGCCGACCGACTGGCCGAACGCTACCGGGAGCGGGCCCCCGGCCTGCGGGTGGTGCGCGGGGACTTCACCCTCTCGCGCCCGCCGGGCTCCCCCTTCGTGGTGGTCGGCAACATCCCCTACTCGCGGACCTCCGACATCGTCCGCTGGTGTCTGCAGGCCCGCCACCTGACCTCGGCCACGCTCGTCACCCAGTTGGAGTACGCCCGCAAACGCACCGGGGCCTACGGGCGGTGGAGCAAGGTGACGGTGCGGAGCTGGCCGGAGTGGTCCTGGAACCTGGCGGGTCGGATCGATCGGCGCAGGTTCCGGCCGGTTCCGCGGGTGGATTCTGGTGTGCTGATACTGCGCGCCCGGGAGGAGCCGTTGCTGCCCCGGGAGTTCCTGGGCGAGTACCGGAGTCTGGTGGAACTCGGTTTCGGTGGGGTGGGCGGTTCGTTGTCTGCGTCCCTACGCCGCGCGTACCCGGCGCGGAAGGTGGCGCGGGCACTGGACGCGGCGCGGGTCGCGGCCGGTGCACCGGTGGGGTTGGTGACGCCCGGACAGTGGATGACGTTGACGCGTGTTCTGACCGATTGAGGCCCCGGACAGGCCGGGGATAACGCGCTGACCTCACCTAACGTGGGGTTATGCGACGAATAACGCCTTACGCCCTGTTGTTGCCGTTGGTTCTGACCGCTGCCGCGTGCGCCTCCCCTGACCAGGAGGTGGCCTTGGAGGACTCGGTGGAGACCTCCGCCACGAGCGAGGAGACCACCGGGTCCGACCCGACGGAGGAGGCCGACGAGGGTGCGGGCGGCGCACCGGGCACTTCGGACCAGGTCGGGCCGCCCGACGCCGGGGACACGCTCGACTTCGGGGAACCGGCCGCCTTCCCGTACCCGGTGGGCGCCTACGAGGAGGAGTTCCAGGACGGGGTCGAGGAGGACGTGGTCTACACCGTCGACGATGTCGCCGGTGACGGCGCCGGGAACGCCGACTTCACCCTGAGCGTGGAGGTGCCCGAACTGGGCCGGGTGTTCGGCCTGGGCAACATGTCCGTGGAGTGCTTCTTCGACGAGGCCGGTACCCCCGCCACGAGCGACGATCCGGTCGTCGAGGCCGAGGCGGGAACGCACACCATGGACATGCGGTGCGAAGCGCCGCAGAGCGCTCAGAACCTGACCGTGGTGATGACCAACGCCGAGGACGAGGCCACCTGGACCGGCCCCCTGGAGTGACCCGGTGGGCGCCGGGACACAGGCCCGCCACCGTGGCCGGCCTCGTCGCCGAGGCCGCCCTGTTCGAGGGAGGCCGCCTGGATACGCTCGGTGAGGAGGAGCCCACCGTGTTCCGCGGGGACCCTACCCCGCCTACGCGGACACGCTCCTGTCCCCGAACCCGATCAAGGACGTGACCGATGCCCCTCGCACCGCCCTGCCCCGCAGGTGAACTCTCGGCCGTACGCGGAGACCTCGTCTACTTCACCGGTGACCTCCTCCGCGTGCCGATACGGGAGTGCTTCGTCCATCAGGTCGACGGGGTGGTCGTGGTCGAGGACGGGCTGATCCGGGAGGTCGGACCGGCCACCGACATCCTGCCCCGACTCCCCGAGGGCACACGGGTGGACCACCATCCGGGGTGTCTGGTCGGGCCCGGCTTCATCGACGCCCACGCGCACTACGCGCAAAGCGACATGCTGGCCGCCCACGGTGACCAACTCATCGACTGGTTGCGCAACCACACCTACGTCGCCGAAGAGCAGATGGCCGACCCCGCTCACGCCACCGCGATGGCCCGCCGGTTCCTCTCGGAGCTGCTGCGCAACGGCACCACCACGGCGCTGACCTTCGCGACCGTGCACCGCCACTCGGTGGACGCCCTTTTCACCGAGGCGTCCAGGCTCGGCATGCGGATGATCGCCGGCAAGGTCCTCATGGACCGCAACGCGCCCGAGGCCCTGCGCGACACGGTCGAAAGCGGCTACCGGGACTCCCGAGACCTGATCGGCGCCTGGCACGGGAGGGAGCGGAACATGTACGCGATCACCCCGCGTTTCGCCCCCACCAGCAGCGACGAACAGCTGGCGGCCGCCGGTGAGCTGTGGCGCGAGTTCCCCGACGTGCACGTGCACAGTCACCTGGCCGAGAACCGGGACGAGGTCGCGTGGGTGCGCGAGCTGTTCCCCGAGCGTTCCGGTTACCTGGACGTGTACCACCACCACGGTCTGACCGGTCGGCGCGCCGTGTACGCCCACGGCGTGCACTTGGACGAGGACGAACTCCGGCTCTGCCACGACACCGGTACCGCCATCGCGCACTGTCCCACCTCCAACAATTTCCTGGGCAGTGGCCTGTTCCCGTTGCACGAGGCGCTGGCCCCCGAGCATCCTGTGCACGTGGGGCTCGGCACCGACGTGGGCGCGGGGACCACGTTCTCGCTGCCCGCCACCATGGGTGAGGCCTACAAGGTGGCGCAGCTGCGCGGCCACAGCCTGGATCCCCTGCGTTCGCTGTACCTGGCCACCCTGGGCGGCGCCGTCGCCCTGGACATCGACCGCCACGTCGGCACCCTCACACCGGGGCATGAGGCCGACCTGGTGGTGCTCGACCCGCACGCCACCCCGCTGCTGTCCCGGCGAACGAGCACGGCCGAGTCGGTCTCCGACCTGATCTTCGCGTTGTCGATCCTGGGCGACGACCGGGCGGTGCGCCGCACCTACGTGGCGGGCCGCCCGGTCGGCCCCGAGGACGTCTCGACGCCGGCCGAAAACCCGTTGCCCGGCGCGTCTTCGCTCCGATAGACCGGCGTCATGGACCTGACACGCGTACCCGCCGCCCTCGATCTCGACACCGCCCGCGCCGCCCTCGTGTGGAGGCTGTCCACCCTGCACGAACGCACCTTCGACCTCCCCGAGGACGCGGTGGCCGAGTCGGTCCCGGCGCGGGAGGGAGTGTGCGCGGGCACCTGGATCAGCACGACCGACGCACCCGCTCGGGACGGGGTGATCCTGTACCTGCACGGCGGCGGGTTCCACCACCGGATGCCCGACCTGATGAACCTGTTCGCCTCGCACGTGTCCGGGGCCACCGGACTGCCGGTGTTCGTGGCGCACTATCGATTGGCGCCCGAGCACACCTTCCCCGCGCCCCTTCAGGACGCGGTCGCCGCCTACCGCTCCCTGCTGGATCAGGGGATCCCGGCGGAACGGGTGGTGGTCCTCGGCGAGTCGTCCGGGGGGACCCTGGCCCTCTCGATGCTGCTCGAACTCAAGACCGCCGGCACGCCCCTGCCCGCCTCGGTGATCGCCTACTCCCCGCCCACCGACCTGACCCTGTCCAGCCCGTCGGTGGACACCGACACGGCCCACGATCCGGGCGTGGACCGCGAGATGCTCACCGCTCTGCTCGGCGGGTACCTGAACGGTGCGCGCGCCGACCAGGCCCCGCAGTCCCCACTGTTCGGCGATCTGACCGGACTGCCGCCCCTGTTGTTGGCGGTGGGTGCGGACGAGGCCCTGCTGGACGACACCCTGCGCTTCGCCACGGCCGCCGACGAGGCCGGAAGTCCGGTGACCGTGCGGGTGTACGAGGCCATGTCGCACGCCTTCCAGGCCTCCGTCATCGACCGGGCCGAGGACCCCGCCGGGCAGATGGTGTGGGAGCACCTCTCCGAGTGGGTGCGGGACTCGCTTGCGGAAACGACCGGGGCGGGTGGGTCACACCCGTAGGACGGCGAAGGACTCCCCCGGCACCTCGACTCGCGTGCCCTGAACGCGCGCGTGTCCGTTGGCGAGCAACGGCGCCCCGGGCGAGGTGTCCAACTCGACCACGGCCTCCTCGGCGGACAGGTTGCACACCAGCCGCAAACGTCCACGGTGCAGGACGAGCACCCGACCGTCCTCGCTCACGGTGACCTCGAAGCGGTCCAGGCGCGGGTCGGCCAGCTCGGGTTCGGCGCGGCGCAGGGCGATGAGCGCCCGGTAGGTCTCCAGGATCGACGCCCCGGGTTCGCGCTCGGGCTCGGACCAATCCAGGACGGCGCCCTCGCGGGTGGCCGGGTCCATGGGGTCGGGGATGTCCTCCTCGGCCCAGCCCAGGGCGGCGAACTCGCGGCGGCGTCCGGCGCGCACCCCCTCGATCAGGGCCGGTTCGGTGAAGGACGCGAAGAACGGCCAGGGGGTGGTGGCACCCCACTCCTCACCCATGAAGATCATCGGGGTGTAGGGCGAACACAGCACCAACGCGGCGCCGCAGGTCAACAGGCCCGAAGAGAGGTGTTCGCCCTTGCGGTCGCCACGGGCGCGGTTGCCGATCTGGTCGTGCGTGGACAGGTAGCCGAGGAACCGGCTGCCGGGGACGCGGTGGGTGTCGACCGGAGCGCCGTGGCCTCGACCTCGGAACGTGGAGGGTCCACCGTCGTGCCGGAACACCCGACGCAGTACGTCGGCGAGCACGTGGGGGCCGGCGAAGTCGGCGTAGTAGCCGTGGGTCTCCCCCGTGAGCGCCACATGCAGGGCGTGGTGCAGATCGTCGGACCACTGGGCCGTCATGCCCAGACCGCCGGCCTCGCGGGGCAGGACGGTGCGCGGGTCGTTGCGGTCGGACTCGGCGATCAGGGACAGGGGGCGGCCGAGCCCGGTCGCCAGGGCGTCGACGGCGGCGGAGAGTTCGACCAGGATCGGCACGGCACGGTCGTCGCGCATCGCGTGCACGGCGTCCAGGCGCAGCCCGTCCAGGTGGTAGTGGCGCAGCCAGTCCAGGGCTCCCTCGACGACCAGGTCGCGGACGGGGTCGGAGTGGGGTCCGTCCAGGTTGAGGGAGGGCCCCCAGGCGTTCTCGCCGAGGAAGTAGGGGCCGAAGCGCGGCAGGTAGGCACCGGAGGGGCCCAGGTGGTTGTAGACCACGTCGAGCAGTACGGCGAGGCCGCGCCGGTGGCAGGCGTCGACGAACCCCTTGAGGGCGTCGGGCCCGCCGTAGGGTTCGTGGACCGCGGACCACAGAACCCCGTCGTAGCCCCAGCCGTGGGTGCCGTCGAAGGCGTTGAGCGGCATGAGTTCGACGTGGGTGACACCGAGTTCGACCAGGTGGTCGAGGCGGTCGACGGCACTGGTGAGGGTGCCGTCACGGGTGAAGGTGCCCACGTGGAGTTCGTGGATCACGGCGCCGGCGAGGGGACGGCCGGTCCAGGCCGAGTCGGTCCAGACGTGGGCGTCGTGGTCGTAGACCCGGCCGGCGGCGTGGACGCCCCCGGGTTGCCATAGCGAGCGCGGGTCCGGCAGGGCCTGTTCGTCCTCGTCCAGCAGGTAGGCGTAGTCAGATCCGGGGCCGGCCCCGGGGACCGCGGTGTGCCACCATCCGTGGTCGTCGCGGCTCATGGGGTGGTCGGTGCCGTCGACGCGCACGCGGACGCGGTGGGCTTCGGGGGCCCAGACCGAGAAGTCTCCGCGGACGCCGCGTCCGGGGGTGGTGGGAGGGGCGGGTTCGGTGGCTGCTTCGTTCACGAGTGGGTGTCTACCCAGGGACGATGGGCGTCGAACCGCCCCACGCGGCGCCGGGCTACTCGGTGGCGCGGGCCCGGACCACGCCCCAGGACAGCTGTTCGATGTGGGGTTCGATCATGTCGGCCTCGGCGAGCAGGGTCCGGGTGGCCCGGTCCCCCATCTGCTCGCGCAGTCGACCCTGGTGTTGACGGATCGAGCCGTAGAGACGACCCCAAGCGGCGCCCTCGCCGGGCAGTTCGGTGCGTGAGTCCAGGCGGAATCCGGCGGCGCGCAGCGGTTCCTCCCAGACCGTGGCAGCCGCGTCCGGTGTACGGGGTTCGGCGCCGGTGAAGAGCAGGGTTCCGCCGGGGCGCAGCACCCTGCGTACCTCGGCGAGGGCCGCCTGGGGATCCATGGCCAGGGCGAGGGCGTCGACGCTGATCACCGCGTCGGCGACGCCGTCGGCGAGCCCGGTGTCGGTGAACGAGCCGGTGCGGAACTCCACCCGTTCGTCGGGCAGCCAGTGGCGAGCGCGCTCGGCGGCGATCTCCACGGCGGCGGCCGACCAGTCCACGCCGATCAACCGGGTTCCGGTGGCCCGAGCCAGCCACAGGCCGGGGCCGCCCAGACCACACCCCAGGTCGGCGATGGTGGCGCCGGGGGCCGGACGCAGGTCGGCGACCATGAGGCCGAGCAGCCGCCAGGGGCAACCGCTGTTGGGCCGAACCTCGGCCGGGTACTGCTCGCCCCAGGCCCGAGCCCACAATTCGGTGAGCAAGGGGCTGCGGTGCTGGGCGCGGAACTGGGCGTCGAAGGCCTGCGGGCTCAGCTGCGCGGCGACGTCCTCATCGTGTTCCAGGGACAAGCGGGTCCTCCTCCGGGGTAGGGACGGGACCCGATTCTGACAGGGGCCGGCTCTCGGAAACAGGGGTGTTCGGACCGGCGCGCCGTGAGACGGTGTGGCGATGGAAGAACGTCTGGTGTTGGGGATCTGCGGGAGCCTACGGCGGGGTTCGCTCAACGCGGCCCTGTTGCGGTTGGTGCCACGGGTGGGTTCGGAGCTCACGCTCGCCGGTGAGGGCCTGGCCGGTCGACTGCCGTTGTTCAACCCCGACGTCGAGAACGATGAGGGCTCCTGGCCCGATTCGGTGCGCGAGTTGCGGGACCTGGCCGCGCGCGCCCAGGGGCTGGTGATCGCCACGCCCGAGTACGCGCACGGCCCCGCCGGGGTCACCAAGAACGCCATCGACTGGTTGGTGGGCTCGGGTGGTCTGGTGGGCAAACCGACCCTGTTGATGAGCGCCTCCCCCGGTCAGGCGGGTGGTATGCGGGCCCATGCGCCGTTGATGCCGACGTTGACCCTGTTGGGCGCGGTGTTGGTCGACTGCGTGGTCGTCTCCCGAGCCGGGTCGCGCGTGGACGAACGAGGTGAGTACGACGACCCGGCGGTGGTGGAGCGGATGCGGTTGGCCGTGGCCGAGCTGGAGGACGCGCTGTCCTACGCCGAGGGCAGGCGAGCGAGTCTGCCCCTGGGCAGGCTCGTCTGACCGGCCCTGTTCAGGCGCTCTGGGGCAGGGGGCGGTAGGCGCCCAGGCGGACGGAGGCGGTGACGCGCACGGGGTCGGGCAGGGCGGCCACGCGTTCGGCCAGGTCCTCGGGGGTGATGTGGCGGGCGCTGGGACCCATTCCCACGACGGTGAGCGCGTCCGGGTGCGGAAGGTCCATCTCGAAACGGACCGGCCGCGCCTGGGTCGGGGTGAAGTGGGTGTGCAGGCTCTGGGCCAGGCGCTCTTCCTTGCGGGGGTCCACGTCCAACAACCCCAGGGCGGTGCGCAGTTCGGCCAGGTGGTCGGGCTCGGGGGTGACCACCAGCAGCGTCCCGCTGGGTGCCAGGACCCGGTGGAACTCGGCGGCGTTGCGGGGGGCGAACACGTTCAGCACGGCGTCGACCGTGCCGGGGACCAGGGGCAGTGCGCGCCAGGAGTCGGCGGTGACCGCTCCGGCGCGGGGGTGCGCCTTGGCCGCCTTGCGGGCGGCGAACTTGGACACGTCGGTGGTCAGCCCCACCGCCGTGGGCAGGGCCTCCAGGACCTGGGCCAGGTAGTGGCCGGTGCCGCCGCCCACGTCCACGATCAGGGGATCCGCACCGGGGTCGGCCAACGCCTGGGCCAGGGCCCGGCCGATGGGGTCGTAGTGTCCGGCCGTCTGGAAGCGCTGCCGGTCGGTGACCATCTCCTTGCTGTCCCCGGTCCCGGGCGGGGTGGCTCCGGTGAGCAGCCCCGCATAACCCTCGCGGGCGACGTTGAAGCCGTGCCGCGCGGGGCAGGTGAGGCCGTTGGCATCCCGGGCCAGGGCCAGCCCACAGACGGGGCAGGCCAGCGCGGCCGCCACACGCTGCGGCATGCGTAGGCGGGGGCCGGTGTGGGTGTTCGTCATGATCGCGGTCAGCCTACCGGCGTTCGGCCTCTGGCCAGCACCGCGACCGGGTAGCGGTCCAGGACCTCGTCCAGGTGGGCCGTGGTGAGGCCGTCCCTGCGTTCGGCCGCGATGGCACGGCCGGTCAGCAGGTCGATCCAGTCGCCCGGCCCCGAGGGCAGCGGCAGGACGGTGTCGGCCCAACCACCGGCGTCGGCCAGGGTGAGCGGCAGCCGGGTGGCGACCACCGCCAGCGCCGGGCCGTGGGAGCCGCGGGTGGTGCGGGCGAAGGCCAGGGCGTGGTCGGCGGCGGGTCCTTCGGCGTTCAAGGGCAGGTAGCCGGTGGGGCGCAGGTCGCGGCGGGCCGTCAGGCAGGTGTGGACCAGGTGGAGTTTGGCGGCGCCGTCGGCGTCGATGGGCGGACGCCACCCCGCCTCGATCCGGGCCAGCGGTTCGGCGCGCGCTCGGTGGTCGACGGGGCGCCGGTTGTCGGGGTCGACCAGGGACAGGTCCCACAGTTCGGTGCCCTGGTAGACGTCGGGTACGCCGGGGCCGAGGAGTTGGACGGCCTTCTGTCCCAGGGCGTTGCTCCACCCGGGCGCGATGATGGACTCGGCGAAGGCTTGTACCTCGGCGTGCAGGTCGCCGTCGGCTCGTAGCCGGGCGGGCCAGGAACGGATCCGGTCCTCGAACTCGGGGTCCTGGTCGGTCCAGGAGGTGCCCAGGCGTGCCTCGCGGGCGGCCTTGAGCAGGTACGCGGTCAGCCGGTCGTCGTCGATGGGCCAGGCGCCCAGGAGGGTCTGCCAGCCCAACAGGTCCAGGGCGGGCTCGGGCAGGGGCGCGCGGGGGCTCCATCGGCGTACGGCGTCGGCGAAGTCTCCGGGGATCTCCGACAGCACTGCCAGGCGGGCGCGCACGTCCTCGGAGCGTTTGGTGTCGTGGGTGGACAGGGTGGTCATGGTGTGCGGTTCGGTGGCCTCCCGGCGCAGCTGCGCGGAGTGGAAGTCGGCCACGTCCATTCCGAAGGCCGCCGGGTCGCCGCCGACCTCGTTGAGGGCCACGAAGCGGGTGCCACGGTAGAAGGCGGTGTTCTCGGTGCCCATGGCCACGACCATGCCGCTGGTCTGTTGGACGCGGCGGGCGAGTTCGCCGCGGGGGTCGGAGCGTACCGACCGGTCGATGTCCTTCAGGATCGGTTGCAGGTCGGGGCGGCGGTCGGCGGCGGTGCGCACGGCGCGCGCCCAGTCGGCTTCGCCTTCGGGCAGGTAGGAGCGGTACACGTCGAAGGAGGCCAGGAGTTCGGCCACGGCCTCCTCCGCTTGCCGGGGGTCGGTGTCCTCCAGGGGTGTCAGGGCGGCGATGCGGCGCACCTCGGTGTGCAGGAGTTCACCGGCGGCGTGGCCCCGGGCCCGAACGTCGATCTCGGCGACGTCGGTGGCCACCCCGTGCTCGCGCGCCAGGGCGGTCAGTACCGGTTCGGCGGCGGGGTCGACGAACACCCCGCACACCTGGCGAAGCGCGTCGTAGCCGGTGGTGCCGGCGACCGGCCAGGACGCGGGCAGGTTCTCCCCCGGGGCGAGGATCTTCTCCACCACGATCCAGCCGTCGAAGCGTTCGGCCAGGCGGCGCAGGTATCCGCCGGGGTCGCTGAGTCCATCGACGTGGTCCACGCGCAGTCCGTCGATCAGGCCCTCGTGTCCCCAGCGCAGGATCTCGGCATGGGTGGCGTCGAAGATCCCGGGGTCCTCCACGCGCACGGCGGCGAGGTGGTCGACGTCGAAGAAGCGTCGATAGGCGAGTTCGCCGTCACCGCGCCGCCAGGACACCAGCCGGTAGTGCTGGCGTAGGTGGACGTCGGTGACGTCGTCCCCGGGAGCGTGGGTGCCGGGGGCCAGGGGGAAGCGTTTGTCGAAGTAGACCAGGTGGCCGTCGGCGATGGTGAGTTCGGTCAGGGCGGCGCGCCCGTCGTCACCGTCGTCGGCCAGGACCGGAATCAGGAGCGGCCCGGAGTGGAAGTCGATGTCGAAGCATCGGGCGTAGACGGAATCGCGTCCGTGGGCGAGCACGTCCCACCACCACGGGTTCGCGTCGGGGCGGGCGACCGACATGTGGTTGGGGACGATGTCGACGACCACCCCCAGTCCCAGGGCGTGGGCGCGTTCGGCGAACGCCGCCAGCGCGGTCGGCCCGCCCAGCACCTCGGAGACCCGGGTGGGATCGACCACGTCGTACCCGTGATCGGAGCCGGGGGTGGCGGTCAGCACGGGTGAGAGGTAGACAGCGTCCACCCCCGTCCCGCGCAGGTGGTCGAGCAGCCCCGTGGCCTCCTTCAGGGTCAGTCCGGGGCCCAGTTGCAGGCGGTAGGTCGACGCGGGTGGGCCGTGGGGTCTTCCGTCAGAGCTCATCAACGGATTTCGTGCCCCGACCATCGGCGTGTCATGCGCACCATTCGATCCCTGGTGAGAGGCCTTTTCCGGCCCGGGCTTCGCTGGGGCCTCCCGCCATCTTTCATCGGTCGAAAACCCCTCGTTCACCTCGTGTACACCCATAGTCCCCCGAGTCGCCACAGATGCGTCCGGTTCCACACACACCCGCGTTGGGGAAGCCGGTCCGATCATGGTTGAATTCATCGGCGGTGTTCCATTACCAGCGACAACGCGCCGGATATCGGCGGCCGACGGTGAAGACGACGAGGACCACCGCCACCGACGAAGGGGATAGAAGCAGCGTGCTCCCGCCCAACAAGCGCACCCGCACCCAGGACCGTCCCGGACGCCGCGCCAACGTCTACCGGGGCGCCGCCTCGGCCGCATTGGCCGGGCTGATGTTGACGGCCACGGCCTGTGGCGGCGATGACGCCGTCCAGGGCTCGGCGCCGGCGGTCCCCGACGACCTGGAGTGCTTCTCGGGCAGCCTGAACGGTGCCGGCTCCAGCGCCCAGGAGAACGCGATGACGACGTGGATCGCGGGTTTCCAGTCGGCCTGCGAGGAGTCGCGCATCTACTACGACTCGATCGGTTCGGGCGGTGGACGCAACCAGTTCATCGACGGCGCCGTCGCCTTCGCCGGGACGGACGCGGCCATGGACCCCGACGAGAACACCGACGCCATGGCGCGTTGCGGTGACTCCGACACCATCAACCTGCCCGCCTACGTGGTGGCCATCGCGGTGGTGTTCAACATCGAGGGCGTGGACTCGCTGAACCTGCGCCCGGACACCCTGGCCAAGATCTTCAACCAGGACATCACGCGCTGGGACGACCCGGAGATCGCCGAGGACAATCCGGACGCGGACCTGCCCGACCTGGCCATCACCCAGGTGAGCCGGGCCGATGACTCCGGCACCACGGAGAACTTCACCGAGTACCTGTCCGAGGCCGCCCCCGACGCCTGGCCGCACGAGCCCGGCGGCCAGTGGCCGCTGGCCCCGCGCGAGTCCGCGCAGGGCAACAGCGGTATCGCCGACACCGTCTCGCGCGCCGAGGGCGCCATCGGGTACGTGGAGATGTCGCACCTGCACGGGCTACCCGCCGCGAACATCGGTGTGGGCGAGGAGTTCGTGGAGATCTCCCCCGACGCGGCCGCCCAGGTCGTGGCCGACTCTCCGCGCCGCGAGGAGAACACCAGTGAGTACGACCTGGCGCTGGATCTGGACTACGGCACCACCGAGTCCGGAAGCTACCCGCTGGTCCTGGTCAGCTACGAGACTGCCTGCCTGGACTACCCGAACGCGGGCGAGGCCGAGCGGGTCAAGGCGTTCCTGAAGTACGTGGTCAGTCCCGAGGGCCAGCAGGAGGCCTCCGCCGAGACCGACTCCACCCCGGTCAACGACAACCTGCGCGAGGACCTCTTGGCCTCGATCGAGGCGATCAACTCCTGATCCGAGGGCATCGTTCGGTATGCCGAACGCGGGCGCGTCACACCGTGGCGCGCCCGTTTCACGTTCGCGATCCGATACCTTGTGCGCAGACCGCATCGCTCAGTGTCACCGATGGTGCGGGGCGAGCGGCACATGAAGGGGGTCGCCCCCGTTCGGGTGGGTGTCTTCCCCCATCTACCCGGGCGTGGGCGGACCTCCCGGTTCGGTGGGGTCCTCTTCGGGCATCTCCCGACCGCAGGCGCGGCAGGCCCGGTGCCAGAGCGCCCGGATCCGTCCCCGCAGCCCGAGTCGCCGCACCTCGCCGCGTTGGGCGTCCTCCTCCACGAGGTCGTCATCGACCACGCCCGGCTCCGCCTCTTCCTCACCCGGGTCGCCCCGGCCGTCCCCGGATCGGGTCTCGGGCACCGGTCTGGGCATCGGCGGCACCGAACGGTGCAGGGTCAGGTCGGTCAAGGTGCCCTCGCCGCCGTGAATCCGGTAGCGGCCGTGCAGTTGGGCGACCACGTCGGTCAGTTCCTCGCCCTCCCGGTGCACCCGCATGGCCCGGGCCAGGGCACGGGTGCGCCACAATCGCACCCCCGCGTCCCGCGTGGGCGAGGAAGCCTGGAAGAGCTCGATGAGACCGGAGCGGGAACGTTCGGCGCCGGCCAGCAGCCGTGACAGGGTCAGTTCGCCCAACCCCCAGGCCACCGGCAGTTGAAGCAGGAACGGGGAGGGAAAACCGGTGCGCGGGGCGACCGAAGCGAAGGTGATCCGGGGTTCGCGCAGGTAGTTGGCCTGGATCAGGCGCAGGTCCAGACCCTGGTGTTCGAGGGTCGTCTCACGCACCCCCGCCCAGTCGGCGACCAGGGTGACCACCAGGTCGGTCTCGGTACCGCCCAGCAACCGGTCCACGCAGCCGCGCACCAGGTCGTAGGGGGCGCCGGAGGCGTCGACCACCGCGTGCACGAGGGGGGTGCGGCGACGTTCGGAAGGCACCCGTTCGCGGTAGGCGTGCGGGTGCGGCATGAGTTCGGCCAGGACCTCGGTGCGGAAGCGTTCGGAGGGCAGGCGGGTCCGGGCGGGAACGGCCGGGCCCACGTGCCAGGCGGTGGCGGCGGGTTCGGGCACCATGACCGCGCCGGCCTGCCACAGGCGGTAGCCGAACTCGGTGTCCTGTCCCAGGTCGAGGTCGGGGTCCACGCCACCGGCGGCCTCGTAGAGGCTGCGGCGGAGGGCGGCCGCGGCGCCGACGTGGGCGTGGAAACCGAGGTGGTCGGCCTCGCGCAGCCGGTCGCTGTCGTCCAGGATCCGTTCGACCCACGCGTGACGCCGGTCGTCGGTCAGGATCCGCTCCGGTCCGCCCGAGCGCAGGGCGGCCATGAGGGCGCCGACGTTCTCGGGTTCGGTGTCGCTGAAGCGGACGCGGCCCAGGGTGACGCACTCGGCGTGGGTGTGCAACCAGCGGGCCTGGGCCTCGACGAAGTCGCGGTTGGCGACCATGTCGGCGTCCATCCACACGAGGATGTCACCGGTACTGGTGTGGGCCCCGTAGGCGCGGGCGTATCCGGCGCCCCAGCCGTGGTCGGGGGCGGGCACGATCCGGCATCGGCGGGGCCGGTGTTCGGGTAGGCGCAGGGGTGGTGAGGAGTGGTCGTCCACGACCACGACCTCCAAGAGGTGGTCGGGGTAGGTCTGGACGGACAGGGAGGCCAGGGCGAGGTCGAGTCGGTCCTGGCCGCCGCGGGCGGGGATGACGACGCTGACGGTGAGTTCCGGGGTCCAGCGGCCGGTGGTGGGCGGCGTCAGCGCGTTCCAGTCGTTGCGGAAGACTCGGGCGGTGACCCGTTCCACCCGGCCGCGGTGCGACACCCCGTCGACATGAGACCCTACGTGCTTATTCAGTGACACAGAGTCACTATAGCGATGATTCCTCACGTGGTGTGAGCGTCACGCTCGCCCGCTGTGTCGGGTTCTCTCCGATTCCTCCGCCGGACCCGGCAACAGGCCCTGGGAGGCTCAGCGCTGGGAGTCGGTCTTGAGCATCTTGATGCCCAGGAAGACCACACCGATCACCAGAGCGACCATCACCAACCACACCAGCAGACCCACCAGCACGGACAGAATCCAGAACACGGCGATCACCACCGCCACACCCGCGGCGATCTGAAGGAGAAGTCTTCCCATGCCGGGAAGAATACGCGAGCCCCCCGTCCCGGCGACACCCCGGCCCACCACCGGACACGGTGAAGGGGCCGGGGCGTCGGGAACCAGTGTCTAGCCCGGGCGGACAGCACCGGTGAAGACGCTGTCCCAGTAGGAGGCCAGGTCGATCTCCTCCAGCGGCTTGGACGGGTTGGAGCCGTGGATCATCATGCCGTTGCCGGCGTAGATGCCCACGTGGCTCGGGGAGGAGGCGCTGTAGAAGAACAGCAGGTCGCCCGGCTGGATTTGGTCGCGGGAGACCGAGGTGCCCGCGTTGACCTGGTCGTAGGTGGTGCGCGGCAGGCTCACCCCGGCCTGTGCCCAGGCGGCCTGGGTCAGCCCGGAGCAGTCGTAGCCGTCGGGGCCGGTGCCACCCCAGACGTAGGGCTTGCCGATCTGGGCGCGGGCGAAGTCGAGGACGGCCTGCACGTCACCGGAGACCGCCGCCGTGCCACCGGAGGAACCGGAGTCGGCGGAGGCGGTGGAAGCGGTGGAGGCGGTCGGGTCGACCCCGCCCAGTTCCTCCAGGACCTCGGCCTGCTCGTCCAAGGCGCTCTCGCCCTGGGTCATGGCGTCCTCGGCCGCGGTGAGGGCCTCGGCGGCACTCTCCTCCGTGGACTGGGCGGAGTCGTACAACTCCTCGGCGTGGTCGACATCGACCACGTAGTCGGCCAGCATCTCCTGCTGACCGGTGGAGATGAAGTCCACGTCGGCGATGTTCTGCAACGCGCTGTCGGCGTCACCGCCGAAGAAGATGCCGAAGCTGCTGTCGGAGGCACCGGTGTAGGAGCCCTGCACGATGCTGGAGATCCGCTCCGAACGATCGTCGAGGGCGTCCTGCGCCTCTTGGAGCTGCTCCTGCAGTTCTTCGAGCTGCTCCTCGGCGGCCGCGTGGTCCTCCTCGGCGGTGTTGTAGGCCTCGTTGAGGACCGACAACTCCTCCTGGAGTTCTTCGTAACGCTCCCGGGCCTCCGACTCGGAGGGTTCGGCCAGGGCCACACCACTGGAGAGGACCACGGCGCCCAGCGCGACGAAGCCGACGGTGGTGAGACGGCGGGTGGGTTCGGGGTTGCGAGTCAAAGCACCGACTGCCTTTCTCCCACACCCGTTTACCGACACAGGGCATCCCGAAGGCACGCCGAAGGTCGGCGTGAGGATACGCGTGAGGGGGATCCGGCGGGCGGCGAAGACGGGCCGCGAGGGGTCGCCGAGCGTCGTGACGGCCTCTGCTCCTGGGAAAAGGACGGCTGTTGAGCGAGCTGAGCAGAGTGCAACGGCAGGCCGGAACACTGTCACCGGGCGGCGACGAATCGGGGCGAACCGACCTGAGGGAACACTAATTCATCCCTCGGGGCAGACGCGACCTTTTCGTGACCTTCCCTTGGGACCCCGACTGACCTGCGAGTGAGTGTCATTTTCCCGGAAATCCCCCAGTGGTCCCGGCTGAGGGCGCATTCTTCCCGCGAAATCGGGGTCAAAACCGGACCAAGCCCCGACTTGACCGTGATGCGAATCACTCCGCACGCGGGAAGGGGGCCGAACACACGTGCGTATTCGGCCCCCTGACCACTCGGTGCCCCTCGACGGCGGCCCCGCCGACGGTCCTACAGGTGACTCCGCCACCAGTCCAGGACCGCCTCGAAACGGGCCACCCGGTGGCTGGGCAGGCCCGAACGCGACAGTTCGTGCCCCTCGCCCGGGAAGAGCAGCATCTCCACCTCGTGCCCTCGCCGCCGGAGCGAGACGAACAACCGCTGGGCCTGTTCCAGCGGGCAACGCCAGTCCTGTTCGGAATGGATGATCAGGAAGGGCTTGTCGATCTGGTCGGCGTAGGTGAGCGGGCTCTCCTTGGGCCAGGACTCCGGTGGCCCGTACAGCGGCTCGGGGAAGAACGCCCCGATGTCGGACGCCCCCTGGAAGCTGTCGATGGCGTTGACGGCGCGTTCGCTGATCGCCGCCCGGAACCGCTCACCGTGGTGCGCGGCCATCCAGGTGGTCATGAACCCACCGTGCGAGCCCCCGTGCACTCCGACCCGGGAACCGTCGAGCCGTTCGTCCTCCAAGGCGGCGTCCAGGAAGGCCAGCAGGTCGGTGGCCGTGAGCGAACCCACCGACCCGATGATCGCCCGCCCGTGCTCCTGCCCGTATCCGGACGAGCCGCGCGGGTTGCAGTAGACCACCGCGTACCCGGCCTCGGTGTACACCTGGGTCTCATCGAAGAGCTGCCACCCGTACTGGGCGAAGGGACCTCCGTGGATCATGAGGATCACCGGGTGGGGGCCCTCCCCCTCGGGGGTGGACACCCAACCGTGCACCGGGTGACCATCGGGGGCGCGGGCGACCAGCTCGGTGACCGGCAACGGCTCCACGCCCTCGAAGAACGAGGTCAGGGCGCGGGCCCCACCGTCCTCGACCACGTACAGCTCACCGCTGTCGTGTTCACCCGCGGCCACCGCGACGGTGACCCCGCCGGCGTGGTCGAAACCCTGCACCTCCACGCGCCCGCCCAGCAGGGTGACGCGCTCTCCTTCGGGGGTGACCCGGCACAGCTCGACGGCGCCGCGGTTCTCCACCCCCACCAGCACACCCCGGTCCGTGACCAGTGTGCCCAGGCCGCTCACCCGCGGATCCTCGGTGCCGGTCAGCCGCCGTGGCTCCCCGGAACCGTCCAGGGGCATCGACCACAGGCCACCGACCCGGCCCACGAAGTCGGTGCCGTCCGCACCGAGCTCGTCGGCGACGAAGTACATCGTGGAGCCGTCCTCGGACAGACCCACCGACCGCGCCCCCAGGTCGCCCCGGGTGATCCGGCGGAGCTCGGCGCCCTCCTTCGGGGCGCAGGCCCACACGTCCTGGTAGAGGTCGCGGTCACGGTTGGAGTGCAGGGACGCGTCGAAGACCAGTTCGGTGCCGTCGGGCGTCCAGACGGGACGACCGTGGTCGGCCTCGGCGTCGGTCACCTGGACCGGTTCGCCCACCTCGCCGGAGGGATCGATCGGGGCGCTGACGAAGATCTGCTGCCACCGGTCGACGAGGAAACCCAGGTTGTCGATCCGGTACTTGAAGGTGGTGATCCGGCGCGGTGGCTCCTTGTCGGGGGTGCCGTCGACATAGCGCCCCTCCTCGGGGATCCGGGCGGTGTAGGCCAGCCGGGTGGAGTCGGGGCTCCAGGAGAAGGCGCCGGCGCCGAGCGGGTGGTCGGTGATCTTCCAGGCCTCGCCGCCGTCGGCGGGCAGGACGTGGATCTGCGCTCTCTTGTCCTCGTCCGGGCGTAGGAGGGCGATCCAACGACCGTCCGGGGAGTATCGGGGCGCGCGGTCGCGAAGACCGTAGGTGAGCCTGCGCGGTCGTTCGGAGCCGTCGGTGGCCACACTCCACAGGGAACCGAGGTAGGCGTCCTCCTCCAGGTCCGGACGGACCAGGGTGAAGACGGCACGGGAACCGTCGGGTGCCAGGGACGGTGCGCTGATGCTGTGCAGGTGAGCGATGTCAGCGGGTTTCATACAGTGAGTGGCGGGCGTGGGGTGCCGCCCGCCGTCTCCTTCCCTTGGGTACTGGGAACCCGTCGACCGGGCCGGCCCCCGGTCAGGGGGACGTTTCCTTGGGGGACCTTATCCACGCCCGCAGTGGAAAATCCATGACTATTCCGGCTTTTCGGGCAGATTCGTTGTGTGCGCCCTCCGACGTCGTCATCGACGTCGGTCGGTCTCCAAACGCGTACAGACCCACCGCTGTCCCTCCCTGCGCAACCGGAAGGCGAACACCCGCGCACGGCTGCCGCAGTCGATCACCGCGCTGGCCTCCATCCCGCCGGCGCCCAGCGACTGATGGAAGACCCGGGTCAGGCGCGGTGTCATCACACAGGACACGCTGCCCCGCAACCGACGCAGCTCCTCGCGCACCGGCACGGTCAGGTGCTCGCGCAGCACCTCGGGCGCCCGGCGCCCCACGAGCACCTCGGCCATGTGCTGGGCCAGTCGGTGCACGTCGGCGGGCGTGCGATGCCCTTCCAACAACGACGCACCGCACCGACCCACCGACATGCGCCGCGTCGGGGTGCGGGCCGGGGTGCGCATCGGCGCCCACGGCGCGTGTCCGCCCTCACATGGGGTGCGGTGACAGCGGTGGGACTCGACGGAGTGCGACATGAACGGATCCCTTCCTCCGGGGGACGAAATTCCTACACCCCTTCAAGGAGCGACCGAACCCACGCCCGTGCCACCTGGCATTCCAGGTTTTCCCGGTCCGGACACGGCCCGACCACACGATCGCCTCCCACGCCACAACCGTCATACTGGATGTCGTGAAACACGCGTACCTTTCCTCCCCCGTTCCCGTGGCCCTCGCGCACCGAGGAGGGTGGCTCACCGACGACCAGGGTGTGCGCCGCACCGAGTTGGAGAACACGGCGGTGGCCTTCCAACACGCCATCGACCTCGGTTACACCTACCTGGAGACGGACGTGCACGCCACCGACGACGGCGTGCTCATGGCCTTCCACGACGACACACTGGACCGCACCACGGACCGCACCGGTGCCATCTCCGCCCTGCCCTACGCCGACGTGGCGCGCGCCCGCATCGCCGGCAAGGAACCCGTGCCCCTCCTGGAGGACCTGCTCGGCGAGTGGCCCCTGGCCCGCTTCAACATCGACCTGAAGTCGGACGGCGCCGTCCTTCCCCTGCTGGAGGTACTGCGCCGCACCAACGCCTGGGACCGCGTGTGCGTGGGCTCCTTCGACCAGAACCGCCTGGAGCGGGCCCGACGGCTGTTCGGCCCCCGTGTGGCCACCTCCTGTGGCCCGGTGGACGTGGCGCGCCTGCGCGTGGCCTCCCTGTCGATGCTGCTGCGTCCCGTCGCCGGGCGCACCCCCACATGCGCCCAGATCCCCTTGGAGCACAACGGGTTCCCGTTGCTGAGCCGGGACGTGATCCGCACCGCGCACCGGCTCGGCATGCAGGTGCACGTGTGGACCATCAACGAACCCGAGGTGATGGAACGCCTCCTCGACGCCGGTGTGGACGGCATCGTCACCGACAACACCTCCGCCCTACGCGACCTGCTCATCCGACGCGGCCGCTGGAACCAGGACACGCGACCCGCCCCGAAGAACGGATAGCCCTCCATGTCCACCACCCCCGAACGGCTCGAAGGGCAGGGCCCCTCCCCCGACCCGGCACAGCGCCGACGCGAACAGCGCGGCTGGTACATGTACGACTGGGCCAACTCGGTCTTCATGACCTCGGTGGTCACCGTCCTCATCGGCCCCTACCTGAGCGACCTGGCCTGCGTGTCGGCCGGGGCAGCCGACGCCCAGGCGTGCCGGGACCCCTCCCTGGCCCTCACCCCGCTGGGCCTGGACTTCCTGAGCGTCCACCCCAACGCGCTGTACCCGGCGTTGACCACCGTGGCGATCCTGCTGCAGATCGTCCTGCTGCCGTTGGTGGGCTCCCTGGCCGACCACACCAGGCACAAGAAGAGTTGGCTGCTGTGGCTGGCCGTGGCCGGGTCGGTGTGCACCACCGGGCTGTACTTCGCCACCGACGGCTACCTGCTCGCCTCGGTCCTGTTCCTGGGCGCCAACCTGCTGTTCGGGTTGTCGATCGTGGTCTACAACGCGTTCCTACCGGAGATCGCCACGGCCGACGAACGCGACCGGGTCTCCGCCGTCGGTTGGGGTCTGGGCTACCTGGGCGGGGCCCTGCTGCTGGTGGTGCACCTGGTGCTCGTGCTGACCGCCGACGACATCGGCATGGCGGCCCGCATCGCCTTCGTCACGGTCGGCCTGTGGTGGGCCGGGTTCACCGTGGTGGCGATCAAACCGCTGCGCAACCGCTACGGCGCGCTGGCCGCGCGCGGAGACGGTCGTGTCAAGGTCGGCCAGTCGTTGCGCCAGTTCGGGCGGACCCTGCGCGACATGCGCAGATATCCCAACACCGTGCTGTTCCTCTTCGCCTTCATCTTCTTCAACGACGGTGTCCAGGCCGCGATCCGCTACGCGGCGCCCTTCGCCACCCAGGACCTGGGACTGAGCCAGAACGTGCTCATCACCACGATCCTCATCATCCAGTTCGTGGCCTTCGTCGGGGCGTTCGCCACCGCCCGGATCGCCGACCGGATCGGCCCCAAGAAGACCGTGTTGGGCAGCCTGGTGATCTGGAGTCTGCTGGTGGGCCTGGGCTATGTGATGCCCGCGGGCAACGTGCCCCTGTTCATCGCCCTGGGCGTGGGCATCGGCCTGGTGCTGGGCTGCACCCAGTCCCTGGCCCGATCGATGTTCTCCCAGCTCATCCCCAAGGGCCGGGAGGCGGAGTACTTCAGCCTCTTCCAGATCTCCGACAAGGGCTCCACGTTCCTGGGTTCGCTGGTGGTCACCATCGCGGTCGCCATGACCGGCGGCTACCGGGTGGCGATCCTGTCGCTGCTGGCCTTCTTCGTACTCGGCGGGTTCCTGCTGTGGCGGGTGCGCATGCGCGAGGGCATCCTGGCCGTGGGCAACACCGTGCCCGCCAAGCTCTGAGGCCGGCCGCCCCACCCGATCACGGAACGTCGTCGGCCCCCGCCATACTGGGGGCCGACGACGTCGGGCGTGTTCAGCGGGGGGTGTGGTGCGGGTTCTGCATGGTGTGTGGTCCAGGGACGCACTGATGGTGTGGGCCGAGGGCACGGCGGTGAGCGACCCGGATCCGGGCGCGCATCCCTTCGCCGAGGACGTGGCCGGGCTGCGCGCTCTGGTCACCACGGTCGGGGTTCCGCCGGAGCGCCTCTCCCCGGGCGAGCTGTCCCTGACCCTGCCCGAGGCCGACGGTCTCCCCGTGCGCTCCCACTCCCCCACGGCCGAGGCCACCGGATTCGGCACCCGGCGAGTCCCCGCGCTGGCCCTGGACGCGGCCGGAGCCGACCTGTTGCTCGGTTCCCTGCGCACACGCCCCGAAGCCTCCGTTCCCCCCGAGGTCGGCCCCGCGCTGGCCCACCTGTGCGGGGTGCACGCCTTCGCCGAACACCTGGTCCACACCGGGTGCGTCCTACCCGACCTGGTCGGCACCCCACCGCGTGCCCGCTGGCGACCCGCCCCACTGGACACCGCCGAGGAACATCTGGCCGCCCTCACCGACGCGCTGCCACCCGCCGCCACCGCCCACCTGGACCGGCCCGAACGCGCCGAGGCCGCCCGCACCTGCGTACTGGCGCCCCTGGAACTCCTCACCGACGCCGCGGCCCGCCGCCTGGCCCGAGCCCCCGAACGCGTCCACGAAGGCGAACTCCCCTCGCCCGCCGCCCGACTGGCCACCGCCCTGACCACCGAACGCACCCGGGTCGACGACGACACCGCCGACGCCCTGCGCGGCCCCCTGCGCGAGTGGCGGAACCGGGTGCGCGGGGGCGGCCGCGCCCGCCTGGTGTTCGTACTGCGCGAACCCGAACCCGAGGGCCCGCGCAACGGTCCGCGCCCCTGGACCCTGGAGTTCTGGGTCCGCTCGACCACCGACCCCGGTCTGCGGCTGCCCCTGGAACAGGTCTGGCTCGGCGAGGGCGCGGCCTGGCTGCCCCGGGACGTGGCCACCACCGCCCTGGCCGACCTGCGCCGGGCCGCCCGCCACCTGCCCGCCCTGGGCCGGGCCCTGGCCGACCTGGCCCCGGCCCGGCTGTTCATGGACACCGCCGGGGCCCAGGCCTTCGTGGGCGAGGGCGCCCAACGGTTGACCGAGGCCGGGTTCGCCGTGGTGCTGCCCGAATGGAGCCGACGCGAGGGCCTGGGTCTGCGGATGACCGTCACCGAGGAGCCCAAGCGGCGCCGTCGCGGTGGGGTGAGCCCCATGGACCTGGTGGACGTGTCCTTCGAAGCGTTGCTGACCGGCCCCGAGGACACCACCCCGCTGAGCGAGGACGAGCTCACCGAACTGGCCGAACTCGCCCGGCTCAAACGCTCGCTGGTGCGCGTGCGCGGCCGATGGATAGAGATGGACCCCGAACGGGTCGCCTCGGCCCTGGAACTGATGCGACGCGGTACGCACCGGCGGATGGGACGCGAGGAGGCACTGCGGGCCGCGATCGGGGCGGCGCCGGCCCCCCTTCCGGTCGCGGACGTGGTGGCCGACGGCCCGCTGGGCGCGCTCCTGGACGGCGGCGCCAAGGCCGAGCCCCGCCCCATGGGCACTCCCGCCACGTTCAAGGGTTCCCTGCGGCCCTATCAGGACCGCGGCGCGTCCTGGCTGCGGTTCCTGGGCGAACTGGGTCTGGGCGCGGTACTCGCCGACGACATGGGACTGGGCAAGACCGTGCAGCTGTTGGCGTTGCTCACCGACGAACGCTCCGAGGGCCCCGCGCCCGGGCCCACCCTGTTGGTGTGCCCGGTGTCGTTGGTGGGCAACTGGCGGCGCGAGGCGGAGAAGTTCGCCCCGGAACTGCGAGTGCACGTCCAGCACGGCCCCGACCGGCCCACGGGCAACGCGATGGCGCGCATCGTCGGCGCCTGCGACCTGGTGGTCACCACCTACGGGGTGGTGGCGCGCGACGCCGACGAGCTGACGGGCATGCCCTGGCATCGGGTGGTGTGCGACGAGGCGCAGGCCTTGAAGAACCACGACACCCGTCAGGCACGGGCGGTCCGCTCGCTGCCGGCGGCCACCCGTATCGCGCTCACCGGCACCCCGGTGGAGAACAACCTGGGCGAGCTGTGGTCGCTGATGGAGTTCGCCAACCCGGGGCTGCTGGGCACGGCCGCCGACTTCCAACGCGCGGTGGCCGACCGCGCCGAGGCCGAGGTGGACGGCGGGGCGGCCCCCATCGACGGTCAGGGCGGTAGCGGCGGTACCGACCTGGTGCGCCGGCTGACCGGCCCGTTCGTGCTGCGCCGGTTGAAGACCGACCGTTCGATCATCGCCGACCTGCCCGAGAAGCACCAGATGCGCACCTGGTGCACGCTCACGCCCGAACAGGCCTCGCTGTACAAGGCCGTGGTGGACGAGATGGGTGAGCGGCTGGCGGAGGCCGACGACAAGGAACGCAAGGGGCTGGTGCTGGCGACGATGTCGCGGCTCAAACAGATCTGCAACCACCCGGCGCAGTTCCTGGGCGACGGGTCGGCCCTGGCGGGACGTTCGGGCAAGTTGGAGCGGCTGGAGTCGATCCTGGGCGAGGCCGTCGCCGAGGGCGACAAGGCGCTGTGCTTCACCCAGTACGCGCGCTGGGGCGAACGGCTGGCGCCCTACCTGCGCTCCCGTCTGGGAGTTCCGGTGCTGTGGCTGCACGGGGGCACCTCCCGTGCCGACCGTGAGCACATGACCGAGCACTTCCAGACCCTGCGGGGCCCGGCCGTGTTCCTGCTCTCGCTCAAGGCCGCCGGAACCGGGCTGAACCTGACCGCCGCCAACCACGTGGTGCACGTGGACCGGTGGTGGAACCCGGCGGTGGAGAACCAGGCCACCGACCGGGCGTTCCGGATCGGTCAGCGTCGCGACGTACAGGTGCGCAAGATGGTGTGCGTGGGCACCGTGGAGGAGCGTGTGGACGAGATGATCGAGCGCAAGAGCGCGCTGGCCGACGCCGCGGTGACCACCGGCGAGGCGTGGTTGGGCGGGTTGTCGGTACAAGATCTGCGAGACGTGGTGCGCCTGGCACCCGAGGCGGTGGCCGGATGAGCTGGTCGGCGCTGATGGGCGAGGCGTTGGAGGGATCCGAGGGCGCCGAGGCCGTCACGGGGTTGCGGGTGCGCTCCGGTGAGGTCTCGGCCCGGGTCGGCGAGCACGAGGTGAGCCTGATCCGTACCGTGTGGCCGGATCCGGAGTGGGCGCGGGTCTGCGCCGCCCTGGCCTCCCAACCGGTGTTCCGCGCCCGTGTGCTGGCCGGCGAACTCCCCGAGGCCGCGGCGCGGGTGTTCGCCCTGTTGGGGTTGGACCTGGTCCCCACCGGGTGGGGGGATCTGGTCGCGACCTGCTCGTGCGACCACTGGCGGGGACGGTGCACCCACCTGCGGGCGGTGGCCGCCGCGCTGGGCGCCCAAGCCGACCTGGACCCGTTCGCGCTGACCCGGTGGGCCGGCCTGGACAAACGGTCGTTGGTCGCGCTGGTCCGGGACCCGTCAACGGGTGAGAGGGGGCTTCCGAGTACCGAGAACGGCGACGTGGAGGACTCTTCGCATTCGAGGGAAGAAGACTCCGAGGACGTTTTAGCCGTGGGGGCGATAACCACCCGACGGATTTCACCGGACACCTTTTGGAACCCGATACCACAACCCTCTGTCCCCACCCTCCCCCCAGGCACCGGAGACCGCGTCAGGGCCGCCGCACCCGGGCTTGTCGCCGACGAGCTCCCCCAATTCGAGGCGCCCTGAACGGTCCGATCGGTTTTCTTTCGCCAAACGCCGGTAAGTCCGACGAAACACGGTTACGATTCCCCTGGAGACGAACTCGAACAACTAGCCCTGATTGGTATTCTCCTATGGCCGATCGCTTCCCTCCGCACATCGACATGGACACCCCCAGCATCGCACGAATGTACGACTACCTGCTGGGCGGAAAGGACAACTTCGCCTCCGACCGCAAGGCATGCGAAGAACTGGCCGCGGGCATCCCCGAACTCGTCTCCTTCGCCAACGACAACCGGGCCTTCCTCGGCCGGGCCGTGGAACACGTCAGCGCCCGAGGCATCGACCAGTTCCTCGACCTGGGCGCCGGTCTGCCCACCACCGACAACACCCACCAGGTCGCCCAGCGCGCCAACCCCCGGGCCCGGGTCCTGTACATCGACCACGACCCGATCGTGCTCGCCCACGGCCGGGCCCTGCTCGGCGACACCGACACCACCGCGTTCCTGCTGTCCGACATCCGCGACACCGAACGCATCCTGCGCTCACCGGAGGCCGTCAAACTCATCGACCCGGACCAACCGGTCTGCGTCATGATGGTGTCCCTGCTGCACTGCCTGCCCGACGACAGCGACCCCTTCGGGATGGTGCGGGACCTGGTGGAGCGGCTCGCCCCCGGGTCGGCGATCATCTTCTCCCACATCGTCTCCGACGACCCCGAGGCCGCCGCCTGGATGACCGACAAGATCCTCTCCTTCGGTACCCCGTGGGGCCGGGTGCGCAGCCCACAGGAGGCCTCCGCCGTCTTCGAGGGGTTGGAGGTGGCCAGTGCCTGGACCGACGGTCGCGAGCAGGAGCCCCGCAAGGTGGACTGCTCCACCTGGCGCAACCCCGACCGCGACCCCATCACCCGCCCCACCGACCCCGGCGTCAAACGCTGGGAGCTCGCCGGGGTCGCCTTCAAGCCCTGACCGGCGCACCCCGACGCGGCGCCCTCAAGGCATCGGCGGCGCCGGTGGAGTGGGATCCTCCGAGCCCAACCACCGGTGCACCTCCTCCATCGGCAGGGCCTGCGTCAACCGGTCCAACCGACCGTGTTCGGCGATCTCGCGGGCCGCTCGCAGGGCGTGGGTGAGAGCGGTCCGCGACAGACCCGACCCCAGGCTGACCCGGCGGGCGCCCAACGCGCCCAGTTCGGCCACCGTCATCCGTGCTGCCGCACCGGCGGCCAGGACGTTCACCGGCACTTCCACCGCCGCGCACACCGCACCGATCGCCTCGGCGTCGAGCAGACCCGGGGCGAAGACCACGTCGGCGCCGGCGCGTTCGAAGGCCCGCAGACGGGCGATGGTGTCCTCCAGGTCGGGGCGCCCGTGCAGGAAGTTCTCCGCCCGGGCGGTCAACGTGAAACGGAACGGCAGCGCACGGGCCGCCTCCACCGCGGCCTCGACGCGCTCCACCGCCTGATCCAAGGGCCGGATCGGTGCGGAGGCGTCCCCGGTGGTGTCCTCCACCGAACCGCCGACCACCCCGGTACCGCCCGCCCGGGTGATGGTACGGGCGACCTCGGCCGGGGTGTCACCGAACCCGCCCTCCAGGTCCGCCGAGACCGGCAGGGTCGTGGCGGCCGCGATCGCCGCCCCGTTGCCCAGGGTCTGGCCCAGCCCCACCCCGCCATCGCCGTCACGCCGGCCCAGCGCGTGCGCCAGCCCGGCGCTGGTGGTACCCAGGGCGGTGAACCCGGCGGTCTCCAACAGGCGGGCCGAACCGGCGTCCCAGGCGTTGGCCAGTACGAATACGTCCGGGCCCTGGTGGAGTGCGTGGAAACGCTCGCCCCGCTCGCGCAGGGCCTCATCGGTGTTGTCCATGGTCCCTTGTACCGTCCCGGAACAGCTCGCGCACACCCTTTCCTCAAGGGGGATCAGTCCTGTTCGGCGAAGACCTCCTGGGCGATGGCGAAGGCCTTGTTGGCGGCGGGCACCCCGCAGTAGATGGCGGCCTGCAGGAACACCTCGCCGATCTCGTCCGGGCTCAGCCCGTTGCGCAGCGCGGCGCGCACGTGCATGGCCAGTTCGCCCCAGTGCCCCTTGGCGACCAAGGCGGTCAACACCATGCAGCTGCGGGTGCGTCGGTCCAACCCCGGGCGGGTCCAGATCTCACCCCAGGCGTAACGGGTGATGAGGTCCTGGAAGGGTTCGGTGAACTCGGTCTTGCGCGCCTCGGCCCGGTCCACGTGGGCGTCGCCGAGCACATCGCGGCGCACCCGCATACCGGCGGCGTGCCGGTCGGCGGCGGTCAGGTGTTCGGTGATGAGGGTGTTGACGCGGTCGGCGCGCTCCCAGGACAGCAGGTGCGCGGCGCCCTCCAGCACCACGGAGCGGGCCCCGGGGATGCCTTCGGCCAGCAGCGCGCCGTGTTCCTCGGGCGGGGTGGAGGGGTCCTGCGCGCCGGAGACCACCAGGGTGGGGGCCGCGACGCGGTGCAGTTCCTCTCGGGTGTCATGGCCTCCGATGGCCTCGCAGCAGCCCGCGTACCCCTGGTCGGGGGTGGCCACGATCTGGTCGCGCAGCGCATGAACCTGGCTCGGGTGTTCCTCGATGAAGCCGGGGGTGAACCAGCGTTCCACCACGGTGTCGGCCAGGGCGGCGGTGCCCCTCTCCCGGGCCAGGGCCGCACGGTCGCTCCAGTTCCGCGCCGGCCCCATGTAGGGGGAGGTGGCCAGGAGGACCAGGCGGTCGATCCGCTCGGGGGCGTTGATCGCCAACCACTGGCCGACCATCCCGCCGATGGACAGGCCCACGTAGTGGGCACGCTCGATGCCGAGCCGATCCAGCAGGGCCAGGACGTCCCCGCCCAGGTCGGCCATGCCGTAGGGGCCCTCGGGCGCGGGAGAGCCCCCGTGCCCGCGGTGGTCGATCCGGATCACCCGGAAGTGCGCGGACAGGGCCTGGACCTGTGGGCCCCACATGTCCAGGGTGGTGCCGAGGGAACCCCCCAGGACCAGGGGCGGGGCGTCCGCCGGGCCGCTCACGGTGTGGTGGAGTTCAACGCTCATGGGTTTCCTTCTTCGCTGTCGGTACGACCTGGCCGGCCGGTCCCATCCGGGCCGGTCCTACCCGTGACCCGGTCGGTGAACACGGGTGCGGCGCCGAGGTAGGCGGCCGGGTCGAGCAGGGCACGGACCTGCTCGGATGTGCGCAGCCCTTCGAGGTGTGCGGTGACCGTGTCGACGAGGTCGCGGTCCTCGGTCACGGACACACGGCAGGCCTCGGTGACCCGACGGTGGGCCTCCATGCGCCCCAGTTCGGGGATCAGGTCGGTGGTCAGGCGTTCGCTCAGGGCCAGGCCACCGGTGAGTTCGAGGTTGGCGCGCATGCGTTCGGGGTGCACGCGCAGCCGTTCGACACCGGTGCGCAGCCAGGACACGGCCGAACCGGCCCGGCGCAGCAGGTCGGTCAGGGGCAGCCACTCGGCGTGCCAGGAACCGGCCGCGCGCTGATGTTCCTGGATCTGCGCGCTCAAAAGGGTGGCGACCAGTCCTGGGGCCTGGCGGGCGTTGGCCAGGACGGAGACCGCCGCGACCGGATTGCGTTTGTGCGGCATGGTCGAGGAACCACCGACTCCGGCGCCACCCTCCTCGGTGACCTCCCCGACCTCGGTCTGAGCGAGCAGGACCACGTCTTGGGCGACGTTGCCCGCCGATCCGCATACCCGTCCCAGGGCGGAGGCGATCTCGGCGACGCGCCCACGTTCGGTGTGCCAGGGCAACAGCGGTTCGGGAAGCCCCAGGCGGGCGGCGTAGGCGGCGACCACGTCGGGTCCGTGCGGGTCCAGGGAGGCCAGGGTGCCCACCGCACCCCCGAATTGGGCGGCCAGGTGGTGGGTGAGGACCTCGTCGAGCCGCCGGGCGGCGCCGGTCAGTCCCTGGGCCCAACCGGCCGCGACGGCCCCGAAGGTGGTGGGCAGGGCCTGCTGGAGGAGGGTGCGCCCGGGCATGGGCGTGGTGCGGTGCCGGTGGGCCAGGTCGGCGAGATCGGCGCTCAGCAGGGTCAGGTCGGTGTGCAACGCGCGACCGGCCCGGCGCACCACCAGCATGGCGGCGGTGTCCATGATGTCCTGGCTGGTGGCGCCGCGGTGCACGTGTCGGGCGGCTTCGGGGTCGTCCTCGCCGACCCGCGCGGTCAGCTCCTTGACCAGGGGGATGACGGGGTTGCCCCCACCGGCGGCCGCCGCGCCCAGGGCCACCGGGTCGTAGTGCTCGGCGGCGCAGGCGGTGGCGATGGCGCCCGCCTGTTCGACGGTGATCAGCCCGACCTCGGCCAACGCCTGCGCCAGGGCGGCCTCGGCGTCGAGCAGGGACCGCAACCACGCGGTGTCGTCGGTGAGCGGACCCACGGGACCCCGATCGAGAACCCCGTCGAACAGGCCGGTCATGAAGGTTTCCTCGCTGTGCTCAGATGTCGAAGAAGACGGTCTCGTCCTCGCCCTGCAGGTGGATGTCCAAACGGTAACCGTCGTCCTCGCGGTGGGCGATGAGGGTTGCGCGCGCCCGCGGGTCCTCGATGGCGTTCAGCACCGGGTCCTGGGCGTTGGCGCTCTCCTCCTCCGGAAAGTACAGGCGGGTGACCACGCGGTGCAGCATGCCGCGCGCGAAGACCGACACGTCCACGTGCGGGGCCTGGTCGCCGGTGGGCCCGGGGACGGGTCCGGGTTTGAGGGTGAGGATGGCGTAGGAGCCGGTGTCATCGGTGGGGCAACGGCCGAACCCGCGGAAACCGGGCAGGTTCTTGGCCCCGCGCGGGTCGTCGGGGTGGTCGAAGCGACCCTCGGGGTCGGCCTGCCAGGTCTCGATCAGGGCGTCGGTGACCGGCGCGCCCGCGCCGTCGTGGACGGTGCCGCGCAACCACACGGCGCCCGGGGTGTCCCGGGCCACCGCGAAGGGGCCGTCGGGCCAGGGCAGCCCGATGTGCAGGTAGGGGCCCACGGTCTGAGACGGGGTGGTGGGGTGGGTGCTCACTCGTCGTCCTCCAGGACCTCTTCCTCGGACTCGAACGGGGTCTGTTCGCGTCCGCGCAACACGATGTCCCACCGGTAGGACAGGGCCCACTCGGGTTCGGTGGTGTCGTAGTCGAAACGGGCGAGCATGCGCTCGCTGGCCTTCTCGTCCGGGACCGACTGCCACATGGGGTCCTGGAAGAAGAGCGGGTCGTCGGGGAAGTACATCTGCGTGACCAGGCGCTGGGTGAAGGCGCGGCCGAACAGCGAGAAGTGGATGTGGGCGGGACGCCAGGCGTTCTGGTGGTTCTTCCAGGGGTAGGCGCCCGGGCGGATGGTGACGAACCGGTAGCGACCCTGGTCGTCGGTGATGACACGGCCGACGCCGGTGAAGTGGGGATCCAGGGGCGCGGGCCAGTTGTCGGCGGCGTGCCGGTAGCGTCCGCCGGCGTTGGCCTGCCAGATCTCCACGAGGGTGTGCGGGACGGGGCGGCCATCGCTGTCACGGACCTGCCCGTGCACGATGATGCGCTGGCCCTGGGCTTCGCCGTCGTGTTGGCGGGTCAGGTCGTGGTCGTCACCGACGACGCGGTCCTCACCCAGAACGGGTGAGGTGATCTCGGTGAGCATGTGCGGGAGCAGGGTGAGCGGGCGCTGGGGGTGGCGCAGGGAGGTGCTCTTGTAGAGCGGGTAGTCCAGCGGGGGGTGGGTGTCGTGGTCGCGCACGTAACCGGGCACGTGCAGACCCTCGTGGGAGGTGTCGGACATGGTGCTGCTCCTTTCAGGCGTGCCCGTTCAGGCGTGCAGGACGACGGCCAACCCCTGGCCGACCCCGATGCACAGGGCGGCCAACCCCCAACCACCGCCGCGACGGCGCAGTTGGTGGGCCAGTGAGCCGATGACGCGCGCCCCCGAGGCACCGAGGGGGTGACCGATGGCGATGGCGCCGCCATTGGGGTTGACGATGTCGGGGTCCAGCCCCTTCCAACTGCGGACACAGGCCAACGACTGGGCGGCGAAGGCCTCGTTGAGTTCCACCGCCGACAGATCGGCCCAGGTGATACCCGCGCGTTCCAGGGCGATCTCGGCGGCGCGCACGGGGCCGATGCCGAATACGTCGGGGTCGACCCCCGCCACGCCCCGGCTGACCAGTCGGGCCAGGGGCTCGTGCCCGGTGGCCCGGACCGCGGCGTCGTCGCCCAACAGCAGGGCGGCCGCGCCGTCGTTGAGGGGCGAGGCGTTGCCCGCGGTGATGGTGCCCTCCTCGCGGAAGGCGGGCTTGAGGGAGGCGAGCTTGTCGAGGGAGGTCTCTCTGATGCTCTCGTCACGCTCCAGGTGGGCGCCCTCGACCTGGACGATCTCGTCGTCGAAGACTCCCCTGGCCCAGGCGTCGGCGGCCTTGGTGTGGCTGGCCAGGGCGAAGGCGTCCTGGTCGGCGCGGTCGACGCCGTATTGCTCGGCGAGCCCCTCGGTGCTCACGCCCAGGGACAGCGTCCACTCCTTGGGCATGCGCGGATTGACCATGCGCCAGCCCAGGGTGGTGGAGTGCAGGGTGGTGTCGGTGGCGGGGAAGGCCTTGGCGGGTTTGGGCATCACCCAGGGGGCCCGGCTCATGGACTCCGCTCCCCCGGCCAGGACCAGGGAGGCGTCACCGGTCTGGACGGCGCGAGCGCCCTGGATGGCCGCCTCCATTCCGGAGCCGCACAATCGGTTGACGGTGGCCCCGGGCACGGAGGTGGGCAGTCCCGCCAGGAGGGCGGCCATGCGGGCGACGTTGCGGTTCTCCTCGCCCGCCCCGTTGGCGTTGCCGAGCAGGACCTCGTCGAGGGCGGCGGGGTCCAGGTCGGGCGCGCGCTCGACCAGGGCGCGGACCACGTGGGCGGCGAGGTCGTCGGGGCGGGTGCCCGACAGGGCGCCGCCGTACCGGCCGAAGGGCGTACGGACGGCGTCGAGAACGTGGACGTCGGTCACCGGTGTCTCCTGGGATGTGTGGCGTACGCTTACCTAACAGTGTTAGGCAAACGGTATCGGGTCAGGTGCGGGCCGTGCCGGTCAGGGAGCGCAGGACGGAAAGCTCGGCACCGGAGGGCTCGGGGGTGCGCCGCGGATCCTCGGCGACCCGCAGGTCCCAACCGGTGGCCGCGCGCACGTCGGCGACCTCCACCCCCGGGTGCACGCCCACCAGGGTGAGCTCGCGGGTGATCGGGTCGGGTTCGAGCACGCCCAGGTCGGTGATGATCCGCACCGGTCCGGCACCGGTGAGCCCCAACCGTTCCCGATCGCCGGGGCCCGCCCCGTGCCCGACCGAGGTGATGAAGTCGACCTTGTCGACGAAGGCCCGCCGGCTGTGCCGCATGATCACGATGACCTCGCGGCAGGAGGCGGCGATCTCGGGGGCACCGCCGGCTCCCGGCAGGCGCACCTTGGGATCGTCGTAGTCGCCGATGACGGTGGTGTTGATGTTGCCGTACCGGTCGATCTGGGCGGCGCCGAGGAAACCGACGTCGATCCGCCCGGCCTGGAGCCAGTAGTTGAACACCTCGGGCACCGACACGACCGTGTCGGCGGTCTCGGCGAGGATTCCGTCACCGATGGACAGCGGCAGGCGGTCGGGGGATGCGCCCAGGGTGCCCGACTCGTAGATCATCCACAGGTCGGGGGCGTGGGTCCGGCTCGCCACGTTGGCCGCGGTGCTGGGCAGGCCGATGCCGACGAAACAGGACATGCCATCGCGCAGCGAACGCGCGGCGGTGACGGTCATGATCTCGTCGGAGGTCCAGGTCAGAGTGGTCATGCGCCTTTTCCCACGGGTTCGGGGTCGGAGGTGGAGGAGGTGTCGGGGCCGGTGGATCCGGTGAGTTCGGCCAGCCAGGCGCCGAAGGCCTCACGGTCGCGTCCCACCGCGTCCCAGTCCTTGTAGGCGGAGTTGTCGCGCTCGTAGTAACCGTGGGCGTAGGAGGGGGCCGCGCCACCGGGGACCACGCTGACCGCGTCGACGACCCGGGCCGGCAGGACGACCTGGCCGGGCACGGGTTCGAGTTCCTCGACGACCTCTTCGACGGTGACCAGGACCCGGTCGGCGGCCATGGCGGCCTCCTTCTGGATCCCGGTGATGCCCCACAGCTGCACGTTCCCGGCGGTGTCCGCGCGCTGGGCGTGGATGATGGTGACGTCGGGGTTGAGCGCGGGGACCGCGGCCAGTTCCTGCCCGGTGAAGGGGCAGGTGATCGTCTTGATGTGGGGGTTGTTGCCGACCAGGTCGGTGCCGCTGTAGCCGCGCAGCACGGCGAAGGGGAGACCTGAGGCGCCCGCGACGTAGCGGTTGGCCATCCCGGCGTGGCTGTGCTCCTCGATCTCCAACGGGACCGGCCAGGAGCGGGTGACGGCGTCACGGAAGCGATGGAGCGAGCCGACCCCGGGGTTGCCGCCCCAGGAGAAGACGAGCTTGCGCGCGCAACCGGCACCGATGAGCTGGTCGTAGACGATGTCGGGCGTCATCCGCACCAGGGTGAGGTCGCGCAGACCCTGCCGGATGATCTCGTGCCCGGCGGCCACGGGGATGAGGTGGGTGAAGCCTTCCAGCGCGACGGTGTCGCCGTCGTGGACGAGCTGCCCGACCGCCTCGTTCAGGGGCACGGCCATAGCGACCCTCCCGTTCGTATAGCGAATGAATGTTCACAGTGCGAACATCTTGGGTATGACAGTAGCGCCGCTCACAGAACGGGTCAAGAGACACACCAGGTGTTCGGTATGAGAACATCGCCCGTGGGCAGAGCAGCGCCCACGGCGAAAAGCACCCCACCCCCCGACTCGGAAAGGCTCCATGACCACCGAAGACGCGCCAGAACGCGGAGCCCACTTCGTCCAGTCCCTGGAACGAGGACTGACGGTCATTCGCGCCTTCTCAGCCGAACGACCCTCCATGACCCTCAGCGAGGTCGCCCGCGCCACCGACCTCACCCGCGCGGCCGCCCGACGCTTCCTCCTCACCCTGGTGGACCTGGGCTACGTGCGCACCGACGGGCGCATGTTCTGCCTGACCCCGCGCGTACTGGAGCTGGGCTACGCCTACGTGGCCTCCGCCGGGCTGCCCGACGTCGCCCGACCCCACCTGGAGGACCTCTCCCGGAGCGTGCGCGAGTCCGCGTCCGTCTCGGTGATGGAGGGCGACGACGTACTCTACGTGGCCCGCGTGGCCACCACCCGGATCATGGCCGTGGCCATCACCGTGGGCACCCGCTTCCCCGCCGCGGCCACCTCCATGGGCCGGGTCCTGCTGGCCGGATTCGACGAGGGCGCGCTCACCGGCTACCTGGACCGGGTCGAACTCCAGCCCCTGACCCGCTTCACCATCACCCACACCGCGGGGCTGCGCTCGGAGATCCTCAAGGTGCGCGAACAGGGCTACGCCATCGTCGACCAGGAACTGGAGGAAGGGCTGCGCTCCCTGGCCGCGCCCATCCGCGACACCGACGGCAAGGTCATCGCCGCCGCCAACGTCTCCGCCCACGCCAACCGATCCTCCATCGACGACGTGCGCCGCGACCTGCTGCCCGCGCTGTTGGCGACCACCGCCCGCATCGAGGCCGACCTGGCCGCCGTGGCCCGCCGCGACACCAGCCGCTGAGACCCGCAGATCACCCACACGCGCGCGGCGCTCGGGCCTTGCGGGGCCCGGGCCGGGCCTGGGACCCTGCCCCGACCCGGCGGCGACACGAGCACGCGAAGACGAGCCACGCCGCCGGCGAACTGACACCATGGCACGCATCCGGCCCTGGCGCCGCTTCGAAAGGGACACCGTGACCGACGCACACACCGCACTCCCCATCGCACAGCAGGCGGGCACGCTCTCGTTCGGCGATGACCTGCACGTCCATCGCCTGGGGTTCGGGGCGATGCGCCTCGTCGGAGAAGGCGTGTGGGGTCCGCCCCGCGACCGTGACGAAGCCCTGTCCGTGCTGCGCCGCGTCGTCGAACTGGGCATCGACTTCATCGACACCGCCGACTCCTACGGGCCCCAGCTCGGCGAGCAGCTCATCAAGGACGCCCTGTACCCCTACCCCGATGACCTGGTCATCGGCACCAAGGCCGGGTTCGCCCGCACCGGCCCCTCCCAGTGGCACAAGCTGGGCCGCCCCGCCTACCTCAAGCAGCAGGTGGAGCTGAGCCTGCGCAACCTGGGCCTGGAGCGCATCGACCTGTTGCAGCTGCACCGGATCGACCCCGAGGTGGCGCTGGCCGACCAGCTCGGCGCCTTGGTGGAGCTGCGAGAAGAGGGCAAGATCCGCCACATCGGGCTGAGCGAGGTGAGCGTGGACGAGCTCTCGGCGGCCCGCGCCATCACCCCGATCGTCTCGGTGCAGAACCAGTACGCCCCCTCCTTCCGCCAGTCCGAGGACGTGCTGGAACAGTGCGAGAAGGACGGCATCGCGTTCCTGCCCTGGGCGCCGGTCGGGAGCGGAGAGATGGCCTCACCCGACTCCCCGCTCGCCGCGATCGCCGCCGAACACGACGTCAGCCCGGTGCAGCTGGCACTGTCCTGGCTGCTGCACCGCTCCCCCGTCATGCTGCCGATCCCGGGCACCTCGAAGGTGGCGCACCTGGAGGAGAACACGGCGGCGGCCTCGGTACGACTCTCCGAGGACGAGGTCGAGCGGATCAGCCGCTTCCTGTCCTAGCGCAAAGCACGGACCTCGGCGATCACGCGCGCGGCCGCGGCGTCGGGGTCCTCGTGCTCCCACACGCGCACCACCCGCCACCCCTGCTCGCTCAAACGGGCGTTGGTGTCGGCGTCGCGTGCCCGGTTGACGCGCACCTTCTCGGCCCAGTAGCCGGCGTTGGTGGCGGCCTTGGTGTGGTGCCGGGGACAACCGTGCCAAAAACAGCCGTCGACGAACACCGCCACCTTGAGCCGGGTGAACACCAGGTCGGCCGTGCGCCGAAGCCCCGGCAGGGGTCGCGCGCAGACGCGGTAGCGCAGCCCGGCCGCGTGTACTCTGCGGCGGATCGCCAACTCGGGCCGGGTGTCACGCCCCTTGTTGGACCGCATGCTCTTGCGGGTGCCCTCGTTCGCCGCCCGTGTCGGCCGTCGCGTGTCCATCGTCTCCGATCCTAGCGATTCGCCGAGGCGGGGTCCCTCCTCTATCTTGAGCCTCATGCTCACGGACGACTCGATCACCATCGTCGACCTGTTCTCGGGGTGTGGCGGGCTCACCGCGGGCTTCCACTCCTACCGGGCACCAGGACACGACGCCTCCCCCTTCCGTACGGTGGGCGCGGTCGAGCACGACCTGGCGGCGGCCTCCACCTACGCGGCCAACTTCGGCGAGCACACCGGCACCGAACGCATCCACGCCGGCGACATCGAGGCCTGGGATCCGGGTGTGGTCCAAGAGGACGTGGACGTCATCCTGGGCGGCCCACCCTGCCAGGGGTTCTCGGCGCTCAACAAGAAGAACCTGCTCAAGGACCAGGGCGACGCCCGCAACGTGCTCTGGCGCGAGTACGTGCGCGTGGTGCGGGCCCTGCGCCCCAAGGTGTTCGTGATCGAGAACGTGGCCCGGTTCCTGGACTCGGGAGAGTACGCGCTGCTGCGCGCCGAGACCGAGGACCCCGGTGGGTTGCTGGGCGAATACGAACTGACCGAGGCCCGGGTGCTGAACGCGGCCGACTACGGGGTCCCCCAGGCCCGCCGTCGGGCCATCGTGCTGGCCACCCGACGCGACGTGCGCGCCGCCGCTCCGGAAGGGCTGGGCCTGGACTACCCCCGGCCCACGCACACCCGCCTGAAGCCCGGCGGCGCCCCGCTGTCGCCGTGGGAGACGGTCCAGTCGATCTTCGCCAAGACCCCGCGCGCGACCACCACGACCGAGTTGCCCGCGCGTCGCTGCGCACCGTTGGGGGTCGAACTTCCCGGGGCCTACCGGACCTTCGAACTGCATCTGGGGCGCACCCCCCGGCCCTTGTCCCGCCTGCGCTACGAGGCGATCCCGCCCGGTGGGAACCGCAACGACCTGCCGCCGGAGCTGTCCACGCAGGCCTGGCTGCGGCACCGGAGCGGGACCGGGGACGTCATGGGTCGGCTGCGCACGGATCGCCCCTCGGTCACCATCCGCACCGAGTTCTTCAAACCGGAGAAGGGGCGCTATCTGCACCCCAGCGAGCACCGACCCATCACGCACATGGAGGCCGCGCACATCCAGGGCTTCGACGAGGACTTCCGTTGGTGCGGGAGCAAGCTGCAGATCGCCCGCCAGATCGGTAACGCCGTCCCGGTGGGCCTGGCCTCGGCGCTGGCCGGCCAGGTGTACCGGTACCTGGTGGGGGTGGGCGCGGTCGCCGACCCGTCGCGACGAACGGCGCCCTGAACCGGCCCGACACGGCGAAGGGCCCGTCGGCCGTTCCGGCGGACCCCATGCCTGTGAAGGTGGGACTATCCCGGCCGCAGGCGGAACACCTGAAGGCGCATGTTGTAGTACTTCTCGGTCTCGCCGACCCATTCCATGTCGAGTCTTCGAGCGACGGCGATGGCTCTTTCGTTCTTGGGCCGGGCGACCGCGAAGACCTCCTCGATGCCCTGCTCGAAGGCCCAGGCGATGATGGCCCGGCTGGCCTCGGTGGCGTACCCCTGGCCCCACACCTCCGGACGCAGGGCCCAGGTCAGTTCGAAGTCCTCCTCAAAGGGCGGGAGCAGTTTCAGTGACAGCCCTCCCACCAGTTCTCCGTCCTCCTTGCGCACGATCGCCCAGCGCCCGGCGGGTGGGATCAGGTTCGGTCCCGCCTCGATCCAGGCGTGGAGCACCGAGCGCATGGCGCTGTCATCGGTCACCGGTTGCCATTCCGGCGTCAGCCAGTGCGCGACCTCGTCGGCCCCGTACACCCGCAGGGCCGCCTCGGCATCGCCCAGCTCCCACTCCCTGATCAGGAGTCGGTCGGTTGGCAGCTCAAGGCTCATACCACAACGTTAGCGCCCTACGAAGCACCGGCACAGGGGGGCTACCGCATGAGTCCCGATCCCTTACTCCATGAGGCCTGGGCATTGACCGAAAAGGCCTGCTCCACCGGGGGATCCAACGACGGAAGCTTGACGTGACCGTTCCTAAAGACGGAGCATCAGTTGCACATGCTCGGCCCAGCGCCCCGAACGGTCTTGGGCGTTGTGGTCCACCGCGTTCTGTCCGCGCCTGGCCCCATCGGATCGTGTCCGTGGTCCGCATGCGCGAGGGCGGTCTCCCTCACGCCCCGGGCCACATGGTCCGGCCTGAACGGTCCGATGCCCCGCACCATCACTCCGGTGATGCGGGGGCGGTGCCATCCGACGCCGGATCGCGTGCCCCAGAGCGCGCCTACCGATCGCCACCGCAGCGGCGGCGTGTCGGGAAGTCCTTGGTTTCCTGCCGGTCAGCGGCCTCTGCCAGTGCTGGGCGCCCCACCTGGAGGTGTAGGCCGCATCCACAGCGATGACCGTGATACCGGTGGTATCGGCCATCGAGGTCAGCCGGGCGCGCAGCCTGGCGGTGGGCATCCCGGAGATGAGCTGCCGGAACCGCTTCCTGCGGCCGTGCTTCTCCCGACTCTTGGCGTCGGTGAAGTCCAGGTCCTCCACCGCGATCGCTCGCACACCGCACCCGTGCGCCCAGCGCAACAACCGGGTCAAAGCGTGGCGGACCTGGGCGTCACGATGAGCAGCGGTGCCGGACAATCGGTAGTCGAACCGGCGCGGGTCCCCGATGGGGTTGCCATGGGTGTCCAGACGCCAGGCGGCCAGATGGTCGGCGTTCATATCCACCCCGATCACCCCTGGGGCCAGGGCGGCCCGAAGAGGGACCTGCGATGGCGCCGCGATCTGCCAGGAGGCGGTCAGGTACCAGCGTCCACGATCCACATCCAGGTGCACCCGGTAGGCCACCGCCCGGTTCGCCGCTACCCGCTCGGCCCACTCCCCGCCCCGGTGGGCTAAAACGGCCGTGCCCGAGAGCAGGTACCGGCCGTGCGGGGCATTCGCCCACCCGGCCAGCGGGGCCGGGAGTTTGATCGACACCTCACCTTGCGGGGTGACGCGGATCGTCTCGTTACCGAACCGCTTCCCCGTTTCCCCGTTGGCTTGGAGGAACCAGCGGGCCGCTTGCCACCGCTCACGCCATGAGGACTCGCTCAAGCCAGCATCGGCAAGGTGGTGGCGTTTGCGGGCCAAGTGCTTACCGCCACGCACCACGCGCACCACACCGGCCTCGAAGTCGTCCCGCACCACAGCCAGCCGGTCTTGAAGGGTGGCCAGGCGCCGTGACTTGGCGTGCCACTCCTGCCTGCTGCGGTAACCACCGGGCTTCTTCTTGGTGCCCTTGGTCCCGACCGGCAACGACAACCGGTGGCGGATCGTGGTGATCCCGGCTTCCACAGAGCGCAGGTGCGCCACCTGGCTACGCCGGGCCAGTGCCCATTGGTCGTGGGTGGCCTTGGTGATCGACCCCGCCCACCGCGAAGACGACTCCGGGGTCAGCGCCCGTTTACGCTCCGCCCACGACGCACTGTCGTGGCCCAGGTCATCGGCACAACGGGCCTTGAGATCGATAGCGGCCAACGAGCCCAAGTGTGCGCCGACCAACCGCAACACCTTCTCGTCCTGGGCGGTCAGGTGCTTGAGACGGGTGCGCACGGCCACACCGGTGGGCCCCGAAACCGGGTAGGGGTCGGCGATCGGTCGTAGACCTCGCTGGTCGGTGCCCACCACTGGCTTGCCACCCCCTACCCCTGGCCATGTTCGATCCCCCTGCTCGAACACCACGCTAGCCACCTCCAAGGGCGGGTGTGGCACGAACCGAGAAATTCCTCTGCCCGAGGCAAGGGGGCGGACCGGTCCCGACCCGGTGCCGAACCCTCTCGTCGGCGAACTGATTCGAGGTGTTCACTCATGAACGTTCCCGCACACCCATGTGACCGCGCACACGAACAGATGAAACCCCCCTTCACACGGAGCGCGTCGGTCGTTAGGGTGCCAAATTGGGAGCGCTCCCACCCCCCGAACTCCGACCCGCCAGGAGTGAAACGAGAAGATGACGACATCACGCACGGCCCTAGGGGCCATGACCGCGATGACGCTGGGCCTGCTCGTCGCAGGCTGCGCCACCCCCGCACAGACCGTCTCCCACGCCGAAGAAGCCCCCGAGGCGACCCAGGACAGCGAATTTTACATCAACCCCGACACCGCGGCGGCCCAATGGGTGGCCGACAACCCCGACGACCCCAGGGCCGCGCTCATCGAGGAGCGCATCGCCGGCGTCGCCCAGGCGACCTGGTTCGCGAACTACGACCCCACCACCATCGAAGCCGAGGTGGACGCCCTGGCCTCGGCCGCCGAAGCCGACGGCACCGTACCGGTCATGGTCGTCTACAACGTCCCCGGCCGTGACTGCGGAAACCACAGCGACGGCGGCGCCCCCGACCACGAGTCCTACCGCTCCTGGATCGACTCCTTCGCCGCCGGCCTGGACGGTCGCCCCGCCACCATCGTGATCGAACCCGACGCGCTCTCGCTCATGGGCACCTGCGAGGGCCAACCGCCCGCCGAGGTCATGGACTCCATCGCCTACGCCGGCGGCACCCTGCGGCAGGCCTCCGACCAGGCACGCGTCTACCTCGACATCGGCCACTCGGACTGGCACGCACCCGAGGACGTCGCCGAACTGCTGCACGGCGTCGACGCGGGCGAGACCGCCCACGGCATCGCCACCAACACCTCCAACTACCGCACCACCGCCGACGAGGTCGCCTACGCCGAGGCCATCGTGGCCGCCAGCGGCCTGGACCTGACCGCGATCGTGGACACCAGCCGCAACGGCAACGGACCCGCCGACGACAGCGAGTGGTGCGACCCGCCCGGCCGCGCCCTGGGCACCGCGACCACCTCCGACACCGGCAGCGCGGTCGTGGACGCCTTCGTATGGGTGAAGCTGCCCGGCGAGGCCGACGGGTGCGCGGGACCGGCCGGTTCCTTCATCCCCGACATCGCCCACGAGCTGGCCGAGAACGCCGGCGGCTGACCGAACGCACGGCGGCCGGTTCCCGTCGTGACGAGCGAGTCCGCCGGACCCGAGAAGTTCGGGGTCCGGCGGACTCCGCTTCCCATGACCGCAAGACACCAACGAAAATTCTTTCGCATAGGCGACAATTTCTTGCAATGATGTGGGGGTTCTTTCAACCGGTTTCGACGGAGTGTCCCCACATGCGGTTCAGCCACGACCCTCACCACGACGGCTCCCCCGACTTCGTGACCCCGAACGGGGGCCACGTCCACGTGCGGGTCCGGGTCCCCGGCGGCGCCGACGGGGTGTACGCACGCCTGGTGGAGGACGGCGAGGCCGTGCTGATCGAGGCCCGCCTGGAACACGAGGCCGACGGTGTGAGCTGGTACGGGGTGGATCTGCCCCGGCTGGAGGTGGTCACCACCTACCGGTTCGCCATCGTGCGCGATCGCCGCTACACCTGGCTGAACCAGGAGGGTCCGCACGACCACGAGGTCACCGACGACGGCGACTTCCGGCTCCTGGACTCCCCCGCCCCACCCGCCTGGGTGCCGGCGACCACCGTTTACCAGATCTTCCCCGACCGCTTCGCCCGCGATGACGACTCCGTCGACTCCCCGGCCGACCACCCCGAGTGGGCCCTGCCCCGGGACTGGGACCACGAACCCGCCGGATCCGGCCTCCTGGCGTCCCGGGAGTTCTACGGCGGCACCCTGGAAGGCGTGCGCCGGCACCTGGACCACCTGGCCGACCTGGGCGCCGAAGTGGTGTACCTGACCCCCTTCTTCCCGGCCGGGTCCACCCACCGCTACGACGCCTCCTCCTTCGACGAGGTCGACCCCTGGCTGGGCGGCGACGCGGCACTGAGCGCCCTGGTGCGCGAGGCCCGCGCGCGCGGTATGCGGGTGATGGGCGACCTGACCACCAACCACACCGGCGACGAACACGAGTGGTTCCGCGCCGCCAAGGCCGACGCCGACTCGCCCGAGGCCGGTTTCTACTACTTCACCTCCCATCCCGAGGAGTACGTGAGCTGGCTGGGGGTGCGCTCCCTGCCCAAGCTCGACTACACCGACTCCGAGCTGCGCGAGCGCGTGTACGGAGCCGATGACTCGGTGCTGGTCTCACGCCTGGTCGGCGAGGACCCGCTGGACGGGTGGCGCATCGACGTGGCCAACATGACCGGTCGCCTGGGCGCGCTGGACCTCAACCACGAGGTGTCCGGCGAGATCGCCGCGCGTATGCGCGAGACCGCCCCGCAGGCCTGGTTGCTGGCCGAGCACTTCTACGACGCCGGCCCCGACACCCGCCACGACGGCTGGCACGGGGTGATGAACTACGCCGGGTTCACCCGCCCGGTGTGGGCGTGGTTGAACACCGGGCCCGAGGGGGTGCGGTACGCGGCCACGCACACCTCCGCTCCGCTGCCCTCCAGCGGGGCCGCCGAGACGGTGCGGGCGCTGCGGGCGGCCAACGCGGGGCTGCCCTGGCGGGTGCGCACGCACAGCGTGAACGCGTTGAGCACCCACGACTCGGCGCGTTTTCGCACGGTGGTGGGCGACGCGGTGCGCCAGGCGGTGGGCGTGGCCGCCCAGGCCACCCTGCCGGGGGTTCCGTTCGTGTTCGCCGGTGACGAGATCGGGCTGCTGGGGCGCGACGGTGAGAACTCGCGGCGCACGATGCCCTGGCATCGGACCCAGGACTGGGACACCGAGGTGCTGGCGGCCCACCGTCGACTGTTGGCGCTGCATCGGGAGCTGCCGGCGCTGCAATCGGGCGGTCTGCGCTGGTTGGACACCGGTGAGCACCACATGACGTTCCTGCGCACCCTGGGCGAGCAGGTGGTGTTGGTGCACCTGACGGACGGGGCGCACGAGGCGGTCACCTGCGCCCTGGGCGACCTGGACGCCCGGGACCTGAAGGTGGTCGAGAGCGGCGGCGGGGCCAAGGCCCGGCTGGAGGGCGAGGTGGCGCTGGAGGCCGACGGGCCCGGGTTCGTGGTGGCCGTGGGCACCGGCACCCTGCCCACCCCCGCCTGATCACCTCGCCGCGCCACCCGCGTACGCGGGTGGCGCGGGTTATCCACAGGGCGCACGCTCTGAGGTGGCGGGGCGGTGGGCGGGCGTGGTCTTCTCGATATCGGGGGGACTTCGACTCTCCTCCGCTTCGTCATGCCCACGCCTGGGACCTCAGCTCCCCGGACGGTGACGAAGACGTGCCGCCCGCCGCGTCAGGTGCTCACGTTCGGCCAGGTTGGTGGCCTTTCGGGCGGCCTCGGCGTACAACCGGGCCGCGGTGTCCAGGTCTCCGGCGCGTTCGTGCAGGTGCGCCGCCACCGCACTGTGCCGGGGCAGCGACTCCTCCAGTTCGGCGAGCGCGACCAGGCCCGCGCCCGGCCCGTCGGCCTCGCCGACGGCCACTGCTCGGTTCAGGCGCACCACCGGGCTCCGGTTCAGCCGGACGAGTTCGTCGTACCACTCCACGATCTGCACCCAGTCGGTCTCCTCGGCTCGGGGCGCGTCGGCGTGCAGTGCGGCGATGGCGGCCTGGGCCTGGTACTCGCCCAACCGGTCGCGGGCCAGGGCCGCCCGCAAGATCGCGATCCCCTCGGCGATGGCCCCGGTGTCCCAACGACGACGGTCCTGTTCGGCCAACGGAACCAGAGCCCCCTCGGGTGTGGTCCGCGCGGAGCGCCGAGCGTGGTGCAACAGCATGAGGGCGAGCAGACCGGCCGACTCCGGGTGGTCCAAGGCGACGTGGAGCCGGCGGGTGAGCCGGATCGCCTCTGCGGCCAGGTCGAGCTCGCCGGAGTAGCCCTCGTTGAAGACCAGGTAGAGGACGCGCAGCACGGTGGCCGCGTCGCCAGGACGGTCCAGGCGTACCCCGGCCACGGTGCGCTTGGCCCGGCTGATGCGCTGGGCCATGGTCGCCTCGGGCACCAGGTAGGCGCGGGCGATCTGGCGGGTGGTCAGCCCGCCGACGGCGCGCAGGGTGAGCGCCACCGCCGACGAAGGGCTCAGTGCCGGGTGGGCGCATAGGAAGTACAGGTGGAGCGTGTCGTCCATCGCCGGCGCCCGCCCGGGCGCCGGTTCTCCCTGGAGGAGTTCCTCGCGTCGACGTCGGGCGGTCTCGGAGCGGGCCGCGTCGAGGAACCGGCGCCAGGCCACGGTGAGCAGCCAACCCTTGGCGTCCCTGGGCGGGTCGGTGGGCCACACGCGCAGGGCTTCGAGCAGGGCGTCCTGAACGGCGTCCTCGGCCGCCGCGAAGTCGGCTCCGCGGCGGACCAGGATCGCCAGGACGCTCGGGGTGAGGCCGCGCAGCCGGGCCTCGTCCATCGGCTCAGTCCTCGATGGTGGGCGGCTGGGTCAGGAACGGGCGCAATTCGAGCCACTCGTGGATGGGCTGCCCGCCGGCACCGGGGGCCGCCGACAGCTCCGCGGTCAGTTCCAGGGCGCGTTCACGAGTGTCGACGTCGATGACCATCCACCCGGCGATGAGGTCCTTGGTCTCGGCGAAGGGACCATCGGTGACCGGCGGCCGGCCCTCTCCGTCGTAGCGCACGAACGTGCCCTCGGGGGCCAGGGCCTGGGAGTCGACGAACTCACCGGTCTCCTCCAGCCGGTCGGCGAAGTTCCGCATGTACCGCACGTGCGCGGAGATCTCCTGCGAGGTCCACTGATCCATGGGCACGTCGTTGACCGCTGCGGGGGCGCCCCGGTAGTGCTTGAGCAACAGGTACTTGGCCATGGTGATCCTCCTCGGTTCCGCGACCCATCATGGTCGCTTTGACACCTGGGACGGAGCGGGCCACGGGTTCTCGACATCCGTGTCGAGGTTTTTTCGCGGGGAGGGTGCGGACACGACGAGGCCGGCGGCGTGTGAGATCCCCTCGATAGGTCCAGATCACCACAACGAAGGCCCCCGCGCCACCGTCGGCGAGGTGGCCTGTGGACAAGTCCGGGGTCAGGGCAGGACGGCCTGGATGTCCTTGGTGATGCGCGCGACCAGCTCGCCGGTGCGGCCGGTGAAGTAAAAGTGGCCGCCGGGCAGGGTGTGGTGTTCGAAGCCGCCTTGGACCCGCTCGCCCCATCCGGCCAGGCGCTCGGGGGTCATGCCGGGGTCGTCGGCGCCGCCGAAGACCGACAGCGCGACCCTCAGCGGCTCGGTCCGAGGGGCGGGGCGCCAGGTGTCGACCACCTGGAGGTCGGCACGGACCAGTGGTTCGACGTAGGCCCACAGTTCGGGGTCCTCCAGCGCGTGGCGCGGGGTGCCGCCCATCGCCGCGATGGCCTCGCGCAGGCGATCGTCGGAGGCCAGATGCCGGGGTTCGGCGCGTTCGGGACCGGGGTCGGGACTCCAGGCGGAGGCTCCCAACCAAGCGGGCGGGGTCTCGGTCAGGCGTCGGGTCATCTCGTAGGCGACCAGGGCGCCCATGCTGTGTCCGAACAATCCGTAGGGGCGGTCGAGCTCGGGGCGCACGATGTCGCACAGGTGCTCGGCCAGTGCTCCGGCCTCGCGGAAGGGTTCCTCGCCGGACCTGCGCGCCCTTCCGGGGGCGTCCAGCAGGCAGATCTCCCAGTCCGGGGGGAAGTGCCGGACCCATCCGCGGTATCCCAGGTGCGAGCCGCCCGCGTGGTGCAGGACGAAGAGCCGGAATCGGCTGTGGGGTACGGGTCTGAGCCGGGTCAGGGCGCCCTCGTGCACGGGTCTGCTCGCCTTCTTACTTACGGGTAACAAAGCGAACCTACCAGTCGGTAATCAGTGCGGGACCACCGGGCGAACCCATCCGCCTCCGCACCGTGACCGAACCCACGCACGACCGACACCACTCCCGACCCTCACCTCGACACCGGACCGAAACGGCCCGTACCACCTCGCCTTCCCGCCACCCGCAGGTGTGAAAACCATTCGTGCGGGCGGCTCCGGGTCCGGCACACTGGTCGCGGTCGAGGATCCGAGGCGAGGGGTGTGCGGTGGGGCGGGTTCCGGGGGCGCTACGGCACCGGCGTCTGCGCCTGCTGCTGGCAGGCCGCAGCCTCGGCGACCTGGGTGCCGAGATGCTCCCCGTGGCGATGGTGGGTCTGGTGCTGGTCGAACACGGACCCCTGCTGCTGGGCCTGGTATTGGGGGTGCGCGGGGCCGCCGGATCACTGTTCGCCCTGCTGACCGGAGCCCTGCTCACCCGGGTGCGCAAATCCACCGCCCTGGTCTTCAACGACACCGTGCAGGCGGTGGTGATGGCCGCCTTCGCGTTGGGCCCCGACGCGGCCTGGTGGCTGCTGGCCCTGGCGGCGCTGAGCGGGGTGTCGGGATCGGTGGCCGAACCCGCCGCCGGTTCGATGATGCCGCTGATCGTGCCCACCGAGCGGCTACGGGAGGCCAACGCCCTGCGCAACATCGTGGGCCGCTCCGCCGGTATCACCGGCCCCGCTCTGGCCGGGGTGCTGGTCGTGGCCGTGGACGTGCGCACCGTGTTCTGGCTCATCGCCGCCCTGTTCGTGGTGTGCGCGGGTGTGCTGGCACTGATCCGAGAGACCCCACCCACCGGCGAGCGGACCACCGAGACCATGGGCGCGAGCCTGCGCGCGGGCTGGCGCGAGGTGGTGCGCCGCCCCTGGGTACTGGCCATCATCGCGGTGGCCACCATCCAGGCCCCGACCACCCTGGCCCCCGGGTTCGTCCTGTTGCCGATCGTGGTCGCCGACTCCTACCCCGCGCCCGTCTACGGACTCGCCCTGTCGTGCATGGCCGCCGGGCAACTGGTGGGCGGAGTCCTGACCACCCGGTGGAACCCGACCCGTCCGGGACTGGTGTCTTTGGTAGGGACGCTGTTCTTCCCGTTGACCCTGCTCGGGTTGGCTCTGACGGCGCCGGCGCCGATCCTGTTGACCGGTTACGTGGCCACCGGCGCGGGCTTCATGGTGTTCGGCGTGTACTGGTACACCGCCCTGCAACGCTCCATCCCCCAGGAACGGCTGAGCGTGGTCATCGGCATCGACCAGGTCGGCAGCTTCGGACTGGAACCGGTCGGGTACGCGGTGGCCGGCGCCCTGGCCCAGACCGTGGGCGCCCGACCGGTCCTGTACGGGGCGGCCGTGGTGGGCATCGCCACCAGCCTGCTGCCGCTCCTGGTTCCGGGGGTGGACCGTCTGGCCGACCCCGAACCCGGGCACCGAAACGGCCCCTGCGCGGGAACTCCACGCGCCCCCTGAGCGACATGAGTGGTCGAACACCGATCACCACGCCTTGGAGGCACCTCGTGGACACCCCCGACCGTCCCCAACAACCCC
>NZ_FRFF01000041.1 GCF_900143625.1 Nocardiopsis sp. JB363
AGTAGACGGCATACGAGCTGTAGCTCGGTCTGGTGGGCTCGGAGATGTGTATAAGAGTCTGAGTCAGGGGAGTTCAGAGGTCGAGGTTTTCGGTGGTGCCCGCTTGGCGTTGTGCTTCGGCAGCCATGTCCTCCTGGCCCTGGGTGTAGGCAGTGGTGGCGTCGGTCGCCCCTTGCAGGCAGGACAGGCTGCGAGTGAACATGGCGTCGGTTTCGCCGCTGAAGTGCTCAAAAAATCCGGATAGGGCGGATTCCACCGGCGGGCTTTTGGCATTGGACAACGCCATGTCGATCCCGTCCGAAGTGGAGTCGATGGTGGAGGAGAAACCTCCCCCCTCCAAACCGAGCTGGTCCCCGAGGTCGTTCAGTACCAGTGAGACCCCGTAGACGTCGATGCTCCATTCGCTCATGAGCGCTCCTGGCCAGGGGAAGCGGTGAATCGGTGCGGGTGGAACTCCGCTCCGGGGTCGCTCTCCACCTGACCGGCGGCGATACGATCGGCCTCGACCATGTCCTGCTCGATGACATGAGCTCTCAGGCGGTGCAACGCGGTGCGAACACCGCCGACGGCCTTGGCCATCCGCTGCCCGATGGGTTTGGTGCCGGGCTCGTCCGTACCGAATTCGGAGGACCGTAGGTCCCCGGAGTGCTCATCTGAGGGTGTGCGGTGCGCAACTTCGGAGAGGGCATCGACACCGACGCCCTCCGACGTCTCGACCATCTCGAATTTCATCCACAAGCTCCTTGCGTCCGTTCACGACCCCACTCGAATCAGCCGCCTTGCGCCAGCAGTATGCACACATGGGGTGACTCTCCATGAGGGGTCATGGTTCGCCGGAAAGTGGTTGAAAGGGCGGCTATCTTCCCCTTCAGCACAGAATATGCAGGTGAGCATGGCAAGAACCTGGATCATGTGATTTATGACACTTATTTGCGAGATGGGTTTCATGGGGATTGGCGAAGGGATGGTGCGGATCGGGATGTAAGGGGCACCCCCTTCGTGCCTGCGGGATCAGGCCGATGCGGACAGGTAGGCCGATTGCCTCTGCGCGAGTTCCAGGGCGCGCAAGGGTGCGGCCGCGTCCTCCAACACCGGATACCAAACCGACTGCTGGTCACCCTCACCAAGGAGCACGCCCGGAATCGGTCCGGCCTGGGCGGCACCGGGCCCGATACGGAGCAGGTGCTCAGGGCCTATCGCCATGCCGACCGGAACGGCGGGACCCGTCCACACCGGCTCATAGGTGAGGTCACCGCGCCCGGGAAGCCGGCGCACCCGCAACGCTCCCAAGAGCCCTTCCCCGGCCAAGGTCTCCACCAGGGTGGGGAGTGCTTCGAAGGGCACCGTGTTCTCGTTCTCGAACCCGATGATCACCGAAATCCGTTCCAGGACCTGTCTTCCACGCCAGGACAGACGGAACTGTCCCGAGAACGCGGGGCCTGGACCCAGTGGTCCGGACAGGTAGAGGATCCATGGTCGGGGTCTGCGGCCAAGAGCCGATTCGACGATCCGCGCACGGTCCCAGGCCAAGAGGGCGGGCTCGTGCGGACCCCAGACCGATGGTTCGGCCCCGGCCAGGTGCTCGGTGATGATCTGCGTGGCCCGACCCAGTTCCGGGGTGAAAGGGTCTCGATGCGGAACGGACACGTCCACCACCAGATGAGTCCCCGCGGTTTCGGCGAAGTCGGCGAGGAACCCGGAAACCGGTGCCGCGTCGGGGTGTTTCTGGGCCCAGTTCGGCCCGGCTGGTTCCTTGACGGGCCGGAAACCGTAGGTCTCGTCCCAGTGTACGGCCAGACCGGTGAGGCCGTCGAAGTGTCCACCATCCTTGCCCTGAACGACCCAGCGCCCCGCAGAGCCCGCCAGGAAGGTGCGGGCCGCGTAGGTGAGCCGGGTGGTGGCGGGGGTGAGTACCTGGAGCGTTCTCTCCCGTCCGTGTGTGGCCACCGCATCGCTGAGCCAGGAGGAAAAGGGGACCACGTCCCGATCCTGGGCGACCAGGAGCGCCCGATCGGCCGTCCGTTCGATGGCCGGGTGCTCGGGTTCCTCCCACAGGTCGAACTCGGCACTGCCAGAGGTCCACACCGCTCCGCCGAGTCGCAGCGCGAGCCCATCGGCGAACCGATGCGCGACCTCACGGCCCTGTTCGTCGGGGCGAGCGCGGGTCTCCATCCACCAGTAGGGCTCCGGGAGGCCGGCCACGACGTCCTCCCCGAGCAGGCGGACGACGTCGTCGGGCCGCTCCACCTTCTGTCCGGGCTCCAGAGTGGCCAGGAGTCGTCCATCCTCACGCCGAATCTGGAGGACGTCGGTGTCCCCGTGCAGGTGCAGTCGCAGTTCCGGGTCCACGTCCTGTAGGGCGTTCACCATCGCCTGTTCGTCGGGTCGTTCGGCGACCAGGGCCACCACGTCGTAGCTCAACGAGTCTCCTTCGTTTCGAGGGGCAGGTGACCGGCATCGTCCGAACGGACACGGGGCGGGTCACTTTTCGCTGGGGAGAATAACCGGATCGTCACGGAAAGTCTGATGCGCCCTCTTGCTTTCTTGTTGGGTACGGCTTTCTGTGCGACCTGGCGTAGTCGGGATCCATCCGAGCGAGCGAATGTCGACCCGGTGCCGTAAGTGCGCCACCGCAGCCGATGTGACACAGGTCGGGTGCATGTTGAATACGCCGCCGCGGGGGTGCTTATACGGAGCACGTCATGGAAGGCGCCGACACAGCCCTCGGATCGAGCGTTCCGAAGAGTTTCTCGGCTTCTTGGCGGAGGGATGGAAAGCGCTTCCCGATAGAGACTCGCCGGTTAGCGTGGTGGGTTGCCAGAATCGGAAGCCAACGGCCATCCGTGTTCGCGGATCCTGTCCCGATCCTCGGGAAAGACGGTTTCCCAGTCGCGCTCCAGTGGAACCCAGGCCACCGGATGACCGTCTTCTCCGTGTAGAGGAAGGGTGCGGTCGACGGTCGTCACGTACGAGAGGCCCAGCGTGGGATCCCAATCCGAGCGGTAGGAGCGCACACTGACGGCGGCGGGCACGGGATCGAGTTCCCCGGACACGCCTGTTTCCTCCAGGAGCTCTCGGACGGCCGCTTCGATCGGTGTCTCCCCGGGATCGACCTTGCCGCCCGGAGGGACCCAGCCGCGCCAACGGTGCCGAACGAGCAGTACGTGGTGGCGACCATGATCGAGTGCCCAGACCTCCGCCGCGATGGGTGGAAGGGACCCGTGGCGTGCTTCTTCCAGCCAGGCACGGGCGTTGTCGAACTCTCGGATGGCCCGAAGGGTGTCGGCCGACACCGCGTCCAGGGTCCTCGGTGAGATGGGGGAGTGTGCCACCCGAACGACTGTAGAAGGGATGTCCACCTGAGTCGGCGGGAGCGCGCCTCTGAAACCCGGACGTGGCTGTCGGCTCGATGGTCGGTCGAGCGGCGATGCCGAGGGGAGTCATCCGTTTCCACCTCGGGCACCGAGTCCGGTTCTAGGATGACGGGCATGACTGAGGAGAAGGTACGGCGTGGGCGTCCGCGCAGTGAGGCTTCGCGGCGGGCCGTTCTCGAGGCGACCGCGAGGTTGGTGGGTGCCAAACCCTATGACGATCTGACGATCGAGGGGATCGCCGCCGAGTCGGGGGTGGCCAAGACGACGATCTACCGGCGGTGGGCCTCCAAAGCGGAGATCGTGCGCGACGCGACCCTTTCCGGGACTCTTCGGGTCGGAGGTCTGGAGGTGGGGGACACCGGTGACCTTCGCGCCGATCTACTCGCCTGGGTGCTGGGATTGAGGCGCGAGGCGTTCGATCCCGACCACATGAGTCTGGCGCGCGCGGTGCTCTCGGCGGACCTGGACGCGGTGGGGCGCAGCACCGAGGGCTACGTCGGGGTGTGGGACGACCAGCATCTCGTTCGGCGGCTGCGGAGCGCCGTGGAGAGCGGTGCCATCGAGCCGAGGGAGGACTTCTCGGCGGCGGCGGCTTCGCTCAGCCACACCATGGCGATTCGCATCCTGGCGGGGGCCCAACCCTCGGAGCAGTGGTGCGAGGACCTCGTGGAACTTGTTCTCAGGGGTTTGTCAGGGTAATCCCTGATATTCGATACGCTACGTAGCGTTTAATATTTCCAGCATGGCACTACTACTCCATCGTCTTGGTCGCCTGGCCGCGCGCCGGGCCAAGACCGTCATCGCCTCATGGTTCGCGCTGTTGTTGCTCGCCTTCGCGGCCGTCGCCGGTTTCGGCGGGCAGCTCACCACCGAGATCTCCCTGCCCGACCTGGAGACACTGGAGGTGGCGGACCGCGTCGCCGAGGAGTTCCCTGACTCCGAACTCGCGGGTGGCAGTACCGACGTGGTGGTACGAACCACGAACGAGGCCCCGTTCACCGACGATCAGGAAAGCGCTCTCAGGCGGTTGATGGATCGGATCGAGGATCAGGAACCGATCACCACGGTCGCCGACCCCTTCGTCACCGAGGACGACATCGCCGCGGGGCACGACGAGATCGGCCAGGGCCAGGAGGAACTCGACTCCGCAGAAGAGGAGATCGAGGCCGGGCGCGAGGAGACCGAACCCGCGCGTGAAGAGATCGAAGGCGCACAGGAACAACTGGACGAGGCCATCGAACAGGCCCGAAGCGACGGAACCCACGAGGCGGCCGCGGCCGAGTTCGAACGGCGACAGCAGGACCTCGACCAGGCGCTTCCCGAGATCGAGGCCGCCGAGCGCGACCTGGAAGAGGCCGAGCGCGAACACGCCGAAGGCGACGCGGAGTTGGAACGCGCCGAGGCGATGCTGGACCTCGTCCAGGACGCGGCACCGGTCTCCGACTCCGGGGACACCGCCATCATGACCCTGCACTTCGAAGACGAACTCAACGGTGTGGATCCCCAACTTCTGGAGGAGCTCACCGCCACGCTCGCCGAAGCCGACATCGATGGCGTGGAGTTCCTCGCCGGGGAGGAACTCTCGGCCGAGGAACCACACCTGATGAGCGCCGTCGAGGTCGTCGGCCTGGTGGTGGCCACCGTCGTCCTGTTCGTCATGCTGGGCACGTTCATCGGCGCCGGACTTCCCTTGCTCAACGCGCTGCTCGGCGTCGGTGTGGGTGTGCTCTTGACCGTGTCCGCCTCGGCGTTCGTGGAAATGATGGCCATCACGCCGACCCTCGGGCTGATGCTCGGTCTGGCGGTGGGCATCGACTACGCGCTGTTCATCCTGCACCGACACCGCACCCAGCTCAAAGAGGGCATGAGCGTGGCGGACTCCATCCCGCTGGCGAACGGCACGGCCGGCAACGCGGTGTTGTTCGCCGGTGCCACCGTCATCATCGCGCTGCTCGCGCTCAACGTCACGGGCCTGCCCTTCCTGGGGATGATGGGGACCGCGGGCGCGTTCTGTGTGGCCATCGCCGTACTGATGGCCGTGACGATGACCCCGGCGTTGCTGTCCCTGGTCGGCTGGCGGATCCTGGGCCGCAAGGAACGCAAGGCCCTGACCGAGACGCGGAACGAGGCCGCTCCGGGTAGGACACCCGTTCGTCGGGTCGCGGTCGATCGGCCGATGAGCACCCCGAAGGCGATCGGCGTCGTGGTGTTGAGCCTGGCCGGACTGGCCGTGCTCGCGCTGCCCACGTTGGACCTGCGGCTGGGCCTTCCCGACAACAGCGCCCAGCCGGAGGACTCCGCCCCCTACCAGGCCCACCATGCCACGGCGGAGGCCTTCGGAGCCGGCCGGAACGGCCCCTTCCTCGCCGTCGCCGACCTTCCCGGCGGTCTTCGGGACGACGCCGCCGAGCAGTACCGGATCGACATCGCGGAGGAACTCGGGAGGCACCCCGGCATCGTTTCGGTGGTGCCTGCCGCCCTCAACGACGAGAACACGGTCGCGGCGTTCCAGGTCATCCCCGTGGACGGACCTACCGCCGAATCCACCGAAGCGCTGGTGCACGAGTTCCGTGACGGCGACCCGCTGGAGGGGACCCGACTGGACGACGCGGAGCTGTCGGTGGCCGGTTGGCCCGCGGCCAACATCGACATCTCCGACATCATCGCCGACGCGCTACCGCTCTACCTGGTGTTGGTCATCGCCCTGTCCCTGGTGCTGATGATCATGGTGTTCCGGTCCCTGTTGTTGCCGGTGATCGCCACCCTCGGCTTCGTCGGATCCTTCGCCGGGGCGATGGGCGCCGTCGTCGCGGTGTTCCAGTGGGGTTGGTTCGGTGAGCTCTTCCCGTTCGGAGACCCCGGACCCGTGCTCACCTTCATGCCGGTCATCGCGGTCGGTGTGCTCTTCGGTCTGGCCATGGACTACCAGCTCTTCACCGCCTCGGGGATGCGGGAGGCCTACGTCCACGGCTCGGACCCCCGGCTCGCGGTCCGTCAGGGGCTGCGCGCGGGACGCTCGGTCGTCGTCGCGGCCGCGCTGATCATGGCGTCGATCTTCGCGGGCTTCGCGTTCAGCCCGGACCCGATGTCGGCACCCTTGGGGCTGGGACTGACCGTTGGGGTCGTCATCGACGCCTTCGTGGTCCGCCTGCTGCTGGTGCCCGCCCTGTTGCACCTGTGCGGACCCGCCGCCTGGTACCTCCCGAAGTGGCTCGACCGGATCCTGCCCGATGTCGATGTCGAGGGCGCGGCGCTGGAGCGGCCGAGGGCCGCCAAGGCCCCGGACGAGCCCGGTGAACGCGTCGACGCGGACGTGTCCTGAACCGGCTTCGGTGAGGTCGGTGGCCATCGAGTCGATGAAGGACCGGTGGTCACCGGCCTGTGGGACTGCCGCGTCAGCGCGTCGGCCGACGCGAGGGTGGAGGAGACCGAGGACGAAGCGGGCACGTGCGTGGGTCCCCCGTGGTGTCGCGCGTGACCCGAGTGGTGGAATGGATACACCCGGGGGTATGTTGTCCTCCACAAGGTGAAAGGAGACCGGCATGAAGCCTGAAATGGTGGGCGACGCGATCACGCGACTCAAACGCGCCCAGGGTCAACTCTCCGGAGTCATCTCCATGATGGAGGAGGGGGAGGACTGCGCGGCCGTCCTCCAGCAGTTGGCCGCGGTCTCCCGCGCCTTGGACCGGGCCGGGTTCAAGATCGTCGCCAGCGGCATGCGGCACTGCAACGCCGCGCGCGAGCAGGGTGAGGAACCCGAGCTCACCGAGGAGGAGCTGGAGAAGCTCTTCCTGGCCCTGGCCTGACGATTCGCGGGCGCTCGACCGAGAGGTCGGGCGCCCGCGAATCGAACTTCCTCAGAGTGCGTCCTTGTTCTCGACCAGGGTGTACCCAGGACGTCCTGATACTCCCCCCGGTATGGGGAATCCCAGGCCGGCCGACGCTTCCCGATCCAAGACCCCCATCCGCCCTCTGGATACTCCCCGGGGTATCCAGCCCAGATTCGACACTACGGAAGGAAACCCATGAGCGACCACGGCATCGACGCGCGCGCCGTGCGCGACCTGCTCGAAACAGACCCGCACACCCTGCTCGTGGACGTGCGCACACCCGCCGAATACGAGAGTTCCCACATCCCCGGGGCGATCAACCTGCCCTTGGGGCGCGTGGACGCGCACCTGGAGCGCATCGTCGCCGACGCCGGAGGCCGTCTCGTCCTGGTCTGTCAGTCCGGAAACCGATCCGGGCAGTGCCGGGACAAGCTGGCCGGGGCCGGGCTGAGCGACACGGTCGTGATGAACGGCGGCATGAACGCCTGGGAGGCCCAAGGCGCCCCCGTCGTGCGGGGTCGCGAGAAGTGGGCGCTCGAACGCCAGGTCCGATTGGTGGCCGGCACGCTCGTTCTGACCTCGGTGCTCGCCTCCCTGCTGTGGCCTCCGGCCGTGGCCATCGCCGGGATCGTCGGCGCCGGGCTGACCTTCGCCGCCATCACCGACACCTGCGCCATGGGCATGGCGTTGACCCGCCTGCCCTACAACCGACCACATAACGACGTCGACATCGAGGACTCCCTGACACGGATCGCCCTCCGAGGGTGAGCGCCACGAACAGGGTCGAACTCTGTCCTTCAGATACTCCCCCCGGTATCGGAACAGCGCGAACGCACCACATCGAACACCCAGAGGAAAGGTGAGAACACCATGTTGCTGGAACGCGTCTACGACAACGACCTCTCCCAGGCCGGCTACCTCATCGGCTGCCAGGCCACAGGAGAGGCCGTCGTGGTCGATGCCCGCCGAGACATCGACGACTACCTCGACCTGGCCCGCGAACACGGCATGCGGATCGTGGCCGTGACCGAGACCCACATCCACGCCGACTACCTCTCCGGCACCCGTGAACTCGCCGCGGCGACCGGCGCCACGGTGTACGTCTCCGGGGAAGGCGGCCGGGACTGGCAGTACGGCTTCGAAGCGCGGCGGCTCCTGGACGGCGACGCCATCACCGTCGGCAACGTCACGGTGCGGGCGCGCCACACGCCCGGACACACCCCCGAACACCTGTCGTTCCTGGTCACCGATGGTGCCTTCAGCCAGGAACCGGGCTACATGCTTTCCGGCGACTTCGTCTTCGCCGGAGACCTGGGCCGCCCCGACCTGCTCGACGAGGCCGCGGGAGGGATCGACACCCGATTCGAGGGCGCACGTCTGCTCTTCACCAGTCTGCGCGAGGTGTTCCTGACCCTGCCCGACCACGTTCAGGTCCTGCCCGGGCACGGCGCGGGCAGCGCCTGCGGTAAGGCCCTCGGCGCGCTCCCGGCCACCACGGTCGGCTACGAACGGATCAACGCCTGGTGGGGGTCGTACCTGCGCGAAGACGACAGGGACGGCTTCATCGAAGAGCTGCTCGACGGTCAACCCGACGCCCACTCCTACTTCGCGCGGATGAAACGTCAGAACAAGGAGGGGCCGCGGGTCCTGGGCCCGCTCACCCCGCCACCCGAACTCGGCACCGAGGCGATCCGACGGTCCCTGGCCGAGGACGAGATCGTCCTCGTCGACACCCGGTCCCACACCGAGGTCCACCGGGGCACCATGGCCGGGGCGCTGAACATCCCCGGCCCGGCCAAAGCCGCGACCTTCGGGGCCTGGGTCTACGACCCCGAGACCGAGACCCGGCCACTGGTACTGCTCACCTCCGACGCGGACGATGCCCGCAAGGTGCGCGACCACCTGCTCCGCGTGGGCATCGACCAGGTGGCCGGCCACACCACGACGATGGAGGGCCTGCCGACGTTCGTACCGGAACGCGTCACCCCGGCTGAACTGGCCGAAACCGAGGTCGCGCTCGTCTTGGACGTGCGCAACAGGACCGAACACGCCGAGGGACACATCCCTGGATCACGGCAGCTCAGCGTCGGTCGGGCCTTGTGGAACCTCGACGCGCTGCCGAGCGAGGGCGCCATCGTGAGCTACTGCCAGGCCGGGGCGCGTAGCTCCGTGGCGGCCGGGGCACTGCGCCGCGCCGGATACCACGTGGTCGAACTCGACGGAGGTTACGCGGACTGGGCGGCCCGGGAGCAGGACCGGGCCGGCTCCGAGGCCATCAGCGGTTGATCGCCCCGGCCGGGGCGGTGCCGAACTCGTGTCCCGCCCCTTAGGGGAACGGCACCGCCTCGCCCCCTCGATACCGGCCGGTCGCGTCCACCCCGCCCGGCCCCGAGAAGAAGAGTCGAACATGGAATTCCCACCCGTCCTCGTCCTGGGTCTGACCGTGGTGGTCGGGCTCGCGCTCGGACTGCTCGGAGGCGGCGGTTCCATCCTGATGGTCCCGTTGCTGACCTACGTCGCGGGGATGGATCCCAAGGAGGCCATCGCCGCGTCCCTGTTCGTCGTCGGTGTCACCTCCTTGGTCAGTACGTTCACGCACGCGCGGGCGGGCAACGTCCGTTGGCGCACCGGGCTGGTGTTCGGAGCCTCCGGGATGGCGGGAGCCTTCCTCGGCGGCCTGGTGGGCGGGTACTTACCGGGCACCCTGTTGATGATCGCCTTCGCCCTGATGATGGTCGCCACCGCCGTGACCATGCTTCGGGGGAAGGCCGAGGCCACCGACCGGGTCGAAGGGCCCGGAGCGCTTCCTCTGCGGCGGATCATCCTGGACGGTGTGGTGGTCGGGGCGATCACCGGACTCGTCGGCGCCGGGGGAGGATTCCTCGTCGTGCCGGCCCTCGCTCTGCTCGGTGGCCTGGCCATGCCGACGGCGGTGGGGACCTCCCTGCTCGTGATCGGGATGAAGTCCTTCGCCGGACTCACCGGCTACCTGACGAGTGTGGGCCTGGACTGGGCGCTGGTGGCGCTGGTGACCGCCGCCGCGATCGCGGGGTCGCTCGTCGGGGCGCTCCTGACCTCCCGAGTGCCCGAGACCGCCCTGCGCAAGGGCTTCGGGGGATTCGTGCTGGTCATGGGCGTGCTCGTGCTGAGCCAGGAACTCCCGGATCCCTTCGGGCCGGCCCCGGCCGTGGTCGTGGCGGTCCTGGCCGGGGTGGTGCTGGTGTGCCGACTGATCAGTGCCCACTGCCCGCTGATGCCCCTGCTGCGACCACGGACCTGACACCGGGCCGAACAAAGAATCGACCTCACAGAATCGGTAGCTCCCCTTGGCCGTATTCGGGCGGAGACGTCAGGGGCGGCCGGGCGCAGGTCCCCGACCTCGGGAGACCTCGGGGAGCCGGCCGCCGCTCACCACCCCGACCAGGCCCAGAACGGCGAGGAAGAGCAGCGCCCACTCCACACCCAGGAGCGCCAGCAGCGAGCTGACACCGCCGACCACGAGAAGGATCAGTCCCATGGCCGAGTTGGACACCGCCACGTAGGTGGTGCGCAGGTCGCCTTCGGCCATGTCGATCACGTAGGTCTTGCGTCCCACCCGGATCCCCGTGTGCGTCAGTGTCAGCAGGAAGTAGGCCGCGATGAACAGGAGCGAGCCCCACGTGCTCTCACCGCTGAAACCGGGCAGCGACACCACCAGTACCAGCACGAGGATGATGACGGACGCGATCGCGGCCCCGAACGTCATGAGTCTGCGGCTCGACCAGTCGGCGAGCCGTCCCGACAGACGACCTCCCACCAGGGCCGCGACCCCGGAGGCGATGACGTACCCGCCCAGCCCGGACAGGTCGGTGGTGCCCGACCGGGTGGCCAGGGTGACCACGAACGGTGGGCTGAGCGCTGACACCAGCAGTAGGCCGCGCACCGTGACGAAGTGTCGGAAGGAACGGTCCTCGCGCAGCAGCCGGAGGGTCTGGACGAACCAGTCGTGCCACCGCACCGGCTCGTCGTCGGAGTCCTCCTCCGGCCCCTCGGACGACGGGGGCGTCTCGCCGGCCGGTTCCCGCACCCCGGCGTAGACCCAGGCCACAGCCACCCACAGGGCGGCGCCACCGGCCAACACCCACGCGAGCCGGCCGGCGTCCAGGTCCTCACCGCCCAGCACACGGATCCCCACCCCCAGGGTGATGGCCACCAACCCGGCCGCCGTGGTGGCCAGCCCGTTGATCTGGCCGCGTTCCCCGCCGGGAACGGTGCGCCCCTGGACGTCCTTGGAGGAGACCGAGCACAGGCACCGGCCCAGGGAGAAGACCGCCAAGGCCACCACGATGACCACACCGGCGGTGAGCCCCTGCGCGAGCGCGGCCGTCGCCGCCATCACCGCCACCGACAGGGCCTGGACCAGGGCGCCGAAGACGAACACCCACTTGCGGTACCGCACCCGCAGGATCAGCGGGGTCAGCAACGCCTGAGGCAGCATCGAACCGGATTCGCGGATGGGCACGAGCAACCCCACCAACGCCGCGGGCACACCCAGGGCGTGGAACAGCCAGGGCAGCACGGTCGAGGCGTTGACCGCCTGGTCGCCGGAGGACTGTAGGGCGTTGGCCCAGACCAGACGCAGGCCGTTACGGGGAACGTCGGCGCGCACGGGGGCGGGCAGGTCGGACTCGGACGCCCGGTCGCGTCTGACCAGAGCTGAGTAGATTCTCTCGGTCGAGGTCATGTCCTCACGCTAGGGATCGAAGGCGTCGTGGGTCGGGTGCGCCACACGGGGGCCGGTGTGAACGCGGTCGCGTCGTGCAACCCCCTACCCTGCGAGCAGTGATCGAAGGCCGACTCCAACGATGAGTTGGACGAGGAGTCGGACGTAACGAAGGAGTGCCGGATTTTGGGTACCTACGCCGTCACCGGATTCGCTTCGGGCATGGGCGCCGCGAGCGCCGCCGTCCTGGCCGAGGCCGGACACACGGTCATCGGAGTCGACCTGCGCGACGCGCAGATCATCGCCGACCTGGGCACCCCGGAAGGGCGCTCCACCGCGGTCGAACAGATCCTCCAAGCGAGCGAGGGCACCCTGGACGGGATCGCCGCGATCGCGGGTGTGGGACCCGACCTGAGGGACCCCGCCGCCGTCATGTCCATCAACTACTTCGGTCCGGTCGCCCTGTTGGAGGGGTTGAGGCCGGCCCTGGCCCGCTCCGAGGCCGGTCGGGCCGTGGTGATCGGCTCCAACTCGGCCACCACCGTGCCGTTCATCGACCAGACCCTCGTGGACCTGGCCTTGGAGGGTGAGGAGGAGTCCGCCCGCCGGCACGCGGTCAAGGCACAGGAGGCGGCGCCCGCCGAGGTCCGGGCGTTCGCTCCCTCCATCAGCGCCTACGCCACCTCCAAGTTCGTGCTCGCCCGTTGGGTGCGCCGTACCGCGGTCGTTCCCGAGTGGGGGCGTGAAGGTGTGCTGCTCAACGCGATCGCCCCGGGCGCGGTGCTCACCCCGCTCATGATCGGCTCGACGGGCACGGCCCCCGACCCGGACTCGTTCAGCACCCCGATGCCGCTGGGGGAGTTCGGTCGGCCCGAGGAGATCGCGTTCTGGGTGCACCAGTTCCTGCGCCCCGAGGCCCGTTTCACCACGGGGTCGGTCCTCTACGTCGACGGCGGCACCGACGCCGCCATGCGCCCCGGGGACTTCCCCACGGCGATGACGTTCTGAACCTTCCCAACGAAGCGGCGCCCCGCGGGTGCGGTCGACCGACTCGGGACGGATACTGGGCCCATGGCGATCATCTACGACGCGACTCTGACACCGGACAAACCGACCCTGATCGGCTCCTGGCTGGACGGTAGGCCGTGGGCGGGCGAGGGACCCGACGAGGTCCTGGGCGCCTACCGGTTCGACGACCCGAAGGGAGAGGTCGGGGTGGAGGTCTTCCTGCTGCGGCGCGCGGGCCGCCTGTTCCACCTACCGCTGACCTACCGGGGTGCGCCCCTGCCCGATCACGAGGAGCACCTCGTGGGCACCCTGGAACACTCCGTCCTGGGGCCGCGCTGGGTCTACGACGGCACCGCCGACGAGGTGGCGCTGGACTGTTTCCGGCGAGCCTTGAACGGCGAACAGGAACAGGCCGAACTGGAGATCTGGAAGGACGGCCGCCGAGTGGGGCAGCGTCCGCAACAGGTGCTGATCACCCGGGAACCCGGTGAGGACCCCGGTACCGGTGAGACCGACGGCCGGGTCCAGCTTCCGCACGTGCTGGAGTCCGAACCCCGGGGAAGGTGGCGGTTGCGCGCCCGGTGGGACGGGCAGGAGACGGTGGTCGCCGCACTGTCCTGATCGTTCACCCGACCCGGCGGTGCCACCACCCGACCTCGCCCCGCCCGCCCCGCCCGGCGGGGCGAGGCGGTGGATAGGCTCGAACGTGTGAGCGTCGACACGCGGGTCCGGGACACACGAATCGACCGGCGGGCACGGATCGCGGGCGCCGCGCTGTTCCTGACCAACGGCGCCCTCTTCGCCAACCTCGTCCCCCGGTTCCCCGAGATCAAGGTCGCCATCGGCATCGACAACGCCGTCTATGGTCTGGCCGTGGCGGCCTTTCCCGCCGGCGCGTTCCTGGCCGGTTTGGCCGCGGCGGCCCTGGTACGCGGGTTCGGGTCGGCGAACGTGGCCGTGGTCGGCACCGTCCTCACCGGCTTGGGCTCGATCGCCGCCGGTCTGGCGCCCTCCACCGCCGTCTTCGTGGCGGGACTGTTCTTCGCCGGGGCCATGGACGCGTTCACCGACGTGGCCATGCACGTCCACGGCATGCGGGTGCAACGCCGCTACGGCAGGTCGATCATCAATTCCTTCCACGCGGTGTGGTCCGTCGGCGCCATCCTGGGCGGATCGATGGCGGCGGGGGCCATCGCGCTGGGGCTGCCGGTCGGTGTGCACCTGAGCCTGTCCACGGCGCTGTTCGCCATCGTCTCGGTCACCGCGCTGTGGTTCTGCCTTCCCGGTGGGGAGGAACGCGTCGAGCGGCGGTCGGACTCCGGGACCGCGGGAGTCGGGGCCACGGGATCCGGGGCCGTTCCGGGTTCGGGCCCGGGAGCGCGCACCGTGTTCATGGTGGTCGCCCTGGTCATGATCGCGGTCATCGGAACGGGTGTGGAGGACGCCGGGAACACCTGGGCGGCGCTCTACCTTTCCGGACCTCTGGGCGCGCCGGCGGCCCTGGCCGCGGCGGGCTACGTCGCCCTGGTCGCCGGGCAGTTCCTGGGACGGGTGTTCGGCGATCGGCTCGTGGACCGGTTCGGACAGCGTTCCGTGGCGAGGGTCGGTGGACTGGTCGCCGCCGTGGGCATGGGTTCGGCGCTGTTGTTCCCCACGATCCCGGGAACCGTCTTCGGGTTCTGTCTCGCCGGCCTGGGCGTGGCCACGCTTGTTCCCGCCGCACTGAATCAGGCCGATGAACTCCCCGGCCTACGCCCGGGGACCGGACTCACGGTCGTCTCCTGGCTCATGCGCCTGGGTTTCCTGCTGTGCCCGCCGCTGGTCGGGTTCATCGCCGAGGCCACGGAACTGCGGATCGGGCTGATGGTCGTCCCGGTCGCCGGGGCGCTGGTCATCGTGCTCTCCGGGGCCCTGCGCCCCGGTCCGGCCGCGTGGCCTCGACGACGAAACAGTGAAGGCCCGTCCCGGCGGTGATTCGTCGGGCCCTTCGACGAGGCGGGTGTGGGCGCGGGCGGCCGGAAGGTCACCGCGTGAGCAGGTCGGCGGTGTCGGCCCCGGGAAGGGCGACCGTCACCTGGGTGTTCCACGGGTCGCGCAGAACCACCGACCGGCCGGTGTCGGCGTGCTCCAGCCGGTTCCGCTTCAACCGGGAGACCAGGGCGTCCAGGTCCTGGCGGGACGGCACGGTGATCGCCACGTCGCCCAAGCCCAGGGTCGAGGCGCGCGGTCCCACCCCGGCGCTGTTCCAGGTGTTCATCGCGACGTGGTGATGGTAGCCGCCGGCGGAGGCGAACAGCGCACCCGGGTAGCTGTCCACGGTGGTCGTGAACCCGAGGGCGTCGACGTAGAAGGCCTTGGCGGTCTTGATGTCGCCGACCTGCAGGTGGACGTGGCCGACCTTGCCGGCTCGTCGCGGTCCCTCAGCCACGACGGCCTCGTCGAGGTGGTCGCGCAGGAAGCCGTTCGGGTCCAGGTAGAGCGTGTCCATCTGGAGTCGACCGCCGACGTACTTCCAGTCCGAACGGTCACGGTCGATGTAGAGCTCGATGCCGTTGCCCTCGGGGTCGGTGAAGTAGAAGGCCTCACTGACGAGGTGGTCGGAGGAGCCGACGAAGCGGCTGCGCGAGTCCTGCGCGGCGCGATAGACGGTGGCGGCGAGTGCGGCGGCGTCCTCGAACAGGAACGCGGTGTGGAACAGCCCCGCCTGGCGTCGGTCGACCTCGGGCAGGTCCGGGGTGGCGATGAGTCGGACCATCGGGGTGGTGCCGCGGCCCAGGACCCTGCGTACCTCACGGCCGTTCGACCGCTCCTCGATGGGTTCGAGGACGAGGGCGTTCGCATAGTAGGAGCTCATCGTCTCCAGGTCGCCCACGTGCAGGGTGACGGCGTCCATGCCGGTGGCGTCGTTGAGGACGCGCTCGTTCACGGTGCTGTTCCGGGGTCGCTGCGCGGTGTCGGTCATGGTGTGCTCCCTCGCGGTCGGACCGAGGTTGAGGTCGTCGGTCTCGGGACGCTTCGTACAGTTTCATACAGTGTTGATTAGTAAAAGGTTGAGCGCTCAAGTTATATTCCTTTCGCTTCGTGAGCCGGGAGATTCTTCGCCCGCGCGGGGGAGGCCGATCGGTGACACGGGTCGGGGGCGGGCCGTCACGGCCCGCCCCCTGTATCGCTCTGTCGGTTCCCGGTGGTCGGCTACCCGGCCGAGCGCAGCCGCTCGATCATGCCGTCGAGGTCGCGCTGGACGAGGTCGGGCCGGATGAAGTGGCCGCCCGCGGGCTCGTGCGCCTCATAGGCGATGCCCGCGTCGTCGAGCGCGGTGCGGAACTCCCGCTGCCCGGCGAGCACCTGGGCCTCGGTGATCAGGTCGTGCCAGTTGATGGGGTCGGGGCTGGAGCCCGCGGCCAAGAAGACGCGCTTGCCCCGGTAACTCTCGATGTTCTCCACCGCGTTGTCGGCACTGACCCGGGCCTCGTCCCACGGCAGGCCGTAGACCATGCCGCCGCCGAGTTCGACGGCGGCGGAGGTGACGTTCGCCCAGTGGGTGACCGCCCCGACGTCGCGGCGCATGCTGGCCGGGCCCGAGTGCGAGCTCACCGAGGCGAAGTGGCCGAAGTACTTGGCCGTGTACTTGAGCGCGCCGAAGCCGCCCATCGAGAAGCCGGACACGGCGCGTCCTTCGGACTCGGCGTGCGTCCGGAAGTTGGCGTCGATCCACGGGATGAGCTGCTCCATGTGGAACGTCTCCCAGTTGCGCGGGCCGACGTTGGTGTTGACCGGGTTGCTGTACCACCCGCACGGTCCGCCGTCGGGCATCACGATGATGATCGGCTTGCCCGCGGACAGGTCCCGGATGCCGGCGTCGTCCCAGCTGATGAAGTCCTGGCCGGGGCCGCCTCCGTGCAGCAGGTAGAGGACCGGGTAGGTGCGGCCATCGTCCCGGTAGCCGTCGGGGAGCAGGACGTTGACGGCGGGGTTCCAACCGATCTCGGGGGTCTCGAAGCGGTAGTACCACATACGGGGGTTGTTCTCGCTGCTCTCCACGACGTTCAACCCGGCGGCGGAGACGGTGTCCGCTTGGGCCGACGTGGATGTGGCGAAGAATCCGCCGGAGGCGGCGGCCAGTCCAAGGGAGAGGCCTCCGACGGTCTTGAACGCGTTTCTACGGCTGGGGTGGTGCTGGTTCACCTTGACTCCTGCGGGAGGTGATGGGGGGTCTCGCCCGGCGGGGACGCCGGTGTCGTCTTGGTTTCGGGGAGGGGGCTTTCGGCGGGGCGCGCGATGACCGGTCGGGACAAGGACGGCCGGTCGAGGAAAGTAGCGACGGCCCCCTGTTCAAGCGGGGCCGAAACCCTTACTCTCCCAAGTATGTAGGAAACCAACTAAATAGATGCTACATGCGAAACTAATCTTTGTGGAGACCAGATGTGCGGTTCCTGCTCGGCCCCCACCCCCGCTCCGAGCGGCACTGACGATTCCCCTACTCCATGGTCCCGACGCGCCCTCATGGGGCTCGGCCTCGGAGCGACGATCGCCGTGGCCGGACTCGGCGGCGCCTCGGCCCAAGCCGCCTCGGCCATGAACGGCGCCTGGTGCAACCCCGCACTCGGCTACTTCCCCAACGGCGGTCACTACGGCGCCCCGCGTGAAGGCGGACCCCACGCGGGCCAAGACGTCACCAACTCCACCGGAACGGCCGTCTACGCGGCCGCCGCGGGCACCGTCGTCCGCCGATCATGGGGAGGCGGCCTGCCCGGTCGCACCGGTGAGGCGCTCGTCCTCGACCACGGTGGCGGCGTCTACACCTACTACGGCCACCTGAGCGCCTACCGGGTCGCGCTGAACGCCTCGGTCTCCGCGGGCCAGCGCATCGCGGACATGGGCGCCACCGGCCAGGTCACCGGACCCCACCTGCACTTCGAAACCCACAACGGGTCACTGGGATCGGACACCGACCCCGTCCCGTTCATGGCCGCGCGCGGAGCCGACCTCGGCGGAGGATGGTCCAGCATCGACCCCGAATCGAACGGCGCCCGCGTCCGCGGCATCCAGCACCTGATGAACCAGCGCGGGAGCTCGCTGGAGATCGACGGTTACCACGGGCCGATCTCCGTGGCCGAGGTCAAGGCCTTCCAACGCGACCAAGGGCTGGTGGACGACGGCCAGGTCGGCCCCCTGACCTGGCCGCACCTGGTCTACGAACTGGAGGAGGGCGTGGCCGACGGGTCGCACGTGCGCGCCCTGCAGACGATGATGAACAAGCGAAGCGCCGGGGTCGAGGTCGACGGCAATTTCGGACCCGTGATGGACACCGCGGTGCGCGCTTTCCAAAGCGTCAACCGCCTGGTCTCCGACGGGCAGGCCGGCGCCATCACCTGGCGGGCCCTGGTCGGCTGAGGGCCGCCGACCCTCAGGGAACACCGGCCCTCGGGGGCCGGACGGGCGCGTCGGGAGCGTGGATCGTTCCTCGACGCGCCCACCCGAACCGGATCCGGTGCGCGTCCCGTCGACGCGACGGGTCAGCGGTCGTCGGTGACCAGCTTGCCGTCCTCGCCCTTGACGATGCTGAAGGCGTCCACGACCTCACCATCGGCGGTGGTGGACACGTATTCCAAAGTGGAGCCGTCCACCGAGACCGACTGGAAGGTCTGGGTGTCGGCCACCTGGACCCGGGCCTCGGCGCCATTGGAGGTCCAGTTGACGTCGGAGGCCTCGTACATCTTGGGTCCGGTCACCGCGACCACGTAGACCGGACCCGTGTGGGCGTGGGGATCCTCGGTGCGGTTCTCCACCAGGTTGCCGCGACTGTAGGAGTGGTCGTGGCCCTGCAGGACCAGGTCCACGTCGTACTCCTCCAGAACCCGCAACCACGCACGGCGCAGCGGTTCGTTGTCCCGTCCGGGACTGTTGGAGAACAACGGGTGGTGGAAGGTGACCACCGTCCACTCGTTCGGGTTCTCCGCCAAGGCCTGGACGAGCCACTCGGTCTGCGCCTCCAACCACGCGTCGACGTCGTCGACGTCGGCGTCACGGTAGTTGGAGTTCAAACCGATGAACCGCACCCCCTGGTAATCGGTGCGGTGGACCGTCTCACTCAGGTCCACGCCCTCCTCGGGGCCGTTGCCGGCGCCGGGGAACTGGAGGTTCCAGTGACCGCTGAGCGCGTTGGAGGCGTACTCGTGGTTCCCGGGCGTGGTCACGTGATTGATGCCGCCGGTGGCCGCGGGGCCGAAGGCGTCGTACCACTCGCCCCACTGCGAGTCGTTCTCGGCGTGGTCGATCAGGTCGCCCGCGTGCACCGCGAGTTCGGCGTCGGGCTCGGCGGACAAGGCGGCCCGAACCACGGGGGTGGCCTCCGAGCCGATGTTGTTCTGGATGTCGCCGAAGTAGAGGAAGTCGAAGGGCACCGCGTCGGTGTCAGCGGTGGTGAAGCTCTGCCAACGCCCGGCCGCGCCCTCGCCGGGAACGACGCGGTAGCGGTACTCGGTGTCGGGGGTCAGATCGGTGAGGGTGACCCGGTAGTACTGACGGTCCGCGGTCTGTCCGGTGTGTTCGGGTTGGACGAGTTCGGTCGAGGAGGCCCCGCGCACCGGGGCGAGTTCCAGCCGGACCCCCTGGTCCAGGTCTTCGGTGCGCCAGGTCACGTGCTGGGAGGTGGCG